>JAIROO010000333.1 GCA_031257535.1 Deltaproteobacteria bacterium
CTTCGCCTTGACCTTTTCAGCCTCATTAGAGCGTTCGAAGTCAACTTCGCGCCGCTATGGGAGTTAAAGAGCCTTACCAAAAGCTGGAAAGGCTCCGTTCGCGATACGGCCCGTTGTCGTTAAACGGCGATCAAGAGGATGAACTCAAATCTCCACCGGTTTTTTGAGGGGGGTTACGAAGTCGTCTTTAGACCCCCTCAAAAAAAATGATAAGTAGGTATGTAAAACCTTTCGTTCCAGACTATTGGGGATTTTTACATAGCCATCAAAAATTCAATCTAACCATAAAATAGACGTAAAATATATAAATAATACCTTATCAGAATTCCAGACAATTTTTTAGACGCTCTCAAAAATTTTTAGGAAAATATGATAGATTTTTTGAGAAAAATATGCTAGTCTTTAAAGCCTAGACCTCAAGCGGTTTTTTAGAAAAATCGCCATAACGGCCCACCAAAGTTTTTTTCTTAATTTTTCCGGCCATCTCGTTTAGGGGTTTCGCCATGTTGAAGTTTTTTTCGCGTCTCGCCCATTTGTCGCGCCGTCCTTATAGCCTCGCTCTCGCCTTTTTGGCTTTCGGAATAACTATATTAATAGGCGAGCCTGGGCTTCTTTGGGCACAACAGACCGACGACTTAGAGCTAGGTCGGCGCGCGGCCACGGCCGAGCCACCTCAAGGCCTGTCGGCGAGCCAGCTAAAAATCTCTTTAGGCGCGGGTCTGATCTCCGCCCCGGAGTTTGAGGGCGGCAAAAAATATGAGGTCCGGGTTCTGCCGGTGGTGGAGCTGGCCTATGACCGCCTCTTTCTTTCCTTGTCTAAGGGCTTGGGCTTTCGGGTCATCGACGACGGAACTTTTACCGTGGCTCCCTCGATTCGCTATTGGTCGGGCCGCGACGAAAACGATAGCCATTTATTAAAAGGCTTAGGCGACGTGGACGATGGGTTGGCCGCGGGAGCCATGCTCAGTTACAGCCCTGGGGATCTGACCATCTTCTTAAATGGTTATCATGGCCTTGGCGACGCCGATGGCTTGACCTTAGAGGCGGGGGCGGCCGTGACCCACCAGTTTCTGGAAAACTTACACGCCTCCGCCGAAATCTCGACCATGTTCGCCGACGAGGATTATAACCAGCGCTATTTTGGAATTAACGCTAAGCAAGCCCGCGACTCCAGGTACCGAGTCTACCACGCCGACTCAGGCTTTAAACACGTGGCCTTAGGCGGAACGGTAAGCTATAGCCTCACCAAGTCCATAAACTTAGGCCTTTTTGGCGAGTATAAGCTCTTAACTGGCCCGGCCGCTGACTCCCCTTTAGTTAAACGGGGTTCCAAAAACCAGATCTCCTCGGGGCTTATGCTGGGTTTTAACCTTAGGTAGCTGGTCAACCGCTCTTAAAAAAAGACTCCTCAAATTACCGAAAACCAGTTAGGCCTATTATCCGGTAGTCGCCAATTTTAAGGCTCACGCGGATAGTGGCGACGAAAGAGGAAAACGTCTTTAAGCCCCTTTGTAGTTTATTTCGGCCGTGTTAAATATGAGTTTTAGCCTAAATTTTATCCAAGTTAAAGGCCAGGTTTAGGCCAAGTTTAGGCCAGTTTGGGTTCAAGTTTGGGCCAGGTTTAGGCCAGGTTTAGGCCAGGTTTGAGCCAGGTTAACCAAAAAAATTTAAGACATGTTTAAACAGTTTTAAGCTATAGTTAAACAAGCTTAAGACAAATTTAATAAAGTTAAAGCTCTGGTTAGATAAAGTTAAAGCTCTACTTAATCAATGTTAAAGCTCTAGCTAGACAAAATTAAAGCTTCGCTTAATCAATGTTAAAGATCCGCTTAATCAATGTTAAAGCTCTGGTTAGACAAAGTTAAAGCTCCGCTTAATCAAAGATAAAGCTCTGGTTAAGCTCTGGTCAAGCTCTAGCTCGCCAAGTTTAAAGCCATGGTTAATCAAGGCATAAGCTTTGGTAAAGCCTAATTAAGCTAAATATAATCAATATCTAAGATATTTTTAGTATTTTTAAGTCACTTTTTATTAAATTAAGCAATTTTTTAGTTATATAAAGAAATAGTAAAGTCAAATTTAGCCAGATTTAAGTTACATTAAGCCAGAGTTAAGTCAAATTAAGCCAGGCTTAAGAAAATTATAGGCGGGCTTTTCAGGGGAGAAACATTTTTCGGTTAGGCTCTACAAGGTCGAAAAACTTAAAAGGGAGCTGACCCTCAATAAAATTTAGCCCTTTAGACAGAACATTATTTTGTTTTTGATTCTCATATTTCCCTTGACAAGCCCCTTAAAACTTGGCATTATCGGTTTGTCTCAAAAATCTGGTTAGTTTTGGCTAACGCTTTTTACGCTTAATTGGCTATAACGCGGACTAATTTTTCTTTTTTTTCGTTTTTCGCCTTTAACGCGTCATTTTTTTAGGAATTTGGTTACTCTTCGGTCTTAGCCAAAATTCCTGTTTACGCCTTCCGTGGCTCGCCACTTCCCAAAAGGAGGGTTTGTGAAAGAGACCGAAAACGCCTGGGTTTTTTATATTATTATTTTTTAATATATTTGACGCCCATCAGGCTTATCCAAACATACGCCGAAAACCCTAACCGCGTCTTTCTAAAGGGTCAAAAACCCTTTTTTTAGGCGAACTCCAAAGTTATTATAAGTCAAAACGTTTTTTTGGTTTTTAAGGTCTTTGGGAGTCTTCTAGCCGCGAATTTATGGCTCTGGTCAACCGCGGAATTAGTCGTTCGCTGGGGGAAAACGGTATATTGCCGAGGAGACGCGATGAACGCCAGTGCCCCCGAGTCCCACCAACGGACTAATTTAAGGCCCGCCTTCAGATTATCAATAACGCCTCTTATTTTTCTTTTAGCGTTCGCTTTTGGCTGCGCCCAAAAGTCTAACTACGCTTACCGTCCTAAAACCTTAGCTACGCCCTATAGCGCCAACTCATATAGCGCTAACCTAAAAAAAGTCAACAATATTTTGAAGAACGCCTTCTCTCAAGTTGGCGTGCCTTACCGGTACGGCGGGATCTCCCCAGAGACCGGGTTTGACTGCAGTGGGTTCGTTAATTGGGTTTACAAACAAAATGGGGTCGTCCTGCCGCGCTCTTCGCGGGAGATGATGACCGTCGGCGTCCCCATCGCCAAAGAAGATCTTCGGCCCGGGGACTTGGTCTTTTTTAACTACGGCTATTCCCACGTCGGCATTTACACCGGCGACGACAAATATATTCACAGTCCTCGCACTGGTAAAACCATCACTGAAAGCGATATCAACGGCCGCGGCCGCAAAGAGCGCTTCGTGGCCGCCCGGCGCGTTATCGACAACCAAGGCGTGACGACCATCTCCGAGGGCCTAAAAGCCCAATGGGTTAGCCAGTCGCGCTATCAAGCTCAACTAGCTTTAAACGAAAAAACAACCCAAAAACGGGGGACCTTGGCTTCGGCTAGAGGATTATCGAAAAGCCAGGGCGCTTACTCGGTCGTGACCAAGAAAATCAAGGTCGTCTCCGGGGACACTTTAGTCACTCTCGCCAAAAGACACGGGGTCACCACGGCCGAGCTGGTCGCGGCTAACCGTTTAGCTAATAAACATAAACTCAAACTTGGTCAGGTCCTTTTGGTCCCGATTAAAGCTCAAACCCGCTTAGCCACGGCCAACGACAACCGGGTGACTAAAACCAAAAAAGTCGCTCGATCCGCCGCCAGCCAACCGGCTAAAAACCTTACGGCTAAAGCGACTAGTAGCCTCAAGGCTAAAAGCTCTAAAGCCAAAGCTAACGCCTCTAAGGCTAAAGTTACTGGCTCAAAGGCCAAAGCCAAAAAAACTAGCGCGACCGTTAAACAAGGCAAATCAGCTAAAAAAGCGAAAGCCGCTAAAAGCCAAGCTAAAGCTAAAACTAAGGCTAGCGCCAAAGCTAATAATAGTTCTAAAGCCCAAAGTAACGCCACGGCTAAAAACCTAAAAAGTCAATCGACCCTGAAACGTTAAAAAAACGGCCGCGACTTTTTTTGGAGAGCCAGAAAAAGATCGCGGCCCCAAAAACTCTCATGGCTCGCCGCGTCACCTAAGAGTCATGAAACAAAATTTTTCCACCTGTGCAATTGGACAAGGTTAAGCAGCCAAGTCCAGCACGGGAGTTGGCCTAAAAGGGATAACACGGTTTTTT
>JAIROO010000001.1 GCA_031257535.1 Deltaproteobacteria bacterium
GTATAATCCTGGCTAACGCCGGACAAGTCGGCCTTAGTGGCTCGTCATTCTTGTTTAAAACATAAACGTAAGTCAAAAAAATGAATACCTCGACTTTCGTCGGTTATGCCCACCTCATCGCTTTTACCATGATGAGGTTTGGGACTTCCTCTCGACAAAGTTGGAAAAGCTTATTACGGTAAGCGCAGTTCCCACCACTTGAGTTTTTTAACTTGTCGCGACAATCGCCAGGATCTGAGGCGGCGACTCTTGGGCGTCATTACCTTTCCAACGTAGGTTTGTTTCCAAACCTTAGTCTTGTGACCTAACCAACCTCCTTTTGGAAGCCGGTACCCTTCAGGGTAGCGGTAGTTCACATAGTCTGTTTAGTCTTAGATATAGACTTAAACGCGTCTTAATTTAAGGTCTTAAACCTGACCTTAGTGATAGTTTTAAACTTGACCTTTTTGAAGCTGGTCTTAGACCTGGCCGACTGAAGCTATAGCTTATCAGAAGTGGGGTCTGAGAGAGGTTTTAGTTTTAGTCCATTTTTAAAAGGCTTAAGCTCGGAGTTACCTCGCTTCTTGGGCCACCAAGCCTTTTTTTTTTTTCTCTTTCTCTCTCCCCACTCTCTCTCCCATCCACCATCTGGGGGGGTGGGCCTTAAGACAATCTACTAGCCACGGTCTTGGCGGCGGTTAAGATCAGATCCGGCTCGACCTTGGTTAAGACCTCAGGCTGACCAGGGGCGTTTAAAGCCACAAACTTTAAGCGGCCGTCCCGGATCTTCTTGTCAAACGTCAAAAGCCTTTTGACCTCGTCGTCGGGCGGGTTTTTCGGTAGTTCTCCGGCTAAGCGGCGACAGAGATCTTGGAGACCGTTGGCTAAAGTTACGTCAAACCCTAGGGTTTTAGAGACCTCTAGGGCGACGGCTAGACCCAAAGCCACGGCTCGACCGTGGCTAACCGCCGGGCCGTAGTAACTTTCCACGGCGTGGCCATAAGTGTGGCCTAAGTTTAAAACGTCTCTTAAGCCCTTGTCCTCGCGAAAATCTTTTTCCACTAAAGCGGCTTTAGCTTGAGCCGAGCGCTGAGCCACGGCTAAGACCAAGGGCGCGTCCCCGCCTAAGAGCCAGTCTAGGTTCTCTTCTATGAGGCGGGTTAGTAAGGGGTCAAACAGTAAGCCAGTCTTTAAGGCCTCGGTCAGACCCTCGGCTAAGAGATTTTTGGGGTTATTGGCTAGAGTCAAGGGCTCGAGCCAGGTCTCTTTGGGAATATAAAAAAGGCCGACCTGGTTTTTAGCCCCGGCCAGGTTGACCGCGGTTTTGCCGCCAATGGCCGCGTCCACTGCCCCTAAAAGAGTCGTTGGCCATAATAAAAGGTTTAAGCCTCTTTTGTAAAGACCCGCGCACAGGCCCCCTAAGTCGGTTAAGGCCCCGCCGCCTTTGGCTAAAAGATAGTCGCTCCGGTCTAAGCCGCTTTTAGCCATTAAAGTCAGAATTTTTTCGGCTTGCCTTAGGGTTTTAACGGCTTCGCCTTGGTCTTCGGGGATATAAACTAAGGTCTTGGGCCCTAAAGACCGCCACAGGGGGGCTTCGTTTAAAAAGGCCCGATCCAATAAAACTAAAAGCCTTTTAGTTTTAACTAACTCAAATAAACTCGCGAAGATCTGGCTTTTAGGGGTAAAGGCCCGGACTAAGGCCAGACGGTCTAGGGCTTTAAGGGTAAAATCGGGGGCCGTAAAGAAATCCGCCGCGATCTGGTTAGCCACGGCTAAGGGAGCGGCTAAGGCTGAGACCGCTTGACCGGACTCCTCATACAGGGCCTTTCTTTTTTGAAATCGGGCCAAGAAATCGGCTTGATTTTGAGCTAAAGGTCGGTGGGCTCTTTCTGGGCCATGGAGACGGGCCCATAAGACCTCGGGCGCGGCTTTTAAATAATAGGTATTAACCGTTTTTAAAATCTCGCGGTTGGCGGGCCTTTCGACCACCCCGCCCCCCGCGGCTAAGACCAGGGGGGCGCGGTTGGTCGCGTACTCGGTCAAGATCTGGGTCTCTAAATCCCGAAAGTAGCTCTCGCCGTATTTGGCGAAGATTAAAGGGATGGTAAGCCCCGCTTTGGCTTCTAAAGCCTCGTCGAGATCGACTAAGGGCCTTTTCAGGTAGTGGGCTAAAAAACTCCCGACCGTGGTCTTACCCGCCCCCATGTAACCAATTAAGACTAGGGGTTTAACGATCTTAAGGTCGGTTTCTCGGTGGTTAAGGGTCACGGGCGCCCAACTGGCCGGACCACGCCTTCCCTTAAATAAACGGCTAAAGCCCCGGCGAAGGGCGACAACCCTAAGTCCTCTTTGGTCCAGAGGTTAAAGGACAACCGGGCCTGGTGAGCCAGCATGCCGAGGCCGTCCTCAAACCGGGCCCCAGAGGCTTTGGCGAGGCTAGTCCAGTAGTTGTCGGATCGACCGTAATTAATGTCGACCACCAAACCGTCGGCGGCGACCGTGACCTTGGGCAGGGGATTAAGGTCAGCCGGGTAAGAGGCCGAAGAAGCGTTCACCACCACCGGAAAAGGCGGGGCCTTAGCTAAGTCGTCTAGGGTTATGGCCGTCTCCTCAAATCTCTGGGCGAGCTTTAAGGCGGCTTCGGGGTTTCTGGCCGCGACGACCACCGCGAGATTTTTGGACTTTAAGGCTTGAATCACGGCTCGAGCCGCGCCCCCCGCTCCAAAGACCAAGGCTTTTTGGCCAGGCGGATTGTGTAAATAAGCGGCCGCGAATCCTTTGGCGTCGGTGTTGTAACCAACGTAACCGTCTGGGCTCGATAGTAAGGTGTTGACCGCCCCAATGGTCTCGGCTTCCTTAGACAAAGAGGCCAGAAAAGGGGCGATGGTCTCCTTGTGGGGGGCGGTGACGTTCAAACCTTGGAAGCCTAAGGCGGCTAGTCCCAAAACGGCCGCTTTTAGATCCGCCGACTCTAAGCGCAAAGGAAGGTAGTAACCAAAAAGGCCAGCCTGGGCTAAGGCGGCCTGGTGCATCATGGGGGAGGGGGACCTTAAAACTCGGTCGTCTCCCAAAAGTCCTAATAACCAAGGGTTTTGGCTTATTCCCGCCATAGTAACCGCGAACGCTCCATAAAATTAGGATAAGAAATAGGAATCGACTCAGCCCCAAGGATAGGGATATTAGCTCGGGCCGCGGTTAAGGCGACGCTTAAGGTCATGGCCAAACGATGGTCGCTGGCTGAGTCTAAACTCTCGGGGATAATAAAGGAGGTGGGGCCTTTAATAAATAAATCGTCCCCCTCCACCGTAACTCGCGCGCCTAAGGCTCCTAGCTGGTGCCTGACCCCCATAAGGCGGTCGGTCTCTTTGACCCGTAACTCGTCGACTTTCCGAAAAGTAGTGACTCCGCGGGCCTGGGTCGCGGCTAAAGCTAAGATGGGGATCTCGTCGATGAGAGTCGGAATCTCGGCGGCTAAAACCTCGACCCCAGTTAATGGCCCGGCGTACTCCACGGTCACGTCGCCGACTGGCTCGGGGCTGTCCGAGGTCATGGCTAGAGTGACTTTGGCCCCCATGCGGTTTAAGACGCTTAAAAAGCCGGTCCGAGTTGGGGCTAGAAGGACGTTTTGAGCCGTCACCCGACTGTCGGGAATAAAAGCCGCGGCCGTTAAGAAAAAAGCCGCCGACGAGGGGTCGGAAGGGGTCTTAAAAGTGGGCGGCAAGGTTAAAGTCCCCGGGGTCACGGTCAGCTTTAAACCTTCCGCGGCCACTCGACCGCCAAAGTAATTAATTAGGTTTTCCGTGTGGGCGCGGGTGGCTAAGGACTCAGTGACCGTGGTCGGGCTTTTAGCGGAAAGACCCGCCAGTAAGACCGCTCCTTTTAACTGCGCGCTGGCGTGCTCGGTTAGGTAGTCAATACCCGTCAAAGGCCCTCCGTCGATAATGACTGGGGGGCGACCGTTATGACAGGTCACCTTAGCTCCCATCTGGCGTAAGGGTTTGGCGACTCGCTCCATGGGCCGACGCCTTAACTGGTCGTCCCCGTCTAAGACGTAATGGCCCGGAATCCCGGCTAAGATTCCGGTCAGTAAGCGCATGGTGGTCCCAGAGTTGCGGCAGTCGATCTCTAGCTGGTCAAACCGAGGCCAGTTCCGATTTAAGCCAATGATCTGGAGGTCCTCGCCCGAAGATCTAGCCTCCCCGCCTAAAGCGCGAAAGGCCGAAAGAGAGGTGGCTACGTCCTCGCCCGTCGACAGGCCAGTTAAAAGCGACTCGCCCGTGGCAAGTAAGGCCATGAGGATCAGGCGGTGACTGACCGATTTGTCGCCAGGCGGGACAAAGGTTCCAATAAAGGGCATGAGGCCTCCAAAAGGCGAATATAGGCTTAAAAAAAGAAACTTTTAGTTGAAAAAAATCTAAAAAATCAAATAGCTTAAAAAGTCCCAAAAAGAGTCAAAAAAAGGCTCCCTAAAAGCGCTAAGGTTAAAAAAGGCGAAAATGGCCTTTTTAGCCTTACGAGCTTAAAAAAACGCTAAGAGCCTAAACTTTAGTTAATAAACTCACAAATAATATTATCGCTGAAGCTGGGCTGGGTTTCAAGAAGTTATTTAGCCAAAAGGGGGGCAAAAGAAGAGAAGGGGAAGGTCAAAAGGAGAAGGTGGCGGCCAAAAGGGGAAAGTGGGGGTTAAAAACATTTCATGATGGGGCGGCCTCGCCTCGACATAAGAAACGTTTTTTGGATTTTTTTAAATCGCTAAGCACCTATTTTTATTAAATTTTAAATCATGAAAAATCACTAAAAAATGACTTTCATGGTAAATTTTTTAAGAGTATTAACCATAGGCAATTAAGGCTTTAGTCATTTTTGCCTTGTTCTTCAAAAGATCAAAAACGTCCTGGAACGTTTCAGCCATTAAGCCTGACTTCTAACCAAAAGAAGCTGGCCAGGAGGAACGGCGTTTTTTTGGCGAAACGAAAAAAGCCAAAGGGCGGCGGGGGCTAAGGCCATAAGGCGCGGCCAATTAGCGGTCAAAACTTTTTACCAATAATGGGGGAGTTTCCAGATAGGTTAAACAAAGGAAGTTTCGCGATGCCGCCATAAATCGCGTCAAGAAGCGGGTCCCCTTTCAGATAAGAAGAGACAAAAGCGAAGGCCTTCCCCTTTTTTTTCGGGTCCGGCAAAAAAAATTGGGGCGCGGAAGTTAATCAATAACCCGTAATTCCCAAAAAAGTTGTGACCACATCAGTTGGGCCCAAAAAATAATATCTAATTTTCTCGCAAACTTCTAAGTATTTTTTTGTTCAAAAAAAACTCTTGTTAAAAAAATCCAATAATTTCAAAAAGTTAAATGTTTAAAAATTTTAAGTTGTTTTTGTCCTTGGCTTAAAAAAAAAACTTGACAAACTCAAAATTCTGTGGCTATGTGGTTACAAGTGATTGTGACCACATAAACTGTCTGCTGTGTCAATCTTAATGAGGCTTAGCCTGGCTCATCCTTTTATAGCTGTCCACAAAAGTAAGGGAATTGATTACGCCACCGTTTGTACCCCAACAAGGGTGAATGGGAAAAAAGTTAATAATCCTATATACTTAGGCCGAGTTATTAATCTGGAAGAAGGAAGGTTTAAAAGCCGGGCCAAAGGCGAATTTTTCTTTTCCCTTGAAAATGGGTACTCTTAT
>JAIROO010000038.1 GCA_031257535.1 Deltaproteobacteria bacterium
ATTATGGGGGCGGCTTTGATTAGCTTAGCCCTCCCTTATCTAACTAAAGTAGCCATTGACCGCTATATTTTGCCTTTAGGGCGTTTGGCGGTCCTAAAAGACGGGTCTTGGCCGCCAGAATTGGGGACGGTTAAACTTGCCGATCTAACTAAAACCGCGACTAACGGGACTTATTTTCTCCCGCCTGACCTCGCCGCCCAATTGGACTTACGGCAAGAAAAACGCTTGACTTTGGCCGGCGTTTTAACCCCTGGCCGTTATTTTTACCGCCCTTTCGACCAAGATTTGACCGAGGAAAACGCTAAAATCGCGGCCGAAACCCAAAAAGAGCTTCTCGTCTGGCCCCAAGGAGTCGCCGTCGCCGAGCGGGATTTACCCAAACTCCCGGGGAGTTTAAACCTAGTTTTAAGGGCGGCCGACGCCCAAGGCTTAAAAACTCTGGCCTTCGGCTTCGCTCTTTTAATGGTTTTGGGCTATTTTTTCGATTTAGGGCAAAGGTATTGCTTAGAGTCCGGGGCCCAGAAAATGACCCACGATTTAAGGGCCAAGGTCATGGCCCACCTTCTGACCTTAAACCAAAGCTTTTTCGACCACGAGCAAACTGGTCGCTTAACCTCGCGCTTAACCTCGGACGTCAACAACATCAACGCCTTGGTCAAATCCACGGCCGCCTCCTTTTTTAGCGACCTTTTAAGCTTAGTCGGGGTCACGGTCGTCATGATCTGGTTAAACCCCTTTTTAGCTTTTATAACCCTCCTTATAACCCCCTTGGCCGCGGTCTTAAGCTGGCGTTATGGCCGGGAAGCCCGCGCGATTCACCGGGATTTAAGGGCCAAAGCCGCGGCCATTAACCAGTCTTTTAACGAGTCCATCGCGGGGCTGGCCATTATCCAGGCCTTTACCCGGGAAAAAGAGAGCGTGGCCAGGTTTGAGGCCTTAAACGAGGAAAATTACCAAGCCGGGTACCGCCAGGTTAGCCAAGTGGCCGTTTTTTTGCCCTTAGTCGATCTCTGCGCCACCTTCGTTTTAGCCTTAGTGTTGTGGCATGGGGGTTTAGGGGCCTTAGAGGAGACGGTGACCTTAGGCGTTTTGGCCGCTTTTGTGGGTTACGCCAACCGTTTTTTTATCCCTATTAAAGATCTGGCCGAGAAAGTCAACGCCTTTCAATCGGCTTTCGCGTCCATCGAGCGCTTAGAAGAGCTTTTAAGCGTGACCGACGCCTTAACCCCTCAAGAGCCCATCTTGTCGCCTCCGGCCGGCGGCGGCCGAGTGGAGATAAAAAACCTAAGTTTTCGTTACGGCCAAGGGCGACCAGTGGTCTTGACGGATTTAAACGTCGTCATTGAGCCCGGGGAGTCGGTGGCCATCGTCGGGGCCACGGGCAGCGGCAAAAGTAGCCTCATTAGTTTGCTTTTGCGCTTTTACGATCCCACCGAAGGGGAGATCCTCTTTGACGGCCTGCCTTTAAAGCGCTTAGACTTAAAAGCCCATCGCCGCCGCGTCTCCTTAGTCACCCAAGACGTTTACCTGACCTCGGGCACGGTCATGGACAACCTCCGCTTAGGCCGAAAGGAGCTCTCGGACGAGGCCATCTACGCCGCGACCTTGGCGGTGGGGGCGGACGAGTTTATCAAAAAGCTGCCCCAGGGTTATCAAGAGACTTTAGGGGCCGAGGGAAAAAGCCTCTCCGCTGGCCAACGGCAACTTCTGGCCTGCGCCCGGGCTCTCATCGAAGCCCCGCGGTTCATAATTTTAGACGAGGCGACGGCGTTTGTGGACAACGAGTCGGAGCTTTTAATCGAAAGGGCCCTAGCCACGGTCTTAGCCGGCCGGACCTCCATAATCGTCGCCCATCGTCTGTCCACGGTCAGGCGGGCTAACCGCGTCTTAGTCTTGGACAGGGGCCGGCTAGTGGAGGTGGGGACCCACGAGGAACTCTTAGCCTTAAACGGGCTGTATAGCCATCTGGCTCTTCTCCAGGGGCTTAAGTAGGGTAAAAAAAAAAGTTAAAGGCGAGTATTTTTGGTTATGGGTAAGCGTTAAGCGAGTAAAGTTAAGCGAGTAAAGTTGAACGTTGGCGTAAGACGAGTTTGATTAACCAAAATTTCATAAATTATTACGAATGACACAAATAACTATTCTAAATTACTTGATTTTTTAAAATAATCGATAGTTTAAGGCCAATTTTCTTATCTCAATAAACATTTTTTAAGGCCATCTTCGTCGTTATTGTTCACAAAGCCAAAAAAGCTTAGCTAGCCTTTTTAGTCGCGACCAAAAAAAACATATTTGTCCCCCAAAGGCCTTAACTTTTAAGCCTGGAGCAAAAAGTTCGCGGGCCAATTCTCAAAAAAGGCTATTCGCGCGTTATCCTTCGGCAAAACCCGAAAACTTTTAAACCAGGGCCATAAAAAGGAAGTTTCGCGTTTCGCCGCCAAATCGCTCTGAGCGGGTCCCTTTTCAGTTAAGAAGAGCCAAAAGCGAGGGGCCCTCTTTGGAGTCCGCCCAATAATTATTGAGGCGCGAAAGCTTGGTCGCTTACCAAAAACTCTTCGCCCTAACGCTTAAACTTTGGCCAAAATAAAGACCTGGGCCGCCAAAGTTAGGGCGAAAAGCTTTAAGATTTTCGGCTTGTTTTTAGTTTATTAGCGCTCTTAGACTTGATTTGCTTAAAAAGAGCGACTATCTTTGTCCCATCGCCATAGATCGCTAAGCCTAAAGAGGTAATTTCGTTCGCGTGAAAACTTACTATGCTGGGATAGTTTCTTTTTTCGATATCGTCTAAGGCTTCTTGGGCGGTTTTAGACAATAGCGCGTCAATTTCCGGGCTGGAAATTTCCGCCATTGGCTGAGCCTCTTTTAATATCTCCGCTATTTCCGTTTTTGAGAGCCCTTTTATTAGCGTCTGAGCTAGAGTTTGATCGATTTCAGTTAGCGTTAAATATTCATTTGCGCTCTTTGCTAAATACTGGTCATATTCATCCACAGTAGGATTTGCCAAGCCACTTTTAGATAGCGCGTTTTTAAACTCAAACGCATTGAGTTTATATTCAATTGCATTCGCTAAACTTTTATTATATATATTGTCAGGTAGTATTTTAGCCGCCTTTTTAGCTAAAATCTGAATTTTTTCGTCTTCGGTTAGCTGGCCTTCAAAAGGACAATACCGTAACTCAATAATTAAATAGCTATGGTTCGGCAGACGCACGCCAATATCTAACCGCCCAGCCGCTCCCGCTAGTTCGCTGTCGACGGTAAATTCCATAGCCTTTAGGATCAATTGGACAAAAGCGTGAAAGGAGCTTTCGCCTTTTGGTTTCTGATAAAACGTGATCGCGCCGAAGTAGGAGCTAAAAACGGAACTAACGGTTTGACCGTCTTTAGCCAAAAAAGCCGAAAAGAGTAATTCTTTCTTGTTCGTAAGCTCGGGGTTCGAAAGGCGAAGGAGCTCAAAACATTCAGCGTAATAAGAGGAAGAGACCTCATAATTCGGTAGCCTGAAAGAATAGCCCCTTAGAAACATTTTTTGGGATTTATAGGTTCCCCCGGGGATTTTGAGGGTTTCGTCAATGGTCAGATACCCGCTGTGGAAGAGAACCGGCGCGGTCTCTAGTTTAGTTAATTCCGACTT
>JAIROO010000051.1 GCA_031257535.1 Deltaproteobacteria bacterium
TGTCTTATTTTTATAATATATTTGGCATGATTTTTGCCTCTCTCTCTCTCTCTCTCTCTCTCTCTCTCTCTCTCTCTCTCTCTCTCTCTCTCTCTCTAAATAATAATTTATATTATAATTATATATATATTAATAAACTCAGATCTTTTTTAGGTTCTGAGTTTTTTTATGTCCTCATTCTTCACTGGAATATTATCCTTTCACAAAATACTTCTCTAAATACTCGAAAACTCCATCGCGCATCAGGGTCATTATTTTATTTGATCAAATCCAGAATCAATCGTCCACCTTAATGGTGGACTTTGGGCTTGGTTCTAAATAAATCGCTTTGTAGTTACTGGAACGGCCGCTCTTTTCGAAAGAAAAGCTCATTTTTATATTTACGTCGATTCAACGTGAATGAATATGTTTAATCGTATAAAGAACTAATAGATAAATAGTTAAAGCTGAAAAAAATTTGGTGATAATTATAATAGATATATACCAATTAAATAATTAATAAAACACAAATCTTCTTGTCAGTGTTGTAATTAATTAAAATATAAAATAAATAAAACTAATAAATAATGAATATTATAAGCTTTTATTATTTTATATTAATTTATCAAGTATGAATAAAGCATCAATTTATACTTCAAGGATAAAAATATCAGCTTAACTAGGTAAATATTTTGGTGTTTTGTTTCAGCTCGTGGATGATTAAGGATCGCTACTCCTTTCTATTTGGGAATTGTAGCCACAGAGAGAAACAAAGGCAGCAGTTACTCACACACGTTCTTGCGCAGATTGCGCAGTCGGAACATATACTTTATTTAAGATATAAAAATGACTAATGACAATAATTTACAAAATGAATTAAAAATTATAGCTAATGATTATTCAAATTTTTTTAATGGAAAAATTAAATTTGTTGTAAAGTTTAGACCTTATAATTGCCCTTTCACAGATATAATACCTGTTATTGAGAAAAAGTACGATTCTATTCTTGATATAGGTTGTGGACATGGTTTATTTTTATATTATTGTTATCGAATAGCCAATATAAAAAATGCTATTGGAATAGATATCAATGAAAAATTACTGTCTACGGTTTCTTTTGCTTTTACAAATATAACTAATAATGTTAATTATTCATTTAAACAAGCAGATAGTTATAGGTCATGGCCTAAAACTACATTTGACATTGTTTCAATGATTGATTTATTACATCATTTAAATAAAAAAGATCATTTAGAATTTGTCAAAGAAGCTGCCGAAAGAGTAAATAAAGGCGGACTATTTATTATTAAAGATATGCTTAACGTACCATTTATTTGTGGTCTAACAAATACGTTAAATGATTTAATACTTTCGAGGCAATTGCCTAATTATCCAAATTTAGATTTATTAATTAATACAATTTCTGGTAATTTTATTAAATTAATTGATAAAAATATTAGAACTATTTTATATAAGCATAGATTAATTATTTTACAACGAAAATAAAAACTTAAATCATTATATAGATGTTAACGAGAAAATATTTAACAATATGATAAATATAAAAATATTTTTTTATTTTATATTGCATAGGCGATATCTTTTACATTATATATGATATTTATATTTTTGATTAAATAATAATTTTAATTATAAATTTATAAAATCATTTTAGGTATAAAAAATATATGAAATTTAAATACACTTTTTGTGTTAATTTCTTAAATAAATATATTATTATAATCAGTATATTATCGTTTATTCTTTTATTTTGTCTTTACATCATCTTTTTACAAGGTATCAAACCACCAATTCCTGTTCCTGTTATAAGTAATGAAGGAAATAATTTGGATTTAAGTTATATAACAATAGATGATCAACATACTTATTATTCATCTGTATTCTCTAATGGGAAATTTAATGGCACTTTCACTTCTCCTTGGTACTTAGCTAACAAACCTTTTTCTATAAAAATAGGAGGTTGGTATGGACAAAATTATGTTGAAAATTTAAGCAATGATTTACAAATTTTTATTGAAACTAGTGAGGGTAAAATTTTTCATGTTCTTGCAACAGGTGTTAGCAGGCTATATTATAATACAATAAATTTTTCTTTTACAGAAAATTCATTAAAATTTCGTATTTTAACTAAAGGAGATAGTACAAATGCGTTAGGTTATATTTCTTTTTCTGCACCTTTTTATAATTATAACAGAGAATTATTTTCTAATTTTTTATCTAAATTTTTTAATATTCTTCTTTTAATTTCATTATTTGTATGTTTTTTTCTATTTATTAAGCTAAAAATAAATTATATTAAATATTTTATTGTCTTCTTATGTATAAGTTGTTACTTTATCGTTGAACTTACTCCTCTCGGAATTGTCCCTTATACACCAAGGAGTTCTACTGCTCAGCGTATTTTTATAACTAATGACGGGGCTGATTATTATGAGCCTTTGCAAGAGCTTTTCATAGAAGGCTATCAACCTGTTGCTACCGCTTCCTCTATAATACTAGAAAATGGAAAAATCGCTAACATACATGGAATTGGAGTTGCAATCCTTGAAGCTCCATTCTTTCTGGCTGCTAAAGCAATAAATTGGCTGTCTGGACTTCATTATCGTGATGGCCTTAATGAAATATTTCAACTTTTTAGTGCTATATCATCAGCTTTTTATTTTATTTTAGGGATTTGTTTAATCCATACAATATTATTAAACTATTTAAATGTTTCAAATACAAAATTTATATTGTCATTATTGGTTTTTGGAACAAATTTATTTTTCTATGCATCTGGAACATGGGGTTTAAATTATTCTCATATATATTCTTTTTTTTCAATAACATTATTCATTTATTTAACAATTAATTTTTACAATCAAAAAGGTAAAAAATTATTACTATATTCAATTTTGGTTGGTAGTATAATTGGTCTTAACACTTTAATTCGTAACCATAATTGTTTGATAGTAATAGTTTTTTTATTATACGATATTAATTCAATTCAACAAGCTTGGCAAAGACTAAAAAAATATATAAAATATTATATTATAGCATTAATATTTTCTTGGATACTATTTCTTCCACAAATGATTTGGTGGCATCAACATACCGATCAATGGATAATTAACCTGTATGGCAAAATAGCTAGTTTCAATTGGAGAAAACCTGAACTATTAAATTTAATGTTTAGTATCCGAAAAGGACTATTTATTTGGACTCCAATTTGGATATTTGCTTATTTAGTACCTTTTGTTAAATCTCAATTGTCTTATAAATGGAGATTATCATTTGCTGTTTATCTACCTCTTAAACTTTATATATGCTCAAGTTGGTTTTTTTGGTGGTACGGAGGAGGATTTGGTCAAAGAGAATATGTTGATGTTATTGTCTTAGCGGCTATTGGTTTAGCCATATTTTTTGATTATCTTAGCAAAGTTGATTATATGAAGATTATTTTTTTAAAAATAAATTTACAATATTTTATCATAATATTATGTGTTTTTATTTTTATCAATATAATTTATACAAAAGGTATTATGCAAGGAATTATTCCTTTTGACGGTGCAGAAACACATCATATTATTAAAGCCTTGAAGACTTTATATATATTTAATTAGTTATATTTTGACGAGAGGTTTTAAATTGATCAATTACATAAAAATTGCACGATTGGATCATAGTATAAAACAATTATTTATTTTGCCAGGTATTTTTTTTGCTTTTGTTATTGTTAATAATGATAATATAATTATATTTATTCAAGAAATTATATTGAATTTATTTTTAGTATTAATATCAACATGTTCCATTGCATCAGCTAATTATGTAATAAATGAGTGGTTAGATTCTGATTTCGATAAATTTCATCCTACTAAAAAATTGCGGCCTACAGTCATAACATGTCTTAAGTTTAAATATGTTTTGTTTGAATATTTTATATTTGCATCTTTAGGTTTAATATTTGCATATAATACAAATTTAACTATATTAATATCTGAATTGTCATTATTAATTATGGGATTATTATATAATATTCCACCTATACGACTTAAAGAATATCCATTTATTGATGTTTTGACAGAATCATTCAATAATGCTATCCGCTTTCTTATTGGGTGGTTTATCGTAACAGACACTTTGCTCCCACCAGCAAGTATTGTTTTAGGATATTGGATGGGTGGTGCTTTTCTTATGTCTATGAAACGTTTTGCAGAATATAGAATGATTCAAAATAAAGAAATCGCAGGAATGTATCGTAAATCTTTTAAATTTTATTCTGAAAAGTCTCTTTTATTATCTTCGTACTTTTATTCAATGTTATCGATTTTCTTTTGTGGAATATTTATGCTAAAATATCGAATTGAATTATTGTTAGCTATTCCATTTTTATGTGGTATTTATTGTCTATATTTTAATATAAGCTTCAAATTTGATTCTTCAGCTCAAAAACCTGAAAAACTTTTTAGAGAAAAATATTTAATGTTATCAGTTTTCATTTTTATTTGTATTGTTATTTTTTTAATGAAATGTAATATTTCAATATTAAATAAATTTTTAAATACTACATTTATTAGTATAAATTAATTATTTGAGAAGAGTATCTGTTCACGGTTTTTGGGTCTGCGGCTAGAAGGCCACGCTAAGGGACTAACCAACCTCATTTTTTGGGAGATCCGTTCTCCGGATATATTTACCCTATTATACCCACAGTCTTCCCCTCTTGCCAATAGTTCTCAGTTAGACTGGCTACTTTGTCCTTACAGATGATTTTTAGGTCGTAATTTTTCTTTATGCCCTCCTTAAACCCTCTTGAAACATGGACAGGTAAGCGGCCAGAAGGCGAAATTTCCGATTTCCGATCCTTTCAATCACTTTTCGGCGAGCCTTATTGGAAAATGTTTTCGGTACCCAGTATAACCCGCGACTAAAGTCGCAGGCTTTATTGTAAAGCGCGGGGCTGGCTACCCGCTGTCCTTCCAACATAAGGCGTATTTACGCCGCCGCCTTAGGTGGCGCGATAGTCCCACCATCCGGGCATGGTTGAGGCCGGCGTTAACGTCGGCAGGCGTCCTAAGACCACACATTAGGCGCACGAAACGATGTTTCACCCTTTTTCCAAAAAGCTCCGTATTCCGAGCAAGTCTGGCTGGTATAAGCCGGATTCACAAATACGACTTCAACGCCAGCGGCTCTGGCCTTTTACAGGATAAAGCCCTAAAGCTCTCGAAAGGCCTAGAGCGGTGAAGACGGGTGCGCGCGCGCTTTCGGGCCTTGATTCTCTCGCGGATGGGGGTGAGATCTTCCAGGACGATTATGCTGGCCCCAAACCTTTGGGCTTCTTGGACTATGGCTTTCGACGTTTCGTGGTTGGTTAAGGATACCCGCCGTCTCTCTTTACCAGAGACTTTTTTTAGCTGCCGCTTGGCGCTCTGGCCGCCGTTGGATTGGAGCCGGCGGCGGTGGGCCAGGTTGCGATCGCGTTTGTCTCTGAGTTTACCGCCGCCAATAACCTGGCCCGCGCTGGTGGCCGCGAGGTTGTTTTTTCCTACGTCTACTCCCATTGTGGACCCGGATTGAATGAAGGCGGAATCGTTTGATTCGATTACAAGATTCAGATATCATTTATCCCCCAGGGAGACCGAGTTCGGCTTCCTTGGGGAGCCCAAAAGCCATGAGGGCGCGTTTTTGATCGCCAACAATCAATCCCGCTTTTACGCGTTTTCCCTAAAAGACGGCGAGAGTAAAAAAGTCGCCATCTAAAGTGTAAGTTCGCTTATCATAATGGACGGACATCGTCTTGAAAATTATCTTAGGAACTGGTTTTCCTTGGGGAATCCGTCCATTTTGGGTTAGCCCATTTAGGCCTATTCACGAGCTGGCATTGGCTGCTTAACCTTGACAATTGCATATGTAGAAACTTTTCTTTTAGGATTTGAAATTTTAGTCGGTCGCTACGCTATGAGAATCTATAATTAACGCATTTAATATATATTTTAGTTATAAATTGAGGGTTTTGAAAAATAGAAAATTGATTTGACTAGGCCAGCGAATTTTTGGCTACGACCATAGTTTTGGCTTAAAAATTACCAGCTAAAATTTTAAGTTTTTTTCCCCGAAAGGACTCAAAAACGCTGGTCAGACTAAACGCCAAAAATTTCTCTTGCCAAAAATAAGACTCTTCGGCTAAAATATTAAATTCAGACTAGCTGGGACTAGAAATCCTTTTTGGTCTTATCAGTCTATTAAAAACTTTTATGGCCTAATAAGGCTTAAAAAATATCTATTAAAAAGGTTATATTGGCCAAAAAAAGGTGAGTATTTAAATGTCTAGGATTTGCGAGATTTGCGGTAAAGCCCCGCAGAACGGCCATAACGTGTCCCACGCCAACAATCGGACCAAAAAGGTTTGGCGGCCTAATCTACAGACCGTCCGAAATCAGGCCCCTAATGGCGAGGTCAAAAAGATTCGGGTTTGCGCTCAGTGCGTTAAAAGCGGTCGGGTTAATAAACCTAAACCTCGCGATTATAAGCCCGAGTAAGCTAAAAAAACCTTATAATTTTTCCAAAAAATTAACCCTCCAAAAATTTCCGTTATTTTAAGCGCTAATTTGGGGGTGAGGTTTAAAAAAAAAGAGGCTTTTTTTAGTGGCTTTATCGTCCACTAGAAAAAAAGCCTCTTTTTTTAGCGTTGAACATAAGTTCGCTAAAATCTTGGACATAAGATCGCTAAAGTCTTGGACATAAGATCGCTAAAGTCTTGACCATACACGCCTTTAGCGTTTGTTTGACGAGTTTAGACGGTCATTGGGCTATAAACGCTAGTTAATTATTTATTACTACCATATTGATTTTTTAATGAGCCTAAAAATTTATACAAAATGTTTTGACCATTAAGTCCCCTCGCGGTCTTTGATAAAAGACCAGAGTGGGTTAAAAAAGACTATGATGATGAGGTCGCTTTTCGCAGGCGGTTATAATAAAGATTAAGCGAGAGGAACGGTCAAACTACCATATAAGCTAAAAAATCTATATGGCTCCATAAAGCGCGCGAAAATGAGTTCTAAAAAATCATAAAGGGTTTTTATAAAGGGCTTTTTAATAAAACTCATGGTCGAGAAAAGGCGGCAAAGCCTCGGGCGTAAAAACTGGCCGGCCCAAAAAACCCAAAGAAGAGACGACTTCCGAGTTATTGAGATCTAAAAGGTTAATGGTCTTTTTGGCTTGCTCTAACTCGGCGGAGAGCTTATCCCTTTCTTGGGTCAAAATAAGGAGAGTGGCCTCTTGATTAGCGAGCCTTTCCCGGTAGGCCGTGGCTTCGGCTTTAGCCTCGGTCGCGGTTTTTTGGGCGGCGGCTTTTTGGTTAGCTTCGCGGGTTAAACTGGACCGTTCCATCGTTAAGCGCGAGTTAGAGTCCTTTAAAGAGTTAATTTCATTATTTTTGGCTTTTAAGTCGCTCGTGGCCCGGTCTAACTTGCTCTCAGACTCTTTGAGAGTGGCTGTTAAGCCATCGGCTTTTTGGATAATGTTTTTAGTTTGAGTTTCTAAGGCCGCAATCTGACTTTGGGCTTTTTGGAGTTCTTGGTTGAGGCCAACAACTTGGCTGACGCTACTTCGCCAGAAAACAGCCACGATAATTAGGGCGATTAACAGGAGTGGCGAAACGACTAAGGCGATTATTTTCATGGCCTGCTTCCTTTATGGGGAAAAAAGAGGTCCAATGAAGACCTCAAAATGTTATCAGTTGAAAATTTAAATTATCAGTCGTTAATGAGACGGTAGGTTTCGGTCTCATTTTTAAGTATTATGCCAGATATTGGTTTAAATTTCAAACTTGCCTATTTGAAGGATTAGCCCTTGAAAATTGAGCTCTCGCGGCGCTTAGGTTACTGTTTTGGGGTTCGGCGGGCCATGGATTTAGCCTTCCAGAATCTCGCCCAGGCGGTCGGGCCAGTCTACGGTTATGGGCCTTTGATTCACAATAAGCCGGCTGGCGAGTTGTTAGCCGATAAGGGTTTGAAGCTCTGGCCAGGTCCCGCTGGCTTAAAACTCGACGAAAAGGCTACGGTTATCGTCCGAGCCCATGGTTTGCCGCCCAAGGCTTGGGCCGATCTTGAGCGACTGCCAGTTAAAGTGGTTGACGCCACCTGTCCTCGGGTTTTAGGCGTGCAAAAACTCGTAGCCAAAGAAGCGGCTAAAGGTTCGGCGGTCCTCATCTGGGGGACTCTCGGGCATCCAGAGGTGGAGGGCTTATTAGGTTACGCCGACGACAAGGGTCTAGTCATTAGTGGGCCCCAAGACATCTTAGCTTTACCCGACCTAAAAGACGTTTTTTTGGTGGCCCAGACGACCCAGGACCTTGAACTCTGGCCCGAGGTTATCGCGGCCGTCAAAAGTCGCTGGCCCTTGGCCCGGTTTAAGGACACCATCTGCTTAGCCACGGTTAACCGGCAAAAGGAAACTCAAAGACTGTGTTTAAACGCCCAAGCGTTGGTGGTCGTCGGCGGAAAAGAGAGCGCTAACACCTTACGCTTAGCCGAGATCGGACGGCGGGCTGGTTTACCCACCTTAGCCGTCGAAGGCCCAGAGGAGATAGAGTCCTCCTTCGCCGAGGGTTTAAGCCAGGTGGCCTTAACCGCCGGGGCCTCAACGCCTATCTGGCAACTGCGAGCCGTGGCCCAAAAACTTGAGGCTTTGGAAAGATCCCGGGGTAGCTCGCCTCCAGATTTTGTGGCGAGGTTGTTTCGAGCTTTAGCTTTATCCAATATTTACGTGGGTTTAGGGGCTGGAGCTTTAAGTTTGGCCGTGGCTAAATGGGGTGGGTTTAACCCGGCTGACTTTTACTTTGGGCTGGCCTTTTTTTACGTTCAGGCCATGCACTTACTTAATGGTTTTTTAGATCGCGAGTCCTCGCGCTATAACGATCCCGACCGGGCGGTCTTCTTAAGCCAGTATCGCCTAGCTTTAGCCTTCTGTGGGGCGTCCTCGCTATTTTTGGCTCTCTCGGCCGCGAACCTCGCCGGACCTTGGGTTTTAGCCCAGATGCTAATCCAAAGCGCCTTAGGTCTAGCCTACGCTCTTCCTTTACCGGTCAAAGTCTTTAAAGTCCGCCGCTTAAGCGATCTGCCTTTATCTAAAACTTTGTCCATCGCCGGGGGTTGGGCCGTTCTTTTGGCTGGTCCGGCCATCTTAGCCGATCCGCCTCTGATTCCCAGGACTATGGAGGGTCTAAAGCTAATTAGCCTTATTGGGGGGGCGATTTTTTTAAACGTCTTAACCCGAACCATAATTATGGATCTAGAGGAGGCTTTTGGCGACCGACTCTTTGGCCGCAAGACCCTAGTTTATTTGTTAGGGCGGGATCGGGCTTTAATGATCTTAGGCCTCGTCATGGTCCTGGGGGCCATTTATTTACTTACGGCATATTTTAAAGGCGCGCCGACCATTGTTTTATGGCTCTTCTTCTGTGGGCCCTTGTATAACGCCTTGTTTTTACTTCGGTATTTTCGAGGATTGGGGCTTATGGGCTTTAAGTTGGATCTAATCTTAGACGCGCAGTTTTTGCTGGCGGGCTTAGGGTTGTGGCTCCTTTAGTCTCGGTCATTGTCCCGACTTATAATCGGGCTTACTGCTTAAACCGGGCCTTAAACTCGGTTCTAAGCCAAGAAGGCGGGATTAAGTTTGAGCTGATCGTGGTCGACGATGGCTCGACCGACGAGACGCCTAAGCTCTTGGAACCCTTAGCTAAAGAAGGAAGAATAGAGGTCTTAACCCAAGCCAATCGCGGGGTGGCCGCCGCTCGAAACTTGGGCCTTTCCGTAGCTAAAGGCGAATGGGTGGCTTTTTTAGACAGCGACGACGAGTGGAGCCAAGGAAAGTTAGCCGCCCAAGTCCAAGACCTCAAAGACCGGCCGGGGTTTTTAATTAGCCAGTGCCAAGAGATCTGGATCCGCGGGGACAAAAGGGTTAACCCAGGGCTAAAACACCAGAAACTCCAAGGGTCGATATTTAACGAAGCCACCCGGCTGTGCCTCATAAGCCCTTCCGCCGTGATCCTCAAAACCGATCTCTTAAAGGAGGTCGGTGGGTTTGACGAGAGTTTTTTGGCTTGCGAGGACTATGACCTGTGGTTAAGGCTTTCGGCTCGCTATGAAATAGGGTTACTGGATAAAGCCTTAGTCACCCGTTACGGAGGGCGAGCCGATCAGCTCTCCGCCCAACCCGGGCTGGACTATTACCGGGTTTTAGCCTTAAAGAAAATCTTAAACTCGGGCCTTTTGGATCCAGAAAAAAAACTAGTCGCGGCCGCGGAACTGAAGAAAAGGGCGCGGATTTACGCGGCTGGGCGGTTAAAAAGAGGGTTAAGTCCAGACTTTTTAGAGGATTTTTAGGTAATTTTTTAAGATTTTTAAGATAGCTGGCTACAAGAAGTTCTCGTCTTGACGTTTTTTAAGCGCGCCGTAACTCTTCTACTCCTCATTTCTCATGGCGAAAAAAAAGTTGATTTCCTTAGTCTTAGCTTTGCTTAATCATTAACGTCTTGAAATTAATCAATATTTTTAAATAAGGGGCGGGTTAGGGCACCCCCTTTTGTCTTAGCCTTAGTCTTAGCTTTAGCGTTTTTCTTAACATATTGAATTTAATCAATATTTATAGATAAGAGGCGGGTTAGAGCTCCACCTTTGTCTTAGCCTTAGTCTTAGTCTTAGCTTTAGCGTTTACCTTAACATCTTGAATTTAATCATATTTTTTCGATAAGAGGTCGGGTTAGGGAGCCACTTTTGTCTTAGCCTTAGCCTTAGCCTTAGTCTTAGTCTTAGCTTTTTCCTTAACGTTTTGAATTTAATCAATATTTTTTCGATAAGAGGTCGGGTTAGGGCCCCACCTTTGTCTTAGTCTTAGTCTTAGCTTTAGCGTTTTTCTTAACGTTTTGAATTTAATCAATATTTTTTCGATAAGAGGTCGGGTTAGGGCCCCCCTCGCTCGGCGATTTTAGCTAAACAAAGTGGGGGTGGCCGGGAAAGAGTCGTCGGCGAGGTCTTGGTAATATTAAAACGTCTGACGAGACGTAATATTAGAACGCATAGACTGTAACTATACGATAGGGGTAGGGAAGGGTCGCCCCTCCCCTCCCTCCGAACCGTGCTGGCGGTTCTCCCGCACACGGCTCTCCGATTGGTGAGGTCTACAGTGAGACTACCTCGCTTGTGTTAAATTGGT
>JAIROO010000327.1 GCA_031257535.1 Deltaproteobacteria bacterium
GATTCGGCTAAGATAGTCGTCCCCGGCTCGGTTAGGGCGGCGGATTTAGACTCGGTTAGGGCGGTTTCAGACTTGGTCTGGGTGGCGGACTTAGGCTCGGTCAGAGCGGCGGACTTAGGCTCGGTCAAGGCGGAGTCAGACTCGGTCAAGGCGTCTGGCTCGGTTAAGCCCGGCGGAACTTCTAGGCTTAAAGCTAAAGTTATCGCGTCTTTTAAAGTTAAAGCCCCGGCTAAATGGGCGGCCACTAAAACGCCGGCCCCAAATCCTTCGGCCGACTCAATGGGTAACCCCAAAGAAGCCCACACCGCCCCTTGAGCTAGGGCTAAAACTGTCCCTAATTTAAGGGCCAGGCGGGGGTTAGCGCTTAAAAGGGCCAGATTATTGGGCGCGGGCAAAAGGTTAGGCGGAAAAAGAAGGGCGTCTAAGGGCCATTTAGATAGCTGGTTGGCTAAATCCAAAACGTTTAAAAAGGCCGGAAAAGCCAAAGCCAGGTCCAGCCCTTGGTTAGGGGTAAAGGCCTTGGGGGTGGCCACTAGTCTTAAAGTCTTGGGCTCGCTTTTAGCCGCGAAGTTCAGAGCGCTCGGCCACTGAGGCGTTAACCCTTGATCCACGTCGGCGAGGAGTCTAGTAGCCTCGCTTAAACCGGAAATAACCTCGGCGTAAGAGCCAGCTAAGACCAGTCGATAGGGGTCTTCTGGCTGAAATCGCCCGAAGAGGTCTCTGGCTAAAGCGTCTAAACTGGGCTGGTCTAAAGCCAGGGTTAAGGGCTCGATCTGGGCGGCGAGGGCTTTTAGGTTAGGCCCGGACAGAGTAATTAGCGACTCGCCCATTTCGTCTAAGGGCTTAGGTAGAGGGCCTTCCTCTAACACGCAGTGAAAATTAGCCCCCCCAAACCCAAAAGCGGAGGTGGCCGCTCTTCTTTTTGATTGACTATTGGCTAACCAGGGCCTGGCCTTATCGTTTAAATATAAAGGGCAGTTGGGGTCGGTTAAGGGTTTAGCCGGACTCGCGGCGACTTTGATGGAGGGAGGCAGAACCTTGTGGTAAAGGGCTAAGATGGCTTTAATTAAACCCGCCGCCCCGGCCGCGGCTTTGGCGTGGCCGATCTGGGATTTAACCGAGCCTAAGGCCCTTGTAGCCGGGGTTAAAAAACGAGGCGGCTTTTGAGCGCTAAAAAGCTCAATCAGAGCCGAAAGCTCAGCCGCGTCTCCGGCCACGGTCCCAGTGCCGTGACCTTCGATCAGCTCCACCGTGGCCGGGGAAACGCTAGCTTCCTGATAAGCGGCTTCCATGGCCCTTAACTGACCTTTAGCCGAGGGCGAGAAGATAGACGTCCCTCGGCCGTCGCTAGAGGCCCCTAACCCCCTGATAATAGCGTAGATCCGGTCCTGATCTTTTAGCGCGTCGGGCAGCCTTTTTAAAACCAAGGCCCCTAAACCCTCGCCTAGTAAAGCTCCGTCGGCCGCGGCGGAGAAGGGACGACACTCCTCGGTGGGCGACAAAGCGGGGGTTTTACAAAAGCAGGTAAACATAAAGGGGTCGGTAAAGGTATCTATGCCTCCGGTTAAGACTAGATCGGCTCGCCCTGACCACAGCTGAGCTAAGGCCTGACCCACGGCGGCTAAAGAACTCGCGCAGGCGGCGTCGACGATCATATTGGGTCCGCCAAGGTTTAAGCGGTTAGCGATCCGGCCAGAGACCACGTTGCCCAATAAGCCAGGAAAGGAACTCTCGCGCCAGGGGGCGAACTCCTGGCTATAATTGTCTAAGATCCGCTCGATTAAGTCTGGCGACAGATTAGCCCGCTCTAAAGATTTTTTAACTTTTGGAAAAGCCGCTCGGGCGCTCATGTGGCCGAGCATCTCTAAACCGCCAGTTACCCCCATAACCACGGCCGTTCTTAAGTGATTTCCCTGGTCAGCGGGGTAGCCAGCGTCGGTTAAAGCCGCGTCGGCGACGACTAAGCCCAAGAGCTGGGCGCTGTCGATGGTCTCTAGATCCCGAGGGGCGATCCCGAACTTTAAAGGCTCAAAAGGGGTTGGCGACAAAAAGGCTCCCCGGCGGCAATACATCCGGTCCAAAGCTTTGGGATCGGGGTCAAAATAGTCGCTAGGATTAAATCGATCTAAAGGAATGTCGGTAATAGCGTCAAAGCCGCCCTTTAAAGATCGCCAAAAACCAGCTAAACCAGGGGGGCCTGGGAAAAGGGCGCTTAGGCCAATGACAGCCACGGCTCGGCTTTGGTCTTGGGAATCCAGTCTTGTCTCTCTGTAGCTCATGCTGATCCTGGAAAGTTATTTGAAAGGCGCGATAAGTCCAAAAAGGGCTTATAATTAGGTCGCTTGTTCTTGGGTCAAGCGCGAGGCTAAGTCGCGGGCCGCTTAAGAGGTTTTATTGTTTTACGCTTTCTTGGTCGCGGGACCGAAAAAAATAGCCATTTTAGTCAATATAAAATATATAAGAAAAGGCTCAATTGGCTGGTCGCCGCGCTCTACGCGAAACCCCTTAGCCAAAAACGACTCCTTAATGACGAACCTATCAAATCCGGCTCGGAAAGATTTAAGGCAATTAACTATATTGGCACAAACACGGGGGATTTTCAATAACTTTAATAGTGTCGACTCGCTTTTGGGCTTCCACTTAAGAGGAAATAAAAACCACCGAAAAAGCCCGATTGGGGTTCCTAATTTGTCTAAAAAATTCGGTTTAAAAAGGGTAGCTAGCCCTTAGTAAACGTTAGTCGTCCAGAAAAAATAGTTGACTAAATGGGGAGCTAAAACGACCAGAGGGCGAACCAGAGGCGAGGAAAGGCCTAACCGACTAAGAAGACCAGGTCAAAGCCACTGTTTAAAATTGAGTTGTAAAGGCAGTATAAGCGTTTTAGACGCGATGTAAAGGCGTTGTAAAGGCGTTATTGACGCGTTATAATATCTATTATAAGGTAAATATCTCAAATATTTAAATCAAAAAGTGAAAATAATCGTATTATAGAGTTATTAAGTTATATAGAAAAATATATGTAGTATAAGATTTATATTTATGTGAGAAAAATAAATAGATTATTTACCAAATTTAGGTGATTAAAAAGATTTAATAGGGTTTTTACGAACTTATCATAGAGTTAAAAATGGACGATCTGATGGGAATAAAATCTGGTTTAAGGACGGTGGATCTGTTCGCGGGCGGGGGCGGTCTTTCGGCTGGCTTTCTTGACGAGGGCTTCAATATTGTGGCCGCCTATGAGTTTTGGGAGGCGGCCGCTTTATGCTACGAGAGCAATTTTTCCCATCCCTTAATCAGAGCCGATCTTAGCGATTTTAAACAAGCCGTTTTAAGCGTCGCGGCTTATCAACCAGAGCTGATCGTCGGTGGGCCGCCCTGCCAAGATTTTTCCCAGGCTGGTTTGAGGGTTGAGTCGGGCCGAGCTGATCTGACGAAATCTTTCGCTGACATAGTGATAGCTTTGAAGCCCCAATATTTTGTCATGGAAAATGTCGATCGAATAGCTAAAAGCGACGTTTATTCTAAAGTCAGGGTAAGATTTAAACAAAGTGGTTATGGTTTAACGGAACGACTACTTTTGGCTAGTAAGTGCGGGGTCCCGCAAAGGCGGAAGAGATTTTTTTGCCTTGGCTCTTTAAACGACCAAGACGGTTTTTTAGACGAGCGGCTTTTGGCTAATTTGGCGGAAAAAGAAATGACCGTTTACGATTATTTTCAGGATAGTCTCGACTTTGAGTATTATTACCGCCACCCTAGAAATTATAGCCGACGGGCTATATATTCCATATATGAGCCAGCGGCCACTATTAGAGGGGTAAATCGACCCATCCCCAAAGGCTACCCAGGTCACGCTAAAGACGCCTCTCCTTTAAACGCCACCCTAAGATCATTGACGACTAGAGAGAGGGCTCTTATTCAGACTTTTCCAGCTAACTATAAGTGGGTAGGAACCAAAACAGATATAGAGCAGATTATAGGTAACGCTGTCCCTGTGAAATTGGCTAAATATGTAGCTGAACAACTAAAATATTATATCTACTTAAACGGCTAACTTTTTATATATAAATTGTTGACAAGCAATTAAATAGATATAAGAAAAACTATTAACGGTATTTTAAATATTTAGTCTGTTTAATTTACTAAAAAAAAGATCCTAAAGTAGTCTATTTTTTGAAGGCTATTTTTAAAACCGCGCCCATTTTTTTTGACCAAAGTGGGGCGTTATGGCCCACTTCTCTTTAGCCAAAGGGCGTTATGGCCCGGTACTTTTTGGCCAAAGGGCGTTATGGCCCGTTTCTTTTTGGTCAAAGTGGGGCGTTATGACCCATTTCTCTTTGGCCAAAGCGGTTATTTCTGGACCATTTCTTTTGGGCCAAGGGTTATTAAGGACCATTTCTCTTTGGCCAAAAGGCGTTATGGCCCTTTTCATTTTGACTAAAAGGCCATTATGGCCCATTTCGATTTGACCAATGCGGGCTATTATGGCCCAAACCTCTTTGGTAAAGGACATTATGGCCCATTCATTTTTGGCCAATAGACAATTTAGCCCATTTCTCTATGGCCTATGTGGGTTATTTGGGCCCATTCTTCTTAGACCAAGGGTTATTATGGACCATTTCTCTTAGGCCAATGGTCATTACGGATCATACTATTTTGGCCAAAGGGCATTTTGGCCTATTTCTCTTTGACCATAGTGGGTTATTTTAGCCCATTTCTATTTGGCTAAGGGTTATTATGGACCATTTATTTTTGGCCAAATTTGGACATAGGGCATTTTGGCCCATTTATCTTTGGCCATAGTGGGCTATTTTGGCCCATTTCTCTTTGGCCGTAGGGGATTATGGCCCATTTCTCTTTGGCCGTAGGGGATTATGGCTCATTTCTCTTTGGTCAAAGTGGCCCACTTCTCTTTGGCCGGATCCCTATTGACCTGGTCAAAAAAAACGCGCCTCTCGTGACTTAAGTCAGGGGAGGCGCGTTTTAAATTTTATAAGGACGGCGAGGGGAACTCGTTTAACTAGTCAGGGGCGTTAAAGAAATTCTGTAAAGTCCCTTCAACGTTAGGCAAAAGCTTACCTTCATCGTCTAAAATTTGGATGTCAATAATAGTTTTGACTATTTGGGCCTGTTTAACAGCTAAATATAGTAATTTATCGAATTTTTCGTTGATAGCCGCATTAATTAAACCTTTATAGGTGGTGTCTAAAGACAGGGTAGCGTCGAAAGTTGTTGGGTTTTTAACTTCTTCGCCCAAGAAATCCAGTAAACCCTTAAGCCAAAGAATATATTTCGCTAATTGGGCATCCATCCGAGTCAACGTTTTTTCGGCCAACTCAATAACCTGATTCATTTGATGCAAAGTGGAGCGAACGACGTCGGTTTCTTTTTCGTAGACCTTAGCTTCCGAACGCGCGGATCTGGCGTTACTTAAGTTTTCCGCGGCCTTAGAACCAAGAACGCTGCCAAAGATAGCTAAAAGTGGCCCCGCTACCATGGCCCCTAAAACCATGGCTCCGCCAGCCATGCCTAAGCCTCCTGAGGCCAAAGTTCCGCCGCCTAGCCAAGCTAAAGTGGCGTTAGTCGCGGCCACCCCTGAGAGCGCGGAAATGGCCGTCCCCGTCCCGGCCGCCGCGAAGGCCATTGTCCCCCCATAAGCGGCTAAAGCGGTTAGACCACCACCCACAAGACCAGAGGATAAACCATAAGCCACTTCATTGGCGATTTTGCAGCCTTCCTTAATGTCACTAAGAAGTTGGTTAGGGAAAATGTCTTCACCCAAGAAGGATTTCATTTCCGCGTATTTTAAAGGCTTAATAGTAGCTATACGCTCATATAAATCGACAAAATCAGTCAAAGTGCCGTTAAATACATCCAGCTTTAGTTGCCCTAAAGTGGTTAGAAGCGTGTTAGAATGAGTTCTAGCGACTTCAAGTTTTCTTTTAGCTGAATTGACAATTTCTTCAGCTTCGTCACGGATGTCTTTAGCGTCGCTATTGTCAACCACGGCTTTGACGGTTTTGCCTATGCCAAAAAGGCCAGCCAGACCTAAAGCGACAGGGACAATTAAGGGCAATGGCATAATTTAAAAACCTCAGATAGAGAAAGTATTGACTTTTGAATTAAAAAAACTTAATAATAGATTAAAATATAAGACTAATTAAAATTTAGATAGTATATAAATATAAAAATTATATATTTAAAGTATGTGTTATAAAAAATTAATAACAAAGACGAAAAACAATAAAGAAAAAAGTAACTAATTGTTAGAGTTCTAAAGGAGCGTCAGACCTTCTAAAAGCCTGAAATTCTTCATAACTATTAAATTGCAATTTTTTCCCCAAACACTCAGCGAACATGTTGGCGGATTTAGTGAAGTTATCAACATCAAAAGATTTGATAGCCCTTTCCATCCCGTCCATACAATTGTTTAACGTCTTTTTGAGATCGGTGAAGTATTTGTTAAAGTATAATTCTGACTCTTTTTTGTATTGATCCATCATGGCTATGGCGTGGTCGCATTTGGCCTTAATCGCCTGATATCTGGCCTCGGCTTGTCGGGCTCTTTGGGCATGGCCCAAAAGTGTCTGATAAAACATAGTCGACAATGAAGAGCCTATTAATGAGCCAACCATAAACCCTAATACAGGGATGGGGATCATGGCTTGGGTTATAGTTCCTAAAAGCATGCCAGAAAAAAAAGACACGCTTTTCCCACCCATTTGCTCCATAAAAACGTTCAACCCAATGTCGCCGGCCAGAAATTTGGAAATAACTGGAGCGGTCTCAAAAAGGTAAGCGCCAATCATAACTGGCACGGTGGCCGCGGAAAGCAAATTTGAGGCCGTCGCGCCACTAACCGGAATTAAATGAGCGCCTAAAATAAAGTTAGAGATGGCTTGGCGTCCGGTCGGAGAAGCGAAGGCTTTGGCCACATGTTTAACGGCGCCTATAACTAAAGACTCCAGCGCGAACGCCACTTGTCCACTGGTTTCTTGTCCGTCCACGCACCAATTACAAAAATGCTCACAATTATTAGTGACCAAGTTATATTGTTTTTCATTTAGCCGCGATTTAGCTCTTTCCACGACTATAGGCGGGGAAAATTTAGGGGCGGGATGGTTGACTACGTAAATTGGGTTGGGCGTAGGCAAGGAAAAAAAGTCAGCGAAGACCTCTAGGGAGGTTTCGGCGATACATAAACCCTTTTCTTGATAGTGGATGACGTTATTGGCGCCGACATATATACCGTGGTGAGTGTATATAGGCCGGGTTATAGCTAAATGTTCGCCTGGGTTAAAAGGTGATGACATTGATTAGTCCTTAAAGAGAAAAATCAATTCTAATCGGCCATAATTTTTTTGGTTTGATCTAAAAGGAATAAAAGATTAGCGACCCAGGCTTTCATCCAGCCAAAATCCTGATCCGAGACTTTCAAGTCTTTAGCCAGTTTTATTAAGAACTGACCATCGAGCTCGTTATAAGCGTACTCCGGGTTTAGCATGCCCACCGCCAAAAGCTCCAACAGCAAAGAGGCTTTGTCTTTTCGGCTGGGGAAAAAAGTCGCCAAGGTATCGTCGGCCACGATTTCCGGGATAATGGGCGAGTAGAGAGCCTGATACTCGTTTAATTTGGCTCTCTCCACGGGCGAGACATGGCCGTCGGCTTCCACTAACCTGTTTAAAAGATGCAAAAAAACGCTTTTTTGTTTGTTAGAAAAGTGTTCGGTGAACATGGCCTATCCTTATTTTAGGTGGCTAAAGGTAAAAAAAAGTCGTCCATCTTGGTTGTTAGCCCGAAAAAAACGCGCTAGGAATCGCCAAGATCAAAGCTAGAATATTGACCCCAAAGTGAACATATTAAATTTATAAAACTATAATCATCTTGACTTGGAAAAATAAGGCTATAGAATTTAAAAGTCAAGGTAAAAATTTTTGAAGTTTCAGTAATCTGGAAAGGTGATTGTTTTAGGAGAAATTATATAAAACAAGATATCAATAAAGATTAAAAAATATAATTACATAATTTTAGCGTATGTTAAGTTGGGTAATGATAGGTATTTATGATGTAATAGATGGTATTAAATAGGTCAATGAAAATTTTCTAAAAGGACTAAGGCTCAACAGTTATTTTAGCCTTAAGCTGGCTTAACGTGGAACGCGTCAAAAAATATCTTGGGCCAAAAAGCCAAGGTCTGATAAACCATTAGTTAGCCATTAGTTAGCCATTAATTAAACATTAGCCTTAACCAATTGGCCATTAAGAAAAACCTTTTCGTCGTTGACGCGAGGCGTTTAGAAAGAAACGCTTCCTTATAAACAAATTAGCCAAAAAAAAACCCGCGGCTAAAAAGCGACGGGTCTTCCTGGAAAACTAAAAAAGGGTCTAAACGTAAGGGATCAGTTTTTCTGGGGTCTGAGGTTTTAGAGGGCGGCAGAGATCGTCGGGGAGAAACCCTAAATCGCGGGCTAGGACCAAACGCTTATAAACGGCCAACCCATAAAGCAGATTCTGAGCGACAATGGCGACTCCTCGGTTTTGGGGCTCGGCTAAGAAGGTCCCAGCCGTCCACTCGTTAAAAGCTCCCATGGCCGGGCCACAAAAGACGCACCAGTCGGATCGGCGGTCCAGAAGCCCATTAATCGCCCAGCGGGAGGCTTGACCTAAATACCAGCGAAAAACTAAAGCCAACTGAAAATGAGGGTCTTTTTGAGCTTTGGCCAGTTGCTGAGGATCGCGAGCTTGAAAAAACTCGGCCGTCTGATTCCAGATTTCGGTTAAAGGGGCTCGGAAGATTTTTTCTTCAAGGTTCTTTCTATCCGCGGCGGGGATGTCGTCTAAGCTTGGACATTGACGATACAACTCGACGAGCTTCTGGGCTCTGGGGGCGAAAAGAGTTCCATATTTTAAGACTTGAACCTTAGCCCCTAGCTCAAACATGTCGGCGGCGGGTGCGGTGGCTATGTCCGTTTGGGAGGCTTTGGCTAGTAACTCCCGAGCCGCGGCGGATAAACCCGACTCCACGCAGCTTTGGTTAATGGAGCCGGTCACAAAATAGGCCGCCCCTAAATCTTGGGCCGCCAAAAAGGCCGGGGGAGTCCCTAAACCGCCCGCTACCCCGACTCTTAAAGGCTGGTCGTAATCAAACTGGTCGGTCAGCTCCTGGGCTAAAGCGATGGCGCTGGGCCACAAGGTTAAAGCTGGCCTAAAGTCGGTATGACCCCCAGAGTCCGCCTCGGCCGTGAGATCTTGAGCCATGGGGACGCGCGGGGCTAAGGCGGCCTCAGCTTCGGTTAGCCAACCTAAAGACACGGCTTCTTGGACTAGTTTAGGGGGTGGGGGACTAAAAAAGCGGCGAGCCAACTCCAGCCGGGAGACCTTAGCCATGATTCGATTAGGAACGACGATCTGGCCATCGGGCAAGGTCTTTATCCCTTTTAAACGGTAGCGAACTAAATTAGGGGTTAACTGGGTATAAGCCGAAGCCTCCACTAGATCGACCCCCCGCTCGAGGTAGATCTCAATGACCTTGTTCTCCCAGGCCGGATCTTGAGGGGAGTGGATGAGGCAAGAGCCAAAAGTTTTAGAGCCGAGACTATTTTTTAAGCGGACAATGTTCTCCTCCACGACGGCGGGAGCGAGACCTGAGGACCCAAAAATCCCTAAAACCGAGATATCGGCCAAAGCCTCGACCATGGCCGCGGAGCTAATACCGCCCACCATGGCCCCACCTACGTAGGCGTAACGGAGGTTAAACTCTTTCCGGAAGGCTTTAGAGCCAAAGTTACCGGGAGCCGTGACTGGAATAATCGCGGTTAGACGACTATCCCCAAGGGTCCCAATCTCGCCGCCGGATAGGAGGTAAACTATTTCGCCAGGGTCGCTTAAAGCCGTCAGAAGAGCGTCGGTATAGGGGTCAAGTGGCATGATTGGTCCAAAAATAGCGCGCGAAACTAAAAAAACGCGCGAAAAGATTAGAGTTAAGGGCCTTAAAGTTGGCCTAAAGTCTGTTTAACGGCCCGTAACTATAATATATAGATCAACGCGCGTAAATATTAAACTAAGCGCGAGGTCAGCCGCGAGCGTAAAGCGCGTAACTATTAAATAGGCGCGAGGTTAGAGGCGCGAAACTATTATAATTGGCGTAAGGTCAGCCACGCGCGTAACTATCAAACTAAGCGCGAGGTTAGCCTCGAAAAAAGAGCTGTTTTTGTTTTAGGAACGTAATAATTAATTATATATATACGCGTTTAATAACTATTAAGATTGACCTTAAGGTTAGTCGTAAAAAAATAAACGTTTGTTTTAGGCGCGTAACTATTAACTATAGTTTGACGAGCGTAAAAACAATTAAGAGTGACCATAAGGTTAGTCGTAAAAAAATAACAGTTTGTTTTAGGCGCGTAACTATTAACTATAGTTAGACGCGCGTAAAAACAATTAAGAGTGACCTTAAGGTTAGCCGTACAAGAAATAGCCATCTGGTTTAGGCGCGTAACTATTAATTATAGCTAGACGCGCGTAATAAATATAGACGAGCGGAAAAATTAATATAGGCGCGAGGTCAACCGCTCCCGTAAGCCTAAGGGGAAGGGCCTCGTTAGAAAGCCTGTCACAATAAGTCTCAAAAACTTCCAAAGTATAACACAAGATTTAAGAGTTTAACCAGAAAGACCAGCCAGAAAATAATGAGTAAGGGTTTTTGGGTTAAGGAAGATAGAGTTTCCAGCGGCTTAGGAATATGAGTTTCCGGCGGATTAGTAATATTAGTTAAGAAGTTCGAAAGGGTTAAGGCGCTTGGCCAGGGGGAGCTTTTAGGCGCGGCGTTTGGGAGTTTAAACGACCGCTCAAATAGTAGTTTTAGGAGGGTAGTCGATAGAATTTTGGGGTTTAAGGCCAAGAAGTCTCAAGGTGGGAGAAAGGTAAAGAGCGGAAATTTAAAATAAGTTTTGGCTTATCTCTTGACTTTAGAAAGATTATGCTTAATTTTTACGCGTGGCCAAACGTCGGTTCCTAAAAAACCGGCGAGCGCGCTAATTAAATTTCGCGGATGAGGGTAAAGGAATCGCCTTTACATGACTGAGCTTTCGACTGACAGACAAAGAAGGATCCTGGCCGCCTTAGTTGAAGAGTATATCCGAACCGGCGAACCCGTGGCCTCAGCTAATTTAGCCAGAATTGGCGATCTGTCTCTGTCGCCGGCTTCGGTGAGAAAGGTTTTAGCGGAGTTAGAGACTTTAGGATTCCTCCGTCAACCCCACACCTCAGCTGGTCGCACGCCCACGGCTGAGGGCTTCCGTGAGTACGTGGACGTCCTTTTAGACAAGGTCTTTCTGCCCGAGCGGACTCAAAGCCTTATTAAAGAGCGGTTAGCCGGTGGCGACTCAGACGAGTCGATCTTTAGCCTTTGCTCGCGGGTTCTGTCCAATCTGACCAGCCAGATGGGGTTAATCATGGCCCCAGAGGCGGATCGTTTGTGGCTAAAACGACTCCATTTCGTGCGTTTAGGCCAGCGCGAGGTTTTAGCCGTCTTAGTCACGGAAAACGGCCTTATCCACAATCGATTCTTAAGTCCGGCCGAGGATTACGACCAAGACCAGTTAAACGAGGTCAACGTATTTTTGGCTGATTTAAAACCGCCCTTTACCCTAGAAGAGATTCGCGACCAGGGTCTTTCGGCTATGGGTCGCGAGCGTTACGAGTTTGAGCGTCTTTTTCAAAGGGTGAGGATCCTAGCCGCCGAGGCCGCGGAAAAAGCCGCGGCTGAGGATAGGGCCATCTTTGTGGACGACGAGGGGCGGGGTCGACTGTTAGAGCACCCAGATTTCGCCGAAGCCGAAGCCATGCGAGCCTTGTTTTTGGCTTTCGAGAATAAACGCCGGTTAATCGAGCTTTTGGACCAGATCACCGGGGCTGGTCGAGTTCAAGTGGTTTTTGGTCCCACTGGCCAGAAAGCCGACGCCTTAGCCTTGGTGGCCTCCCCTTACTACAGTGGAGATCGAAGGGCAGGGGCTTTGGGAGTTATAGGCCCAAGGCGTTTAAACTACGCCGAGATCGTCCCGGTCGTCGATTACGCGGCCCGGGTTATTAGTGGCCTATTTAACAATAAATCGTAAAAGTTAACTTTTAGCTATAAATATTGGAGAGATTACTCATGGATAATGGCGAGCGCGACTACCAGGCCGAAGACGCTTTGGAGCCCGATAATCAGGCCTATGAAGAAGGCGCGGACCTTTCGACCGAGTTCAAAGCCGAGGATCCAGACCTAAGCGCCGAGAATCAGGCCGAGGCACAGGATCCAGCGACCGATTTTAAGGCTGAGGCAACGGATCGGGCTATCGGGTTCGAGGCCGAGGAGGATGGCTCTAATTATGAGTCCAACTCCCCGAAAGCCGCCTTCGTCCCGCCGGACTGGGAAGAAGAGGCCAGGAAGTATCACGACCTCTACTTAAGAGCTTTAGCGGAAACCGAAAATATTCGTCGTCGGGCTAAAAAAGAGACTGAGGAGTCTTATCGCTACGCCGCTGAGAGTCTTTTAAAAGGCTTAGTTCCGGTTCTCGATAATCTTCATCTGGCCTTAAATTACGTGGACGAGTCGGTTCCGGCGGCCAAAAGTTTAGCCGAGGGAGTCAGACTGACCTTAAAGATTTTCGTGGATTTTCTAGCCGAGCGGGGTTTGAAGGAAGTGACGGCTAACCGAGGGCAAAACTTTGACCCCAATATCCACGAAGCTTTAGGCCAAGAACCCGACCCAGAGCTGCCGGATCTGGCCATATCCCGAGAAGTGGCGAAAGGTTACGCCCTAGGCGAGCGTCTTCTTCGGCCGGCCAAAGTTATGGTGGTCAAAAATTAGGCTCGCTAGTAATTGTGAGGTCAGGGGTTTTGGGGGACTTTTTTGGTTTTAGCGGTCAAAGAGTTTTAGCGGCCTTAAGAGTTTAGGGCTTACGAGAGTAAAGCCTAAGAAGAACAAGGCCTTGGAGTTTTTAATGGCTAAGGGATTTAAGGCCTTTAAGTATTTTTTAGGCCTTAAAGTCTTAGCGGTTAAGCGTTAAACGAGCCAAAAAGATGGACAATTATTTTGGCGTTTTTTTAAAGAGTCGCCGTTTAGAGTAAGGTTTTTAAAAAGGCGCGTATGGCTTTAGGGTTTGTTTTAAATGGACTCGTAAAAAAACTATGTTTTGAAATTTTAAGTATCTAACTCTACTATATAAGTTAATATAAAATTTCGAAGACCACTTATTATATATTAAACAAGCCATTAAAAATTAAATTGATTTATAGAGGTCTCTTTTAAGCGATTTTATTGAAATATGTTTTTATTGGCCTTTTATTGAAAAATGATTTTTTTGGGCCTTTTAAGGAAAAATGATTTTTTTTGGGCCTTTTAAGGAAATATAGTATTTAGAAGGAGACTTAAAGAGTAATTTATTAAAAAAAATAATCTTAAAGTTTAAGTTTTGGTATAAGGAGATGCTTACAGGTTAAAATATTTTAAAGTCAAATTTAAAGAGAAGAAGTTTTTAGTCATGAACTAAAAACTACAAACTAATAGCTAAAAACAAAAAAACTAAAAAAACAAAAAAAAGTAAACATCTAAGGAAACTAAAACCAAGTTTAAAACTTAATATTTTTACATAACTAGTTGTTATTTTTTTATTATAAACACGTTTTTATAATTAATCTTTAAATATATTTTTTGGAGGACTTTATGTCTAAGGTTATTGGTATCGATTTGGGCACGACTAATTCTTGCGTCGCTCTAATGGAGGGAGGGGAACCCAAAGTTATTCCCAACACCGAAGGCAATCGAACCACGCCTTCGGTTGTGGCTTTTACTGAAAACGGCGAGCGTCCAGTAGGCACGGTGGCTAAGCGACAGGCTGTCACCAATCCAGACGCGACTATCTACGCCGTTAAAAGACTTATCGGCCGGAAGTATGACTCCCCGGAAGTTAGAAAAGATCGGGAAGTGGCTCCTTACAATATTGTTAACAGCGACAACGGCGACGCGGCCGTGAGCGTTCGGGGTAAAGTCTACTCGCCAGCTGAGATCTCGGCCATGGTTCTGACGAAAATGAAGCAGACCGCCGAGAATTATTTAGGCGAGACCGTGACGGACGCGGTTATTACGGTCCCTGCTTATTTTAACGACAGTCAAAGGCAAGCCACCAAAGACGCCGGGAGGATCGCGGGCCTTAAAGTTTTACGGATCATCAACGAGCCCACGGCCGCGGCTTTAGCTTACGGCTTGGATAAAAAGAAGGACGACCAGAAGATCGCGGTCTTTGATTTAGGTGGCGGCACCTTTGATATTTCCATTCTGGAGATCGGCGATGGGGTCTTTGAGGTCAAAAGCACCAACGGCGACACCTTCTTAGGCGGCGAGGACTTTGATAAAAGGGTTATCGACTGGCTGGCCGACGAGTTTAGGAAGGAGTCGGGCATTGATCTTTTGACCGACAAGATGGCCCTCCAGCGCTTAAAAGAGTCCGCCGAAAGAGCCAAGATGGAGCTGTCCACTTCTATGGAGACGGACATTAATCTGCCCTTTATCACCGCCGACGCCTCTGGGCCTAAACATTTAAACATTAAGCTAACCCGGGCTAAACTGGAGAGCTTAGTCCAAGACCTCATCGCTAAAGTGGTCGGTCCTTGTCAGACGGCTTTAAAAGACGCGGGTCTTACGGCCAAAGACATTAACGAAGTCATTTTGGTCGGGGGCATGACCAGAATGCCGAAAGTGGTGGAGCAGGTCAAACAGATCTTTGGCCAAGATCCCCACAAGGGCGTTAACCCAGACGAGGTCGTCGCCGTGGGAGCGGCTATTCAGGGCGGCGTTTTAAAGGGCGACGTTAAAGACGTTCTTCTTTTGGACGTGACTCCTTTGTCTTTGGGCATCGAGACTCAAGGCGAGGTCTTCTCGCGGCTTATTGAGAAGAACACCACTATCCCCACCAAAAGGAGCCAGATCTACTCTACGGCCACCGACAACCAGCCCGCCGTGTCCATTCACGTTCTCCAAGGCGAGCGCGAAATGGCCAGTGGCAACAAGACCTTAGGTCGGTTTGAGTTAGTGGGCATTCCACCCGCTCCTAGAGGCGTGCCCCAGATCGAGGTGACTTTTGACATTGACGCTAACGGCATCGTCCACGTCTCGGCCAAAGATCTAGGGACCGGCAAAGAGCAGTCTATCCAGATCACTTCCTCGAGCGGTTTGAGCGAAGAAGAGATCCAGCGGTTAATAAAAGACGCCGAGATCCACGCGGAAGAGGATAAAGCCAGAAAACAGCTAGTTGAGCTGAAAAATAAGGCCGACACCCTCATCTATAGCACTGAAAAGAACCTGTCCGAGCTGGGCGACAAAGTCGATCCGACCACTCGGAGCCAGGTCGAGTCAGCCGTGGCCGATCTGAAGGCCGTCTTAGACAAAGGCGATAAAGCCACCATCGAGGCCAAGACCAACGCTCTGACCCAAGCCAGTCACAAGCTAGCCGAGCAGATGTACGCCCAAGCTAGCCAGAACCAGCAAGGCCAAGGCCAAGAGCAAAACTTCGCCGGCGGCGGGGCTGGGCCTCAGACGGAGACGACCCAAGACGAAAATGTGGTCGACGCCGAGTTTGAGGAAGTCAACGACGACAAAAAATAAAACTGGCCAAAGCGACAAGGGGTCTATGGTCCCTATAACATAAGATTAAGGGTCACTCTTCTTAAGGTTGAGTGGCCCTTTTCTTTGGCGAAAGAGAAAACGGGGGATAAAATTTTAAGAAATTTGTTTTAAACATAAAATTTTTTTATTTACTTTTTTTAAAACTATATTAGTGGTCAGTAGCCAAGAAGTTTACCTATTTTCTTATGGTTAATGAAAATTTTCCCCCTTAAAGAAAATGTAAAAATATTTGACAGGCGAATGGGTGGAGCGCTATTTTAGGATGGTCTCGTAAAAACCCCTGTTTTAAAATTTTAGGCGCGTGGCTCTACTATAAAAGCTAATATAAAGGTATAGCTGACACTATATATTGTGTATAAACAAGCCTTCAAAAAATAAAAGGGTGTTTTTACCACGGCATCTTTTAGGCTTAATGGTAAGTCCTTAAAGGGCGCGATTTCGCGAGATTACTGGAGCGAAAAATCAATTAGCGATTGAGCCTTTGGCGGGTGATGAGCTTAAGTCAAACGCGGTTTTTAGCAACTTGACAAATTGCCTATAACAGAATTGACTTTTTACAAAAAAGTTGATTCTGTGAGAGTGTCCTCTCTATTATTGGCATACTTGTTGTTCTCTCTCATTAATAAATAGACAAAAAATCTTTAAAAAATATAATTAAATATAAATTTTGAGACCGGAATTTATCCTAGTCTTGGGCGTTTTTTTGGGTCATAATTCTGAGCCACCTAATTTTTTATAATTGTATACAATAATAGCTATAGAATATTAATTCAGTATTTATTAAGAAGATAATACAAAAAGAATTGATTTTCAATAGATAAATAATTATATAATTAAATAAATGATATTAATATACATAAATGATTAATTAAAATCATTTATTAAAATAAATAAAAGGTTATGAAGGCTATTTTCCATATTTAACATGGAAGATGGCCTTTTTTTTGTTTAAAATCATTTATTAAAATAAATAAAAGGTCTTGAAGGCTACTTTCCATATTTAACATGGAAGATGGCCTTTTTTTGTTTAAAATTATATATAAAAATATATAATTATTTAATAGATAAATTATAATATAAGTAAATAAAAAAAATTATTAGTGCCATAGATCAATTTCGGCGCTTTTATTGGCAACATTTTTAAGAGAAACCGCATGTCAAAAGTTATTGGGCCAATAATTTTGGGAGTCTTTTTTACCGTCGCCGCCGTCTTATTTTGGGAGTCTTGGGCGCGGAGTCAAGAGACTGGAACAGTCGAAATGGGAGAAATAGAGGTTCGCGGCGCGATTCGGCGAGAAGAACTTGAGTCAACGAGCACCACGGTCCTTGATAACAAAGATATCGCCGATAGGATCTACACATCGCCGCTATATATGTTGCGGCAGGCTCCAGGAGTGCGGGTCAACGAGTTTAATCTCTAAGGCGTGGCCTCAGCGATTCAATTTAGAGGATTTAGTGGGGGTCATGGTGGAGAAATTGGTTTTTATTATGACGGTATACCGCTTAATGACAACGGACACGGCGATAATTATTCTGACACGACAATTTTAATACCTTATGAAATTGAGTCAGTAGAAATTATTAAGGGTCCAATGTCCGTGCTTTATGGCCGAGGCAATGGAGCGGGCACGGCCTCGTTTCAAGGGATAAAAAGAGGAACTTTTAATCGACTGATGGTCAGGATGGGTCAGAACAAAACCTATGAGGTCCAAGGAGTCGTCGCCAAAGACGCTGGAAAGTTACATCACGTCTACGCGTTTCAGGGCTACACGACGGAGACTTGGCGGGATAACACCTTCTGGAGAAGATTAAATCTCTCAACCCGGTGGACCTATGACGTTTCCGATAATTTTGAAATTAGCTTGAACTTAAGAGCGGCTATCGCGAAATGGGCCAATAGTTTGGAGGGTTTAAGCTGGTTAGATCCCAAACGGGGCCTAGACGATGGGTCTGGCAAGGGCAACCAGACTGGTGGCCATAGGGATCGGTATGACGCGCGGCTTTTTCTTAACTACTTTTTAACGCCTAAATCACAGATAAGTTATTATCTATTCGCGACTACTTTAGAAAACAATATGGCTGAAATTTACGCGAGTCACTACGGCCCAGGGATTCAGTACAATCCTGGCGACGTAGTAGATGGCAACGACCAAACTGGCAAAAGAGAGGCCTATGGGACTGGCGTGTCTTACAGCTATAAAGGGGATATCGCCGGTCGGGACTTTTCTTTGACCGTGGGCACAGATTATTTGTGGGAAAAACAAAAAAGAGAAATGTATGAACTCCTTTGGGGATATGGTAACAAACATTTTACTCAATATAATGATACTGAATATACAGTAAATACATATTAACTTTTTGGGGAAGTTAATTATAGGATA
>JAIROO010000152.1 GCA_031257535.1 Deltaproteobacteria bacterium
GAAGGGACCTTAGTTAACGACGGCGAGCTCATCTTAACCGAGGTGGTGGGTCAAGCTTTAGGCTTAACTAACCTTAAGATTCAGTTTGACTCTTTAATTAGCCAGGCTCAAGACCTAAAAGTCGTTCTTAGTGGGAACCTGACCTTAAGCGCCCTGACCCCGGAGCTTGAGCTCTTAACTCAGACTGATCTCGCTTTAGTCGCCCAAATTAACGGCCAAGACCTCCCAGCGGGTCTAACCGCCAGCGTAATTTTAGAAAGCGGGACCTTAAAAAACCTCCCCGCGACCGCGGTCGTCGCTAGTGGCGGGGTTCTAACCTTTTCTAACGTTACGGCCGAGACCCTGGACCTTATTCAGATCCGGATCCAAGCGAGTTCTTTGTCCAGTAACGCGGTCAGTCTAACGGTCTTTCAAACCCCTCTCCCGCCCGACGAGCTGACCTTTTCCGTTACGCCCCCAGAGCTTAGTTACGGTTTGAAGACCTCTTTAACCTTAACCATCCGCTTAAACGGAAATTTATTGCCCCAAGGCTCGCGAGTTACCGTTATCCCAGGCCCCTCTCTTTTAGTCCCCACCCCAGAAGGGACCTTAGTTAACGACGGCGAGCTAATCTTAACCGAAGTGGTGGGTCAAGCTTTAGGCTTAACTAACCTTAGGATTCAGTTTGGCTCTTTAATTAGCCCAGCCCAAGACTTAAACGTCGTCCTTAGTGGTAACCTGACTTTAACCGCCCTAACCCCGGAGCTTGAGCTTTTAACTAATAGCGACCTCGCTTTGGTCGCCCAAATTAACGGCCAAGAACTCCCGGCTGGTCTAACCGCCAGCGTAATTTTAGAAAGCGGGACCTTAAAAAATCTCCCCGCGACCGCGGTCGTCGCCAGTGGCGGGCTCCTGACCTTTTCTAACGTTACGGCCGAGACCCTGGATCTTATTCAGATCCGAATTCAAGCGAGTTCTTTAACTAGTAACGCGGCGAGTCTAACGGTCGGCTACAATCAAGGGGCTTTAACTTTAAGCGCTACCCCCAACTCTTTGGAGTTTTTAGTTCCCACCGCCGTGGTCTTTAGCTTAACTTATCTGGGTCAGCCTCTCCCTTCGGGTTTCACGGTTAACCTCCTTTCCACCGACCTGAAGATCGCGGGGTTGCCTTACGGAGCCACCACCGACTCCCAAGGGCAAGTAAAAGGCTCTTTAGTCCAAGCTCTCTGGCCAACTGGACCTCTAACGGTTACGGCCGAGGTTTTAGGCTTTACCGCCAAACCCACGGTTTTAATGGACGTTTATCTTGTAACCGAGGGGATAGGAGCCCAGTTTGAGCTGAATCCTTTCTATGACGGCTCGACTTTAGGTTTGCCTAAAAACGAGGGTCCTTATATCAGGCCCTGCCAGACCTTTGACCTAACCTTAACTTTAACCTACCAAGGGCGCCTTATGGCTAACGTCCCGGTAACTATCGAAGGGTTCCGCTTCTCGGCCAATGGTCTAAATACGACCACGGCCTCGGGCCAGATCTCGGGGACGGTCTATTTTGACGGGAGCGCGAAAGACGAGTACCTTCAGCGAATGACTTACGAAATTAACGTAGGCGGAGTTACGGCTAATTTCCCCGGGCCCAAACCCGAGAAATTTACCTCTTGCCAGCCTTAACCGACTAACCCTAAAAAGAAAGAGTCTTAGATCTCCTTATGAGGTCTGAGACTCTTTTTTTTGTTTTATGCTATATTATTTAAAAAAGTCTATTGTAATTTATTGTTTTTAAAAAATATAATAGACTTTATTCATATATTAATAGGAAAATAATCATAAAAACATGCCTTAACTGCTACTAAAACCATCTTTCATTGGCTAGCGCGCTTAAAATTGGCTTTTATTAATCATGAATTTAAGATCGTCTGGTTTTACAGTCGCGTCAACGCGTCCGACCTCTTTTGGCTCGCCAATTCTTATTGGACCGCCCCAAAAATGGTAATATATGGTTTGACTAGGCGGCCAATCCATTATATTATTTTTTTTTCCATGCGGAGCTAAATACCCTTGGCCCTAACAGGAGAACCGTCTAGCGGCTGTTTCAATTGAGATGATTACTTAAGGAAGACGCGCTCGTAAGAACCTTCTTTTAGTTTTTGAGGGTTTGTTCATACACAATATATAGTGTATAGCGTCTAGTGGTCGCTATAACTTTTGATTAGCGTTTAGAGTAGGGCCACCCGCCTAAAATTTCAAAGCGAGGGTTTTTACGCGGCCTTTAAGGACGCGCCATTAACGAAAGAGGATCGCCAAAAGGGGATCTTAGTCTATGGAGACAGGCTTGTTAAATCAAGCCGAAATAGGGGCCAGTTCCACCGCTTGTCTATAGTAACTATGGTTATCTAAGCTTTAAAAGGCCAGTCGTGACCGAAAATGAGTTTGTTTTAGATTATCTTAAACTTTTTTGAGCCTTTGGCCAAAGGGATTGGCGCGTCTTTTCCTTGTCTACTCCGAACTCCTTCAAGTTCTTTCGACAAGCCTAATTTTGGCTTCTCCCTAGCCGCCAGATCTTTTTATCGCTTGAAGAGTCAACGGGTTGTAAAAAAGGGGGATAAAAATTACGCTGCCAAAAAAAAGTTTGCGATTTTAGACGCTCTTTACCATATTGGCTAACTACTTATTTTTATGAGTATTAATATATTTGTTTTAAACGCGACGACAAACAAAATTTTTTAAGATTAAAAAATTATATTTATTCTTTTTTTAATTTCTTAAACTTTTTTTGGTTTTTAGCTGTTTTTTAGACCATATTAGATATTTTATTTTTTTATAACTAAAGATTTTTTCTTTTATTGTTTATAACAACTAAAGATTTTTTCTTTTGTCATTTAGATACAACCAAAGATTTTTTCTTTAGTCATTTATAAACAACTAAAAATTATTTCTTTAGTTGTTTATAACAACTAAAGATTTTTTGCTTGTTTACCTTTAAGTCTCGCGCGAGGTCGGATGCCCTTTACCAGCTTGGAGTTCGCCCTATTTTTTGGCCTAGCCTTAAGCTTAAACTGGGCCTTTAAAAGTGGGCCCTTCTTCTTAAGGTATTTACTTGTCGCTAACCTCGCCTTTTATGGTTTAGCCGCGCCCAAATTTTTGCCCCTTCTTGTTATCGTGGCCTTAGCCAACTTTTGGACGGTCCGCTTAATGGCCGCTCACCCGGACTTTCGCCGGTTTTATCTAACCTTAAACATTGTTTTTTGTTTAAGTCTTTTAATCTTTTTTAAATATTTTGAGTTCTTAATCTCAACTTTTGATAGTTTAGGTCTGTTACCGACGACTTCCGCTCTTTTTCGGCTTCCGGAGATCGTCTACCCAGTGGGGTTGTCTTTTTTTACCTTCCAGGGTCTGTCATTGGCCATTGACCAGTACCGAACCCCGGATCCTAAGCCCCCTAGCTTACTAAACGTTCTTATCTTCGTCTCCTTTTTCCCCACTGTTTTATCGGGCCCCATTCAAAGATACCGTCAATTCTCCGCCCAGTTGAGTTATCGGCGGACAGACCCGGACAGTCTTAATCTCGGCTTGTGGCTTATCTTGTCGGGGTTATTTAAAAAGGTGGCCTTATCCAGTTACTTGTCGGAGAGCGTGGTCCGAGGGGTCTTTCAGGTCCCAGAGGCTTACTCGGCCTTAGGGGTTTTGGGGGGGATTTACGCCTATAGCGCCCAGATCTACCTAGACTTTTCTGGTTACTCGGATCTGGCCCAAGGCGTGGCTTTACTTATAGGCGTCGACGTGGGGGCTAACTTCGCGGCCCCATATTTAGCCACCAACGTTCGGGACTTTTGGCGACGCTGGCATATCTCTCTGTCGACTTGGTTAAGGGATTACCTTTACGTCCCTTTAGGCGGGTCGCGTCAAGGCTCTAAAAGCTTAAACCTCCTCCTCACCCAGACCTTAGGTGGACTCTGGCATGGGGCTCATTTACGGTACGCGGTCTGGGGAGTGGCCCATGGTCTCGCCTTAGTCGTCTGTCACTTTTTCTTAGATTTTAAGCGAAAAAGAGCCGCCAAAAACCCTGGCTCCCTTAACCACCGCCAAGGGACTAGCCCTTTAGGACAATTTTGGGGTTTTTTTTTAACATTTAATTTTGTAAGCTTTACCTGGATCCTTTTTCGAGCCGAGGACCTAAACCGAGCCTTAGAAATCGCGCGAGCGGCCATAAACTTCTCTCGGCCAGGTCAAGGGGTTCCCCTTTTAGCCTGGCTAATCGTGGGGCTGACCTTAGGCGGGCAGGTTTATGGCCAGAAGATCAAAGAGTTCTTTTTAAAGCGCCAAGCTCGTTTAAGCGTCCCAGCCTTAGGCTTGTGGCTAGCTTTTTGGACGATCCTGATTATTAAACTGGGTCCGCCGGGAGTTTTGCCCTTTATTTATTTTCAATATTAAGTCTTAGGTAACTATAATTATGTTTTATATATGATTTTAGTAGGTGATGGCAAAGTTTTAATGGTCTATAGCTGGTTTATGGAATTATAGTGATTTAAGCGACCTTAAGTGGTTTTTTTAGATAACCCTAAGATAGGACTATTTTAGTCTGTAGTTCTGATTTTTTGGCCCTAAAGGCAAGATTTTTTGGCCCTTAGTCCCGATTTTTATTGGCCTTTAAATCTCGACTTTTTAGCCCTTTCGGCAAGACTTTTGGGCCTTTAGTCCCGTTTTTTGGCCTTAAGTCTCGACTTTTTAGAGCCCTTTCGGCAAGACTTTTTTGGCCTTTAGTCCCGTTTTTTTGGCCTTTAGTCAAGACTTTTATTGGCCCTAAAGGCCCGATTTTTATTAGCCTTTAAGTCTCGACTTTTTAGTCCTTTAGTCAAGACTTTTTAGTCCTTTAGTCAAGACTTTTTTGGCCTTTAGTCCCGATTTTTTTAGCCTTTAAGTCCCGACTTTTTGGCTTTTAATCCTGACCCGCCCGTAAGGCGAACGGATTTTCGCGACTAAAAGATTTCTTTCGGCCAACAGCCCGGTTACCCGCGAGCCGCGAAAATTTAGCTAACGGGTCGCCCTAGCGTTTAAGGCTCCCCAAAGGCTTTAACCGCTAAAAAAGCCTTAAGCTCTTTTTGACTAAAAAAGTCATTAATCAGACTTGACGCAAAAATAGCTAAACTATATTAATTTGTTTTTATAGAGAAATTAATGAAAAAAATATTTTTTTTCGCTTTACTTATTGGTTTTTTGTTACCTAGTTGCGCCCTGGACCGCCGGGAGTACGAGGAACTCAAAGCCACCCAGGAGGAGTATCGGGCCCAGTTAGCCGAACTACGTCAGGCTAACGAGACCATTAACCGAAATATCACCGCCGCCATTCAAGAGCTAGACGCTTTAAAAGCTCAGTTGGCGGCCGTACCCCAGAAAAACCGGCGAGTTAACTAAAAGGCCTGTCTTCATTTAAATCGTCTAGACATGAGCCCCCTAACTAATAAGAGGCTATTTAAAGGGTTTAGCTCCCTTTTTTAAACCCTAAAAATATACTTTTTGAGGAACGACCTTTAAATATCGAGCCTTAAACCTAAAATCTTCTGACTTAGAGTCACTGTATGTTTTTAACTATATACCATTTTTTCATACGCTTTTGGGCCTTAAGTTTACTTCTTAGCCTGACGGTATTTTTCGGGGGCTGTTCCCAAGACCCGTCAACCGAAAGCGGATCTAAAAACCCTCCCGAAAAGTCGGCCCCAACCAACCCGACCAACCAGTCGACTTTGGGCCAGACTCCGCCAGCCAACCAGACCGATCAAGGAGCCTTAGGCTCAAGTAGCCCAATCGCTCAAGACGATCCAGACTCCGACTCTCCAGTGGCTTTGGTTAATGGCCAGCCCATTTCGATTAACTCTTTAAACGGCCAGGTCAGCATGCGTCTTTACGCTTTTGACCAGTCCGACCAGCCCAAGAACCCTTTAAACCCGCCCATTGAGCTGCGTTTGGAGGTCTTAGACCAGTTAATTAGCCTTGAGCTCGCTTATCAAGCGGCTCATAAGGCGGGTTACGAGCCTAACTCCGCGGAGATTGACCAGGTAGTCAACCAAATCGCCGCCAACTACGGTGGCGACTTAGGCGAATTGGAAAAAACTTTAAAATCCTTTGGCGACTCTTTAGACCGCTTAAAAAAGCAGGTGGCCTATAACGAGACCATTAAAAAATGGCGAGACACGGCCTTTTTAGCCCAAGCCATGGTCTCCGACTCCGAGGCCAAAGCCTTTTTCGACGAGCGAGAAAGCGAGACCGAGCGCCCGGACCAGATCTTGGCCCTCCAGATTATCTTTCCCGTGCCCTTGATGCCTAGCGGCGACCCCACGGCCATCCGCGAAACTATTCGCGAAAAAGCCGCGGCCGCTTTAAAGGAAGCTAAGGCGGGGGTTAAGTTTGAGGCTTTGATCCAAAAATACATGGACAAAAACGCCCTCAACATCACCAATGAAGGTCAAATGGGCTGGGTGGCTCAAGATGGGGCTTTTCCAGAGTTGGAAGAGGCCCTCTTTAAACTCAAACCCGGACAAGTGAGTGAAGTGGTGGAGACGCCCTATAGCTTTCATATTTTAAAGGCCATAGAGTTTCGAGCGGCTGGACGTTTCGCCTTTGAGGACGTTAGACCCGATATCGTCGACTTTCTAACTAACCAGAAGATCGATTTAGCCGTCCGCGACCAGATTGAGGCTTTACGGGCCCAAGCCAAGATCGTGGTTAACGATCCTGAGCTGGCCAAAGCTTGGCCGGGCTTTTTAGAAACCCAAAAAACCAAAGCCGCGACCGCCGAAGAAGCCAAAGCCACGGCCGCCAAAGAGCCTAAAGACGCGGCCGCCGAAAAAGCCAAAGCCACGGCCGCCGAAAAAGCCAAAGCCGCGGCCGCCGAAAAAGCCAAAGCCACTGACCCCAAAAAAGCCAAAGACGGCCAGTAAATAAGGTCCTAGCCAACTTAAGGCCTTTAACTAAGGCCAGAGATAACCGAAAAAGGGCTTTTCGCCTAGGCCAGAGATAACCTAAAAAGGACCTCGCGCTAAGGCCAGAGATAAACTTTACGTCCTATAAACTTAGGCCTAAGGGATAACCTTAGGGCCTATAAACTAAGGCCTGAGGGATAACCTTAGGACCTATAAACTAAGGCCTGAGGATAACCTTAAGGCCTTTAACTAAGGCCTATAAACTAAGGCAATAACTAAGGCCAACTAGCGCGCTATAAGATAAGCCCCCTAAAGCCAGCGTGTGTCGAAAAAAACTTTTTAGAGGCCTCACTAATCCAAGGTGGTCAATACCTTAAAAACCACCATTTCTCGTTTTTTCGTCCAATTTTCCCTTTAGATCCACTAAAAGGATCGTTTTTTTAGATAAAATCGGGCGACTTTAATATTGTAGGAGAACGTTTAAGGCATGTCCGGACACAATAAATGGAGCACCATTAAATATAAAAAGGGCGCCGCTGACGCTAAAAGAGGTAAACTCTTTTCCCGGCTCATCAAAGAAATTTCCATGGCCGCCAAAGAGGGTGGGGGCGATCCCGGTGGTAACCCGCGGCTCCGGACCGTTCTTTTAACGGCTAAAGGGGCCAACATGCCCAAGGAAAACATCGACCGGGCCATCAAACGGGGCACTGGCGAGCTGGACGGGGTCAGCTACGAGCAGTGTTACTACGAGGGCTATACTCCAGGGGGAGCGGCTATCTTGGTGGAAGTTTTAACCGAGAACAAAAACCGGGCCGCCTCCGAGGTTCGGCACGCCTTCACCAAGTACGGCGGCAACCTCGGCGAGCCGGGATCAGTCGCCTGGATGTTCAGCAAAAAAGGCAGCATTGTCTTTGAGGGGGCCTTAACCGAAGACCAGGCCGTGGAGATCGCCTTAGACGCCGGAGCCGAGGACGTGACGGCTAGTGGCGAGACAGTGGAGGTTCAGACCGAAATCGGGGACCTAGAGACGGTCAAAGAGGCCTTTGATAAGGCTGGATTCGCCTACTCAACGGCCGAAGTGACCTTTGTGCCCTCCACTAACGTGGAAATGGAAGGCAAGGTCTTAGCCTCGGCTTTAAAGCTTTTAGAGGCCTTAGACGACCTAGACGACGTACAGAAGGTCTGGTCCAACATCGACTTTTCCGACGAATCGGCGGCTAACCTCGAAAATGAGTGAGTCTCCCGCCGTAACCCGCCTTATCATGGGCCTCGATCCCGGGAGCTTACACGCGGGTTACGGCTTAATTACGGCCAGCGGCGCGAACTTAACCCTAGTCGACCAGGGTCGGGTCTCGGCTCCTAAGGCCATGGTCTTTGCCCAAAGATTAGCCCAGATTCACAAAGGGTTAGTGGCCATTGTTTCGCGCTATCGGCCAGACGCTTTAGCCATAGAGGACGTTTTTACGTTTAAAAACCCCAAAACGGCTTTACGCTTGGCCCAAGCCCGAGGGGTAGCCATCTTAGCCGCGTCTTTAGCTTCCGTTCCCATTTTTGAGTACGCCCCTAACCAGATAAAAAACGCGGTAGCGGGCCACGGTCGCGCCGAAAAGTCCCAAGTGGCTTACATGGTTAAACAAATCTTAAAGATCCCCCTCGATCTCGCCCCTGACGCCTCGGACGCTCTAGCCGCGGCCATCTGTCACGCTAACCAAAAAACCTTAAACGCCGCCTTAGGCGGCGGGCTCAATGGCTCCCAAAAATCGTCGCGATCTGGCCGATGGCGGGATCTGACGCCCACGGATCTAGCCGCCTTAGGCTATAAAGTGGTCGACAACTAAACGTCATAGCCAAATAGGCTAAAACGATTCATTTTTTTTGGTTGCCGCCCTAACGAAGGATTTAAACGAACAATTCTTCTCTTTAGACTTTCAGAAGTTCCGAATTTAACTATGGAATCAGCCGCCTTACCAAAAGAGGCCAAAACTCTAAAAAACGCCACTTTGGGGTTTCTTAGAGTTTTGGCTTTCCTTATTGGGATCCCGCCAAAAAGCGAGGAGCCCACAGACGACTCTATATTGGCCAAATTGGCCCCAATAATGGATTTCGTGCCAACGATCTTTTTATTATTTATAGGCTTTTAGCCTAAAATATTGCTCATATAATATACGCGTTTAAATTTTACCTTTAAAGTCATATATAATAATATTAAATGGCTTTTTAGCAAATAGATATATTAAATTATTAATTTTTCTCAATTAAAATCCACTAAAGTCACGCCAATTTTTAGCTCAAATATAAAGCCTAAAATCGTTTTGGCTTTCTAAGTTTTTTCAGTTATAATGCCTTTGGTTACGCTTTTTCGGCGGCCATAAATTAGTCTTTATTTATTTCATATTTGTCTAAAATTAGTCTTTATTTATTTTCTATTTATCTAATTTTATTCTTTATTTAACCCATATTTAGCCTATATTTCTTCCGCCCTTTTAACTTTTAACTTTTGACTTTAATTTTTGGGGTTTAACTTTTTGACGTTTTTTTTACCCCGCCATGACAGGATCTTGAATGCTGGAGAGTATAAGAGGACGGATACTGGAGAAAAGAGCCGGCCAGGCGGTCATTGAGACTTTCGGCTTAGGCTTAAAAATCCGATTGGCCATACCCGCTTTTTTAGCCTTACCCGAACCCCCGGGCGAGGCCTTTATCCTGACCCGTCTCATTATTCGCGAGGAGAGCTGGGACATTTTTGGCTTTATTACCCCCGCCGAGCGGGAAGCCTTTGACATTCTCACTTCCGTCACTCGGGTTGGCCCCCGCTTAGCCTTGTCCATTCTCTCTTCTTTGGAGCCAAGAGAACTGGCTCAGATCTTATTGAGCCAGGATTTACCGTCTTTATCGCGGGTCAAAGGCATTGGCCTTAAAACCGCGGAAAGGCTTTTGGTGGAATTAAGGGATAAAGCCCCTAAACTCGCGGCCATGGCTGGCGAATTAGGGGAAATCAAAACCGAAAAACGCTCGCAAGTCTTAGACGACGCGCTCCAAGCCCTCGTTAACTTAGGCTATACTCGCGCCGAGTCGGAAAAAGCCATCCGGAGTTTAAAGCTTGACCCTGAGGCTGATTTAGGGGTCGTGCTCAAAAACGCCTTAAAAGCCTTAAATCTCTGATCCCTCGCCTTTGGCGATCCCTCCATATATAACTTATATGTCTATTTTTTCAGATTTTAATAATAAATAACGCGCTAAAAATAACACTATTATGATGTACGCTTCTTTGTCGTTAAAGGCCATAAATCCCGCGCGCGAAAATTTTCGTTTACTTCAAAAGCTGGGTTTAAGGCCAGAAATCAGTTTTGAGTCGGGCTGGACTAACTACTCGGTCCAAGAGCACAAAACCATGGCCGCCATTATCGCCGACCATTTTCCCGGAGCCGCCGTCCATCTCCCCTATGGGGGCTTGGATTTTGGCCGCGGAGATAATTTTTTAGCTCAAAAAGAGGCTCTCGCCAAAGCCGCGGAAATAGCCAGCTTTTATCGCCCCCACCACGTCGTCGCTCACCCCTCGTTTCGGAGTCTAACCGACTCGGTTTTAGGCGTGAAAAAATATCCTGGCTTTACCCGAGACAATTTAGACGGTTTAAGCCAGATCCCCGCCCAGAATTGGCTCAACCGGTCCAAGACGGTCTGGTCCGAAGTTTCGCGAACCTTAGGTTGTCTTTTATACCTAGAAAACACCCATGAGCACTCGCCTCTCCCTTTAATCCACCTTTTAGAGATCTTAGGCGACCAGGCTGGCTTTTGCCTAGACTTTGGGCACTGGTTTCATTACGCCATGGGTCGCCACTGGGACAACCTAGATTTTTGGTTAGAGCGGATCGGGCCATTTTTAGCCCACGTCCACGTCCACGACAATAACGGGGAAGCCGACCAGCACCTAGCCCTTGGCCAGGGCCTGATTGATTACGACAAAATCCGCTTAGAACTCGCTTCTCGCGACCTTAGGCCAAATATGACCATCGAAAATTATCAAGCCGCGGATCTGGCCTTAAGCTATGAGACCCTGACTCAGCGCCCCTTATGGAGCGACCCCGCCAAAGTCTTTACTTGCGCCTCCTAAAG
>JAIROO010000176.1 GCA_031257535.1 Deltaproteobacteria bacterium
AGCCCATTGATTCATCGTGTCAATCTCCTGGCCTAAATTCATATTAACCAGGAGTTAATTAATGGTTTTAAACACAGACCAAAAACCCTCAGGCGCGTTTGACGCGCCTGAGGAAGAAACAGGATCGGCTGGTCAAGGCCATGAGAGTCTTCAACGTCACGACCAAGGAAGAGGCCGATATTTACTTAGCGACGAAGTTCATTCCACGTTACAACGAGCAGTTCTCCAAGCCGCCCCTCAGCAAGGTGAACGCTCACCGGCCAAAGGATGGTTTCGATTTGGACGCTATCTTCAGCGTCCAGGAGGAACGGGTGGTAGCGAACGACAACACTTTCCGGTACCGGGGCAAGAAGTATCAGATCGACCTTCTGCCTACTGACCTCGACTTGAAGCGGCGTAAAGTCACAGTCGAGACGAGGCTCAACGGTCGAATGGCTATTCGGCTTGAGAAAACCTACTATAAGTTTCACGAAATACTCTAGTTACCATATTTTACCAACAAAAATATATATAATTTTTTTATATATATTATCTTTTGCTAGTTGTTTTATCCAAGAGTTAAAAAGAAAAAATCAGCAAGATCCATGCCAACCTGGGTCAGGTAGAAACCCCTGACCCAGGTTGGCATGGATCCCTTAGCCAGGACCGTAAAACAAAAAGCGACATTTTTGCTTTGCTGAAAAGAGGACATTCTTGCTTTGCTCCAACACCCTCTTTGCTCGCCTTCCCCACCTCGCCCCTCGCCTCTACACCCGGCCCATTTTTTGCCCATCAAATTTTCGCGAAAGAACTTAAAGCTTGACACATATTCCTCTAGCGCTATAATCCACTTGTTGAATATTAATTTTTTGGAATAGGTATGTCTTTAAAATTTGGTTTATTGGGACTTTTAAACTACGGCCCCTTAAGCGGTTATGAGCTGGATAAGGCCTTTAAAGCCTCGTTAAATTTCTTTTGGCGCGGGCAAAAGAGCCAGATTTACCGAGAACTGACCCAAATGGAGCGCGCCGGCTGGCTCAGCTCGACTAGCGTGATTCAAAAGGCCAAACCCAACAAAAAAATATACGCCCTAACGCCTTTGGGCCAAGAAGAGTTGTTAAAATGGCTCGCCAATTTTGACGAGGCCATAAACGAAGCTTTCCACGTCCGCAGTTCTTTCTTAACCCGCGTCTTTTTCGCCGGCGAACTACCTTTAGAAGAAGCCCGTAACGCTCTTGTGGCTTTTCGGGACCAAGGCCAAAAGGCCCTTATGGCCTTAGAGCGGATCCCGAAGAATGTCGAAAAGTACAGTCCGTTCGCCCCAGACGAAAAAAAAAGGCGATTTTGGCGGCTAGTCGCGGACTTCGGCGAGTCCTTTTATAAGGCGGAAATTGACTGGGCTAACCAGGCCTTAGCCAAACTTGAGGAAGATTTATGAAGGTTGTGGCTTTAAATGGCAGCCCTAAAAACGAAGCCAGTAACACTTTACGCTTAACGCGAGCGTTTTTAGCCGGCGCTGGCTACTCGGAAGCGGAGATCGTTAACGTTTACCGCTTAAACGTAAAACCCTGTCGCGGCTGCTTTACCTGCTGGACTAAAACCCCTGGAAAATGCGTTATCGCCGACGACATGGCCCCACTTCTAGATAAAATTATAGAGGCTAAAACCCTTCTCTTTAGCTTTCCTTTGTACTACTTCTCCATCCCCGGCGGCCTAAAAAACGTAATTGACCGTCAGCTCCCCTTAAACCTCCCCTATATGGTCCCTAAGGCTCCCTTTGGCGACCACCCGTCGCGTTATAATTTTAGCCAGCAAAAAAGAGTCGTGATCTCCACCTGCGGTTTTTGGACTAGTCAAGGCAATTACGCGGCCGTTACGGCTCAATTCTCCCGGCTTTACGGCCCTTTTGGTTTCACTAAAATTTACTGTGGCCAAGGCGAACTCTTTAGGGCCCCGGAATTACGCGAGCGTCTAGACCAGTATCTAGAGATCGTCCAAAAAGCCGGGGCCGAGTTCAAAAAAGGCGATTTAACGACCGAGACCCTCAATCAGACTCGGATCCCAATTTTTTCAAAAGAGGTTTTTGAAAGGCTCGCCGACGCTTCCTTTAGTCAAGACCCTCTCGCCAACCCGTCTAACCTTAAAAACTTTTCCCCCGAAAAAGACGATAGCTTTTCCTTCTTTCAAATCTTAGCCGTCTTATACCAACCCGACGGTCAAGAACGGGTAATTGAGTTTGTCTTGACCGATCTAGCGAAAACCTATCAGATCGTCGCCGATGGAAAGGGGGCTGTGGCCATAAGGGAAAACTTGCGACCCTATACCACCCGGATTGAGACGCCCTACGCCCTCTGGCGGGCCATCGCCAAAGGGGAGGTCGAAGGCGATCTGGCTTTGTTTAAAAAAAAATTTAAAGTATTTGGGGATTTTAGCCTTTTAAATCGCTGGGACGAGACGTTTAGCGGGGCCAGTTTAAAGCCTGACTCTTTAACCAAGGACCAAAGGAGCCCTAAAGCTACGGCCTTAGTTCTCTTCTTCCCCTGGCTAGTTTTCTGGCTGGCCTCGCCGCTTGACCCCCAAATTTTAGGGTTTTTAGGGATCTTAACGGTGGCCTTCTTTCCGCTTCTCTGGCTGATGGCTAAACCCACAATCTACGAAAGAGTAAGCTTGCCCCTGATCGCCGGACTGTCGCTCGCGGTCCTAAAGGGGGCTCTCTTAGGTCTGGTCCTCCCTTTAAGTTTTGGTCTTTTTGGCCTTTTATGGTTAAGCGGCCTTTTTAGTCGAATCCCTTTGACCGCCTTGTACTCCTTAAACAGTTATGGCGGCGAAAGGGCTCTTAAAAACCCTTTATTTATCCGGGTCAACCGGATTTTAACCGCGGTCTTTGGCTTTTATTTTCTCCTCGCGCCTCTTTGGACGTTTAAGCTAGTCGCGAGTCCGGCCTTAACTAATTTTACGGGACTGATTAATTTGGCCCCCTTAGCCATCTTAGGCGGATTCGCCTTCTGGTTTCAAAGGTGGTATCCAGCTAAATGGGCTCGAAGTTAAAAAGCCAACCTTTTATTAGGCTATATTTATTTTTATAAGTCAAAATAACTATTAATTAATAAGTATATATTTTTTAAAGAATAATAAAATAGCTAAATCTCCTCTAAAATAAGATTTTGGCCTTAACCTATTTTTTTTACGCCAGAAAATTTTTAAAAATTTTAAATAAAATCAAGACATTAAGATTTTAAGGGCGATTTTTCTCCGCCGCCTCATTTTCGCTTAAAGTTTTTTGAGTTAAAGCCGATAAATAAAGAACAGCGAGGCAGGCTATCTTAACGGCCAATCGCGAATTTTGGCTTATGGAGGAGCAAATTGAGTTATTTAAGCGCCTTAGCCTCCAATGGCTTGTCCGTAGGATTAAGAATTTACGGGACCAGATCCAGCCCCGTAAACTCGTCGGTGGAGACCGAGCCTACTGAACAACTGGAACAGACCCCAGCGGAGGCGAAACAAACAGCGGTCAAGACGACCAAAACCGAGTCGACTTCTCTAACTCTCGCGGAACAGGCGGCCGGGCGCGTCGAGGCGGCGGCTCAACTAGCCGAGTCGGGTTCTTTCGGCCTTATTTTAGGAGCCAGAGCCGAGAAAAAGAGCGAGGGGTCTAAAGAGAGCCAAACCGCGACCGCCCAAACCTCTATCTCGACCACTGAGTTGACCGAGGATGAGAAAGAGGAAGTTGAGCGGCTTAAAGCTCTCGACCGTCAAGTTAAATCCAACCAAGCCGCCAACGGTGGGTCGAGGAGTCAGTCCTTTATTTATGAAACCGGGCCTGACGGTAAACGTTACGTCACTGGCCTCAAAGACGAAGTCTCTAGCCAGGCCAAGGCCGAAACTAGCCCAGACCAAGCCGTAGCGGAGGCCCTAAAAGCCGAGACTCAGATCGAAACTGCTGAAGCGGCGGCCCAAGCCAAAAAAGCCCATGATGGTCTTTATGGCCTAAACTCTTTTAGCCAAGCCCAAGAGTCGACCGGGATAGCCTTCAAAAACGGGGAGACCTTAAGCCAAAAGGCGGTTAAAGCCTACGAAACCGTTAAAAACAGCTTAAGCTCTCTCGCTCGCCCAGCTCTGGCGAGGGTCTAAAAAAACCTTTTTTGGGGCGGTTTTTAGCCTTAGCGATTGGCCAAAATCCCTCTTCTGACGGTCCGCCTTAAAACTAACCTCAAAGACTAAGCCCGCGCGCGCCATTATAATAATGATCGCGCGCGGGCTTTTTGCTCGCCTGTTAGAGACGAGTGTAGGCTAAATGAGGTTGGATTTCAAATAATATAGGCTTATAGGATTTGGCCAGAAACTCTCATGACTCGCTGCGTCACCCCGGAGTCATGAAACAAAATTTTTTTAAAAATATTTGTTTCGCCGTAAAAAATAGTCGGAACTTAAAGCTTTAATCTTAAGATAGGCATTTTTGACCTAAGGCGACAAATATTAAATATAAATATATATGTTTTCGGTTTATTGGTCAGTTCTTGGTTGCTAACTTGCGCGGTGACCTGGGCGGTGACCTGGGCGGTGACCTGGGCGGTGACTTGGGCGGTGACTTGGGCGGTGACTTGGGCGGTGACTTGGGCGGTGACTTGGGCGGTGACTTGCGCGGTGACTTGCGCGGTGACCTGTGCGGTGACCTGTGCGGTGACCTGTGCGGTGACTTAGTTAATTATAGCGAAATAAATTCCAAGAAGACTATATACCACAACTTTTTATATTATATTTTAAAAATAAACATATTTATTAACTATTTATTTTAATAAACAGTTAAAATTATTTCATAATTTTATCACACGACGATATTTTTGCAATCTACTAGTAGGTTGTTCAGGCCTAGTCATTTCTATTACGCCTAACGCTAATGCTGGTTTAAGATACATATTCATGAAATGCTGACGATGAGTCAAATTCATGCGTTCTAGTAGCCGCTTGGCGGAGAGAGTTTCCTCGCCTAAGGCCGTAAGAAGAAGCTGAATTTGCGGCGTGATTTTAGCTCGCGTCGCCGTGTCTTTCACGAATCTTTTTAACGAGTTAAAGATGATTTTAAGCGTAAACTCTATAAATATAGTGGACTCGCCATTTTTTTCGGCTTTATTTAAGGCCTCGTAATACTCCTCCACATACTCAAAAACCAGCGTTTCTATGGCTATACAGGCGAAAAAAGGTCGCCACTGGCTCAAAATAAGAGTCTGCCACAAGCGGCCTAGGCGACCATTGCCATCGACGAAGGGATGGATAAACTCCAGTTCGTAATGCGTGACAGAGCTTTTGATGAGGGGATGAACGTCGCTTTCTCGACCCCAATTCAGAAGATCGTCAACTAATTTAGGGACCATCCCCGGCGGTGGGGCTATATGATGGACGACATGATTCGCGCCAAACACTCCCACGCCTACGGAGCGTAACTGGCCAGACTCTTTTATCAAACCCGCCATCAAAATTTGGTGGGCTTTTAATAGATCCGTAAGGCTATAAGGATCAAACTCTAAAAGACGCTCATAGACCTGGTAAGCGTTCTGAACCTCCAAAATATCCTCGGGATCGCCGACGACTCTTTTTCCATTGATAACCTCAGTGACCTCGTCGACCGAAAGAGAGTTTCTTTCAATGGCTAATGACGATTGGATCGTTAAAATCTGATTTCGCCGCCTTAACCAAACGTCGCCCACGGCCCCCCTGTCCCCTGAAATCTGGCCCACCATTTCGCTAATCTCCGCGACTAACGTCAATATTTTTTTTGTAATTTTAAATGGTGGTTCATAAGGGATCAGGGTCATGGCCAAGGTCTTCTAACTTTTTTTTTCGGGTGTTTGTTATATGGTTCGTTACCGCATAAGTAATTGTATGTTTCGCGGGCCTTTATGACAAGTTTTTGTTCTAAATTGACCCTAACTCAAAAGCCCCAAAAACCCTAAAGTGAGGACAACTTTAGCGTATTATTTGCTCTTAATATCTAATAGCTATTTTTTTCTAACTAAAATATCTATTAAAGCGTTATTTTCTGGAACTAAAAAGACTTACCCTGTTGAGCTGAATAAGGTGGGGCGCCGACAAAAAAGGTGAGACAGGCCGCCTTAAAGTCAGAATGGCCCTGATCGCTTTAAGGCCGTAAAAAATGGTTTAAAATTTTATACGCCAAATATTTCTATATAGGCGAATCTATAATTTTAGCGTCTACCATATATAGCGGAAAGCTAAAGCCATCAGAAATAAAAAAAGGAGGTTTAACGAGGACTTCTACCCTTATAGTCTAGGGAGATCTGGAGTTTTAGGGCGGGTAAATTTTTAGGCGAGCTAAACAAAAAAATCAAAAAAAAACATCGCCTTATGGGTAAGTTTTTAGATTGTTTTTGAGAGAATATCTTGAGTCTATTGCGATTAACTATAATTAACCCCGAAAAAGCTACTGGTGCGCCATGAAGGACTTGAACCTTCAACCTAATGATTAAGAGTCATTTGCTCTGCCATTGAGCTAATGGCGCGCGAGTTTTTTCCTTATACTTGACTTTCCCGGCCTTGTCAAGAATCGGCGGGCTAATAATTTTCGTGATTTCTAGCCTTTCAGAGCTTCCCCGTAAGCGTTATATAACTTAAAATTCCATAAAATCTTCTACTTATTATTTTTAAACTATTTTAATAAAATAAAAACCATAATTATATAATTTGTAGTCATTACTAATTACAAAAATTAAACTTAATATTAATAATAAAATATTTTATTCTAAACTTTAAGGTAAAAAAAGCGATTTTTTGGATTGGGCGAACTGAAGTCAAAATTTTGGTTTGGCCCCGAAAAATTAGTTAGACCCGCGACTTACCCTCTACTTAAAGCCTTACGCGTAATTTGTTTTGGCCA
>JAIROO010000298.1 GCA_031257535.1 Deltaproteobacteria bacterium
ATAGGAGTCCAGCTTCCGCATGACGATGCTATAGCGGCCTTGCTGGGAAAAGATATTGACCCTAAAACGGGCTTTATTTTCCAGGTTAAACGATAAGTCGCAGCTACCTTTATCCAAAAGAGTAGTAATTAGGTGTCGATCGCCCCTTAACAAGCTCAAAGCCAAAGCTTCGGTCTGGTAAGGGGTCAAAGCCCGGATCTCGGGCTGAAAATAGACGGGCATCAGCTGGCCCCCGCTTTCCACCTGGATGGGGTGTCCGACCGTCATGTTAATATCGGAGACGTCCGGGGCCGCGTTCATCAGCTTGCCGAGAATGTACTCCAGATGGAAAAGGTGAAGCATAAAACGTCCGTAAAACCTTCTTTTCGCCGAAAAACAAGCGAAAATAACCCGATGAACCTGGCGACGAGTAGCGTTAATTGTTAACCTAAAAAAAATCAGGCGTTAAAAATACTATTAAAATAAAATAACGCCAATAATCCAAAATTTAGCCGTAAAATATTAGTTTAGAGCTTTTTTTCTGGTCAAAAACCATAAGACCAAAAAAAGCTTAAAACCAAAGGTAATTACCTGGGAATTCGCGAAAAAACTTTCGTTGGTAATTTAGCGTCTAAACCGCTAATTTTTAAAAATCTTTTAAGCTTTATAATTACATAAAATGACTATTTGAGACCTATTAAGTCGTTTTAATAAAAAAAACACAATAAGGCTTATAGTTTACTATAACAACCTAAATTTACATTATCAATAATAAGATATTAAAGCTTATTGGTGAGCAAAAAATTATTACGCTAAAAAAATCATAATCCAAACAGCAAAAAAGAAGACCGGCCTAAAAAAGCTTGAATTAAACGTCCGTAAAGTCTTCCGGGGCCGTGTTTAAATACTGCCTAAACTTGGCCTTGTCGTTACAGTGGGAGTAGGCGTCGACCGGGGAGATCCGTCCTTCTAAAAGGTGGTCTAAGATCGCGTCGTCCATGGACTGCATGCCAAACTTCCGGCCAGTTTGGATGGTGGTGGCGATCTGGTGGATCTTGCCTTCCCGAATAAGGTTTCTAATAGCCGGGGTGGCCAAGAGGATCTCCAAAGCCGCCACCCGTCCCGAGACGTCCACTCGGCGAAAAAGGGTCTGAGCCACCACGGCTCTTAAGGCGTCGGCCAAAGAAGCCCGGATCTGGGCCTGCTCGTTGGCGGGAAAAATATCGATAATCCGGTCCACCGTGCTGGCGGCCGAGGTGGTGTGAAGGGTCCCCATCACTAAATGGCCGGTGTTGGCCGCTTCTAAGGCCAAAGATATAGTCTCTAGATCCCGCATCTCGCCTACCATGATAATGTCGGGATCTTCCCGTAAGGCCCCTTTTAAAGCCGCGGCAAAGCTGCGGGTATGAGTATAAACCTCGCGGTGGTTGACCACGCACTTGATACCAGTGTGGACGAACTCCACCGGATCCTCAATGGTCAGGATGTGGTCGCGCCGGGTGCGGTTGGCGTGGTCGATGATGGTGGCTAAGGTGGTGGATTTGCCGCTCCCCGTGGGTCCGGTGACTAAAACTAAGCCTTTGGGTAGGGAGGCCAGTTTACTAATAACCGGCGGCAGACCCAACTGCTCCACCGTGGGAATCTTCGAGGGGATCTCGCGAAAAACCGCCCCTACCCCCCATTTCTGGTTAAAAAAATTGGCTCGATAGCGGGCGATATTGGGGATCTCGTAGCCAAAGTCGACGTCCCCGGTTTCCTCGAAAATCTTGACCTTTTCGTCCGGGGCGATCTCATAAAGCATTTTTTTGAGCTCGGTATTTTCCAGGACCTTGTACTTAACCTTCTCAATCCGGCCTTTAAGACGGATCAAAGGCTGACTGCCTGAGACCAAGTGAAGATCTGAGCCGCCTACCTCGTGCATGAATTTAAAAAAAGCGTCTAGTAAGGCCAATCAATTTCTCCTAAAGCGGCTAGCCAAAAGCGGTGGCTAAAAACCAAAATCAGCCCTTAATATCTACTTGTTTCTAGTTTTGGCGAAACTATCTTTCAAAGTGACGACGCGGTTAAAAACACAAGGCCCCTTATCGTCGGCGGCCTTTTCCAGATAAAAATAGCCTAAGCGCTCAAACTGGAACCGCTCCCCCGGGGAGATTTGGCTTAAGGCCGGCTCTAGGCGACAGTTGGGCCTTTCCACGAGGGAGAGAGGGTTTAGCTCCTTTTCCAGATCCCCAGTGGGCCTTGGCGTCGTAAACAGACGGTCGTAGAGTCTGGCCACCGCCGGGATCGAGAGCTCAGCCGGGACCCAATGGAGGATCGCCGGACGCCTTTTGGCCGGCGCTTGAGGTTCTTGGCTATGGGAGCAAATAAGCTCGGTCAGGACGCCGTCTTGGTCAAACCGGGCTTCCTCGCAGCGAATATAAAGAGACCACCGTAAGCGAGCCTCCCGACCTAGGGCCAAACGATAAAAATCCCGCGGCGGATCGAGACTAAAGTCTTCCCGCTCAATATAGATCTCCCGGGTCAATTTAAGATCCCGATACCCCATTTTCTCGGGATCGTCGGGAAAAAACGGAGCTTTGACGGTTAAAACCTCGTCTTGCGGCCAGTCCTTTAAAGTGACTTTTAAAGGATCTAAAACAGCCATGACCCTTTTGACCTTGGGGTTTAAATCGTCGCGAATGGCCTTTTCCAGCCACTCGTACTCGATCCAACTGTCCTTTTTGGCCACCCCAATGCGGTCGCAAAAAAGACGGATAGCCTCGGGAGTCACCCCGCGCCGTCTTAAGGCGGCTAAAGTCGGCAGCCGCGGATCGTCCCAGCCGTCCACCCGCTTTTCCTTAACTAACTGTAAAAGTTTCCTTTTACTCATTAAAGCGCCTTCAAGGTTTAAGCGGGCGAACTCGATCTGCCTGGGCCTTGGCTCTGGCCAATCCAGTTTTTCTAAGACCCAGTCGTATAAGGGGCGGTGATCCTCAAATTCTAAGGTGCAGATGGAAAAAGTCACGCCTTCAATGGCGTCGGAGATACAGTGGGCGTAATCGTACATGGGGTAAATGAGCCATTTATCCCCCGTGCGGTGGTGGGTCGCCCGGCGAATCCGAAAAAGGGCGGGATCGCGCATGTTGAGGTTGGGGGCGGCCATGTCGATTTTAGCCCGTAAAAACATGGCCCCTTCTGGAAACTCCCCGGCCCGCATGCGCCGAAAAAGATCTAAGCTCTCGTTCGCGGGCCGGTCGCGAAAGGGGCTATTTTGGCCAGGAGCGGTTAAGGTGCCGCGATACTCTCGCACTTTCGCCGGGCTTAACTCGCAAACGTAGGCGTGGCCGCTTAAGATCAATTTTTCCGCGCACTCGTAGAGCTTGTCGAAATAATCAGAAGCGTAATAAAGGCGCTCGTCCCAAGAAAAACCCAGCCAACGCACGTCGTCCTTAATGGATTCAACGTACTCCACGTCCTCTTTGACGGGATTGGTGTCGTCGAACCTAAGGTTACAGCTCCCTTGGTAGTCCCTGGCCAGGCCAAAATTAAGACACACGCTTTTGGCGTGGCCAATGTGGAGATAACCATTGGGTTCTGGAGGAAACCTGGTCACCACTTCTGCGTATCGACCGCTCGCAAGATCTTCGTCCACGAAGGCCCGGATAAAATTATTCGCTCTCTCTTCGCCCATGTTTACTACCAAAAAAGGCTAAATTCTGAAAAAATACCAGACCTTCGTAAACGGTTAACATTATACAGTTATTCGCTCAAATAGGCAAGAACTTAGAAAGGCCGCTCAAAGCCCTCCCCCTCGCCCGAAAAGGCGGGCTTTAAGGCGGACAAACTAAAAAATAGCGTGATTTTAAGGCCTTTTGGGCCGCTAGCTCCTTTTAAGGCCTCAATAGGCGAACTAACGGCGGGGTCGATTTAGACCATAAGGCCAAAGCCAAAAATGAGCGTTTAGAAAAGCCCCTCGTTTTTAACCTCCCTCAAAAGGCAGGCCAAGATTAAAATAACACATTAGGCCTTTTTTTTAAACAATTAAAAAATAAGCTTAAAAATTATTAGAATTTTCTTAAACATATTTTAAAAATATTTCAGTAATTTTTTATGATTATTTTTTTAATATTTTTATTAAAATTATCTGATTTTACAATTTAATAAAAATATATTTCTAATATAATCATTGAAAGAGCGGATATTTATTAGACTAGCCATAATTTTTTCTTAAAAATTTTAGTCGCCCCCCTTTTTTAGGCGGCCGAAAGAGGCCAGGCCAAAGGCGGGAAAGAAGCGTTTTTAGAGCTTTTTGGCTTTTTCGCCCACCAAAGTTTGGCTTTTTTAAGGCCAAAAAATTATAATAGGCCCTTTTTGGCCTTAGGGCTTAATTCTAACTCCTTAAAAAAATTAACTTTTTTAGACGACCGCTTAAAAGCCAAAAAGACGTTTAACTTTTTTGGGTCCCTAAAAGGCCAATAAAAAAGCCAGATTTTTTCTTCGCGGCCAAAACCTCGTGACTCGCCTAAAGTTTGGCCAGAGAAAACCTTTTTTTTAAGTTTTGGGCCACCCTAAAGTTCGCTCTTTGGCCTAAAAATTAAAAAGACTCCGCCGCCTCTCGCCCAATAATAAATATAATAAACCGTAGCTTACCCTCAAATCCCCCCCGAGAGGTAATTTCTTATGACTTGAAAAAATATCAAAGTTGGTTATGATAATTTTTAGTTAAATGTCTTTTTAGGTTTTCGACTTAAGCTTTGTCGCGCCTTTTTCGCCTCTAGCTAAAGGCGGTCTACCCGGATGGCTATAAATTTGAGCGAGGGGAGTTTTTTCTTGGCCCCTTTCTTTAGTGGAGTTCTATGCCGGAAAGTGTCACAGTCCTTTTCGCCACCCCAGAGGTCTCGCCCTTAGCCCAGACTGGGGGCTTAGCCGAGATGGTCGGGGGTCTGGCCCGTGCCTTAAGCGGCTTAGGGGCGCGGCCCATAATCGTTTTGCCCGGCTATCGATCGGCCTTAAGCTATCCGGGCTTAAAACAAGTTGGCCCCACCCTTTCGGTTCCCATGGGCGAAGAAGACGTCCCTTTTACGCTTTTAACTGGCTTTCTCTCTCCCAACGTCCCCTTTTACCTCATTAAACGCGACCAGTATTACGACCGACCTGGCTTATATGGCGAAGACCGCGGCGTTTACCCGGACAACCCTTTACGTTTCGCCTTTTTCGCTAAAGCCACCCTCGCCGCCCTACCTTATCTGCCGGCTAAACCCGACGTGGTTTTAGCCAACGACTGGCACGCGGGGCTCCTTATGCCCTATTTAGTCGAGATGGGCCCCACCGCCCCCAAAGGCGTCTTCGTTATCCACAACCAAGGCTATTTAGGCTTAGCCCCCATGTCCGCCAAAGCCTTTATAGGCTTAGCGGAGAGCTATTACGACTTAAATGGCTTAGAGTATTTCGACCAGCTAAGCTACTTAAAGGCCGGCGTTGTTTTTAGCCAGGCCACGGTCACGGTCTCGCCAACTTACGCCCGGGAGATTCAGACTCCCGAGGGTGGCCATGGCTTAGACGGGGTCTTAAGATTTCACGCCGCCAAACTTTCGGGGATCTTAAACGGGGTCGACTACGATATCTGGAACCCCGCCACCGACCCGCATATCGCCGCCCATTACGACGCGGAAGACCTTAGCCCCAAGCTAATTTGTAAGCGCGCCTTAAAAAAAGAGCTAGGCTTAACCTCCCCCGACGACCGGCCCTTACTGGGCATGGTCACCCGGTTAGCCGCCCAGAAGGGTTTGACCCTGATCCTGGAGTCGGCCCCCGACCTTTTTCGCTTAGACGTGGATCTAGTCATCTTAGGCTCGGGCGACCCCTGGTTTGAGGAGCGTTTAACCCGCTTAGCCGCGACCTACCCCAACCAAGCCCGCCTCGTCTTGGCCTACGACGCCCCCTTGGCTCACCGGATAGTGGCCGGGAGCGACTTTATTCTGGTCCCTTCCATTTACGAGCCTTGTGGCCTGATTCAGATGTACGCTTTAAGGTACGGGGCCATCCCCGTGGTCCGAGCCATTGGCGGCTTAAACGACACGGTCCGCGATTACGCGGGCGCCAATCCCACTGGGGCCTGGGACAATGGCTTTAAATTTAGCCAGTTTCAGGCCTTCGCTTTTTTTCGGGCCGTTCGAAGGGCTATTGAGCTTTACGGGCGACCGGCCGACTACTTAGCCATGGCCAGGGCTGGCATGCGCGACGACTTTTCTTGGACCGCCTCAGCCAAGGCTTACTTAAAGCTATTTCAGTCCTTATAAGTTCTATACCCCTTTTAACGAGTCGCTTAAGTCCCTTTTTACTAAAACTTTAATACCTTTAATTAGGAGACCTTAAAACTTGACCAGCCCTAGGTACCTGATAATTCATGGCCACTTTTATCAGCCCCCCCGCGAAAACCCTTGGAGCGGCTCCATTAGCCAACAGATCTCGGCCGCGCCTTTTCCTAACTGGAACGAGCGGATCAATCGGGAGTGTTACGCCCCTAACGCCCGGGCCAGGCTATTAAACTCAAAAACAGGGTCTATCGCTAAAATAATTAATAATTACGAGTATTTAAGTTTTAATATTGGGCCGACTCTCCTTTTGTGGCTCAAAGACCACGACCCAGAAACCTATAAACTGGTCCTAGCCGCCGACCAGACCGCGGCCCGTCGCCATCACGGTCATGGCCCAGCTTTAGCCCAGGTCTTTAACCACGTTATCCTGCCTTTGGCCAACTCCCGGGACCAGCTGACCCAAGCTATCTGGGGCCTTAGCCACTTTCGGTCGGCTTTTGGTCGCGAGCCAGAGGGCATGTGGTTAGCCGAGACCGCCGCCGATCTGGAAAGCTTGGCTATTTTAGCTAAGGTCGGCTTAAAGTTTACCGTCTTAGCCCAGAACCAGATAAAAGCCGTAAGGCCCTTAACCAAAGGCCGCGACGAGCCCTGGACGGATCTGACCGCGAGCCCCGACCCGCGCGAGCCCTACCGGATTTTTTGGGGCCAAGGAGCCAACGACTACTTAGACGTTTTCGTTTACGACGGCCCCGTCTCCCGGGCGGTGGCCTTTGAGCGCCTTTTACGGGACGGGAGCGTTTTCTTAGAGCGCTTAAAACAAGCCTTTGGAGCCGAGACCCCTAATTACCCCCGCCTAGTCAATCTCGCCACCGACGGCGAGTCTTATGGCCACCACTTTCATTTTGGCGACATGACCTTGGCCTGGCTCTTTAACGCCTTAGACAATCAGCCGCCTGATGACCCTAACCCCATAAAACTGACCAATTACGGCGAGTACTTAGCCCTTTATCCACCCCGCTTTGAGGCCAAGCTCGTGGACAATTCCTCCTGGAGCTGCTGTCACGGGGTAGAGCGCTGGCGAGCCGACTGTGGTTGCGCGACTGGGTCTAACCCTAACTGGAACCAGAAGTGGCGGACCCCTTTACGGGACGGCCTCAACTGGCTCCGCGACCAGCTGGCTCTTATTTTTGAGGCCGAGGGTCGACCTTTGTTAAAAGACCCTTGGGCGGCTCGCGACGCCTATATCGCCGTAACTTTAGCCGACTACGACGAGCGGGTCCGAACCGACTTTCTGGCTCGCGAGACGACAAACGCCCCGACCGCGGCGGAGAGCCAAAAAATAATCCGCCTTTTAGAAGCCCAGCGCATGGGTCTTTACATGTTTACCAGTTGCGCCTGGTTTTTCGACGACTTAGCCGGGTTAGAGCCGGTCCAGAACTTGCGCTACGCGGCCCGAGCCATAGCCTTGACTCAGGATCTGGCTAAAACCGATCTAACCGAAGGCTTATTAACTTTTTTGCGGAAGGCT
>JAIROO010000338.1 GCA_031257535.1 Deltaproteobacteria bacterium
CAAGCCTTAAGCGGGATTCCTGGTTTAACTTTACAGGACGTCGGCGGCCGAGGGGAAGGGTCCTTCACTATCAGGGGCTCGACTTTACGGCAGGTCGGGGTCTACATCGACGATATTCCAGTGGCCACGGCGTATCGAAATGATTACGATTTTAACAACGTCATGGTTTTCGACGCCGAGAGTATCGATGTCTCCAAGGGCTATAGCTCGACCTTATTAAATGGCGGCTTTGGGCTCGCCGGCGTTTTAAACGTCAAAACCCACAAACCCACAAGGCCCTTAGAGTTTAAAGCCCAGTACCTTAATTATTTCGATCGTCAGGGCGACGATCAGGGTCGCTTTTTCGGGGTCAGGGTGGGCTCTAAACAAGAGTTGTTTTATTTTCAAGTTAGCGCGGTCCAAGACCAGCAAGACTTTTTTACCTTGTCTAAGAGTTTTCGTCCGGGCTACTTTGAAAACGGCGGCCGCCGCGGCAATTCTGATTTTCGCAACCGACGCTTAAACGTGATCGCTGGTCTTACGCCTTCCGATAAAGTCGACATTACGTTCGGAACCGTTTTGCAAGATTTCGTTAAGGGCCAACCAGTCTCAGCCGAAGCCGATCCTAACTTTACTTTCTTGGGCACGGGGTTTGGGGCCGCGGGCGGGACTCGTTTATGGCGCTGGCCAATCTACCGGACCCAAAGGTATTACGCCAATATCGACGCCGAAGTGGCCGAAAAAACGCGCGTTCAATTTTTGGCTTATTACGACAAACATATTGACATGGTCGAGTCCTACGCCGCCTTAATCAAAGAAAAGCCGGCCAATCATTTAATCTTGTCCGACTCGGGTTACGAACAATACGTAGCAGGCCTACGGGGTCGCTTTACGCGGGAGCTCACGCCAAATCACAAGATCTCGTGGTCAATCGGTTTCCGAGAACTATCCCATAAGGAAATTAGCAAAAACCGAACGACTTTACGGCATTACGTAAGCGAGCGAATAAAAGAAAAGTACTGGGATTTAGGCGGCGAATATTCCTATAAACCTACCGCGAATTTAACCGCGGTCTTGGGTCTGTCGTATAGCCGGCGAACCCCGCGAGTAGTCGATAAGTTTAGCTCCAATTTAAACTCGATGGTCCCCATAGAAAACTCGGCCATGGAGCGAAACGATCTCTTTGATTGGCAGCTGGGCCTTTTTTACGATCTTTATAGCGACCAACAAATTTTCTTCACCTACGCGAGAAAAAGTCGCTTCCCGGCCATGTGGGAAAGATTTCAAAGAGCTAACACGCCAAGTTACAACCAAGCGCTGTCTATTGATTTAAAACCGGAAAAGGCCGACCATTTTGAAATTGGCTATCGGGGCTCTTACGACGGGTGGCTAAAATTCGCGACCAGCGCCTTTTACTCGACCATTAACGATAAGATCACCATGGTCAGCGTCAACTTTAATACTTTTAGGTACGCGATAAACGTCGATAAAGCCGTAACTTATGGCCTAGAGCTGGGCTTGGAAGCCATAGTCAATAAATACTTAACCATCGGCGGCTCGGTCAGCTTTATGGACTGGGAAACCGAGACCCAAGAAAGGCGCGATAAACTCTTAACCTACGCCCCAAAAGTTCAGGGTTCCTTATTTACGGTTTTTTCGCCCATGGAAAACTTAAGCTTTACGGCTGAGGCCAACGCCCGCTCGGCCTTTTACTGTTCAACGGATCTAGACGACGCGCGCAATAAAGCTCCGGGTTTTTTAACGGCCGACTTAAAGCTCTCTTACGACTATAACGAGCATTTAACCTTTGAGTTAGGGGCGCGCAATATTTTCGATAAGAACTACTATTACGCCTACTACACGCCTCGGCCAGGGCGGACTTTTTTTCTCGGCTTGACTGGGAACTATTGATTTAACCGCCGCCCTTTTTTAGCGATTTGGCTAAAGGGCGGCCCTTTTGAGGCTCTTTGTGCGACCAATAGTCAAAACCTTGTTTTTATTTTTTTTCGTCTTTTTAGCGGCTAAGGCGGCCTTCGCCGACGAGTTCGTAAAAGGCGTTTACCCGGCCACCCCGCCCTCGTCCTTTACCCTTTACGCTTTTGACCCAGAGCTTTTGGGGGCTTGGGACACCCCCCTTTATCCTTACGAGAAAGGCTTTATCCCGGAAAAATATCATAACCTGCCCATCTTAGGCGGCTGGTATGGCCAAGGCTTTACGCCGGATAGGGAAATGCTTTTGGCTAGCGGCTTAAAAAAGGCCTTTTTTCTGGAAAACTCCTTTTTTAACGCCGACCGGATCCGGGCGACTTTAGAGGAGATGGGTATTGAGCTTTTAGCCGTTCAAGACGGCTTAGAGGCGACTCCCCTGGCTTTTCGGCGGATGGGGGAGCTTTTTAACCGCCAAAAGAGGGGCGAGGAGCTGGCGCGATACGCCGAAAAGGCTTTAAACTCCTTAAAGCCCCTTAACGCTCTAACCCAAAAACCGCGGGTTTACCTGGCTTTAGAGGCCGACGGCTTGGGGTCGTCTTGCCCGGGCGAGGGTCGCTCGCGCTTTATCGATTTCGCCGGGGCTCAAAACGCCTTAACCTGCGACGGGCCAATTAAACCTGGTCGCCCTAGGATCTCCTTTGAGGAGTTAATGGCCTTAAATCCCGACGTCATCGTGGCTGGGAGTTATCCGCTCAAAAAAATCATCGACCAAGAGGACCGCTGGCGGCGCTTAAGGGCCGTTCAAGAAGGCCGAGTCTATCTTTTGCCTCGAGGCCCTTTTTCTTGGAATGGGCACCCGACCTTAACCGGTTTAATGGGCGCGAAATGGTTAGGCCACGTTTTGTGGCCGGATCTGGCGCCCTTGGATCTAGTGGCCGCGACCGACGAGTTTAATCGCCTCTTTTTTCGGGTCGAGATGACTAAAAACGAGGTTTTAGAGTTTTTAAATCCCGCTTTGGCCGAGCGATGAACCGTCGGGCTATTTACGTCGCGGCTTTAGTTTTTATTCTGGCCACGATTTTAGCGCTCCCTTTGGGTCGTTATCCGGTCACCGTCTGGGAGATTGGCGGGGCTTTATGGGCCAATTTTTTGGGCGAGCCCACGGCGCGCGAGCGGGAGATTAGTTTTCTTTTTTTGTCGGTTAGGCTCCCCCGGATTTTCGCGGCCATCTTAGTCGGGGCCTCTTTGTCTTTGTCGGGGGCGGTTTATCAGAGCGTTTTTCGCAACCCCTTGGTCTCCCCGGGGATTTTAGGGGTTTTAGCTGGAGCCTCGGCCGGGGGGGCGGTGGGCATCGTCGTTTTCTCCTCTTGGCCCTTGACCCAGATTTTAGCCTGCGCCGGGGGCGTTTTCGGGGTGACCTTGTCTTTGGCCTTAAGTCGCCTATATCCCCGCTCGCCGCTTTTGGCCTTACTGGTGGGCGGCTTGGTTTGCGGATCTTTTTTTACGGCCGTCGCTTCTTTGTTTAAGTACGTGGCCGACGTCGACAACCAGTTGCCCGAGCTGGTTTACTGGCTCATGGGGACCTTATCGCGGACCACGGGAACTCAACTGGCCTACGTGGCCCCGCTTTTAACCATAGGCGTCTTGGCCTTGGCGGCCAGTGGACGGACGGTTAACGCCTTAAGTTTAGGCGAGGAGGAGGCTTTAAGCTTGGGCGTAAACGCGAAGCTCGCGCGGTTAAAGCTCATTGGCCTGGCCACCATGGTCTGCTCTTTGTCGGTGGTCTTAGCGGGGATCGTTAACTGGGTGGGTCTGGTGATCCCCCACGTGGCCCGGCTGGTTTTAGGGCCCAATAATCTGACGGTTCTGCCAGCCTCGGCTTTATTTGGGGCCACCTTTGTCCTGTTAACCGACGCCGTGGTTCGGTCCACGTGGACGGCCGAGTTTCCGTTAGGCGTTTTTACCGCCATTATCTGTTTGCCGTTATTCGCCTTTTCTTTGTGGCGAGATTGGGCCCGCTCATGATTGAAGTCCGCGATCTCTCTTTCGCTTACTATAAGGGACCGAAAGTCTTACAATCCGTGACTTTTCGTCTTGACGCGGGTCAGACTTTGTGCGTCTTAGGTCCCAATGGCTCGGGCAAAACCACCCTTTTAAAGGCTATTTTAGGTTTTTTGCCCTTACCCAAACACGCCGTTTTTATCGCTGGCCAGCCCATCGAGACTTACGACCGGCCTAGCTTAGCTCGGCTCTTAGCCTACGTGCCCCAGAATCTGGGGGCGGTCTTTGGGTATAAGGTCAAAGACATGGTGGCTATGGGGCGCACTGGCCGCAAAAAGTGGGGCGACTTTGACCAAGAGGATCTAAAAAAAGCCAGGGCCGCCTTAGAGCTGGTGGGGATCTTAAGTCTAGCCGAGCGACCAGTGACCGAGCTCTCCGGCGGCCAAGCTCGGCTGACCATTATCGCCCGGGCTTTGGCCCAGGATAGTCGCTTGATTCTGATGGACGAGCCCACTAGCGGCTTGGATCTTAGCAATCAAGCCTTAGTCCTTTCCACCATGAAACGCCTAAACGCCGAGGCTAAAGTGGCTTTTTTAATGACCACCCACCACCCTGAGCAGGCCGTCTACTTAGGCGGCGAGGCCCTATTAATGAAGGCGGGGCGGGCGCTGGCGTTTGGCGAGGCTCGGACCTTAACCACGATTAAGGCCGTGGAGGATCTTTACGACCTCAAACCGGGTTTGCTCAGTCAAATGGGTTTAAGCCCTGTCTGTTTAGAGGGGACTTATGGCGACTAAAAGCGCCTTAAACGAGGCCAGCGGGGCCTTTGATCTGGCTTTCTCTCCCCTTTCGCCAAGCTTATTAAGCCCAAGGGCGAAGGGGAGCCCAAGTTTAACCATAAAAGAAGAAGGCCAGCGGCTGACCTTAGTTAAAGGGGCGCGGTCTCGCCCCGCCCTTAGGGAGCCTTTTGACGAGTCCAGGTCCTTAGCGGCTCACCTAGACCCTGATATTTTTAACCCCTCGCCACCTAGGTGGTTGGTCTTTGTTTTAGTCTCCTTTTTAAGTCACTTGGGATTAATCTTGTGGTTAGGAACATTTTCTTTTGGAACTTTAGGTTTTAATAGCCTAAATTTAACGACCTATCAAGTTAGTTTAGTCAGTTTAACCGAGCCCGGGGCGAGGGATTTAGGGGCTTTAGGCGGGCCTAAGTTAAAGGCTAAAGGGTCAGCCGACCAAGAAGAGAGTTTAAGGTCGGCCGCGGAGCCCGCGGCCGACCTTAACGAGCCCGAAGAAGCGTCTTTAATCTCTAATAGCGAGCCGCCCTTGGCCTTAATCCCGCCAGAGTTAACTACCCTAAAGGGGATTAATCAAGAGGTGGCCTTAAACGCGCCTAGCCCTTTGGAGCCTAAGGTCGCCCCCCCAACCTCGACCCCTAAGGTTAAGGCCCGGGCCTTAAGGCCGCCCAAAAGGCCTCAGACCAATAAGGGCCAAGAAAGACCTAAAACCCCAAAGTCCGCGGCCTTAAAGACGTCGGCTGAGGCCACTGGTCCAGCCTTGAGCTCTTCTAACCAAAAAGGCCTTAGCGACCCTAGCTCCCTAAGCTTAGGCGGCGTTAGCGGCGGGGGCGTTAGCGGCGGGGAAGAGGGTTACGCGGCGGCCAATTATAACTACATTAAAAACCGGATTCGCCGCTTTTTAGTCTATAACCCCAAAGCCAAACGCATGGGCGTGACCGGGACGACCACGGTGGCTTTTACCATCGCCGCGTCTGGAGCGGCTTTGGACGTCTCGGTGCGTCAAACTAGTGGCCATGACGGCTTAGACGACTCAGCCGTGGCCGCGGTTAAGGCGGCTTCGCCGTTTCCGCCGCCGCCGAGTCCCGCCCGGGTGGTGGTGCCGGTGGCCTTTAATCTGCGGTAAGGCCGACCAAGGCTTGACCCGTGAAAAAAAGGGTTGTTTTCCGGGGGGTTTTGACTTTATTAGGGCGTTATTTGGCGGGAAAGTATTAGTTTTTATTGGATTTTTAAGAAAC
>JAIROO010000348.1 GCA_031257535.1 Deltaproteobacteria bacterium
CTTATGATCAAATCTTGAGCGGCTCGATCAATATGTTTAGCCGTTATATCTACTTTATAGTCATTATTAAGAATGATGACAACGGTTTGCCGGGCTAGGGCGTTGACCAACCAAGGTTGTCCTTCCGACCAATACCAAGCGCGTTCTAACGCGTTTTTGGAAAATTTTTGGCCAGTCGCCGCCGTATGCTGACCATAAAGTTCGCCAATTTCTTTTTCGGTAAAATTAGCTAAGGTCAGTCTTTCAGTCACTATGTTAAAAGGATTGGCTAAACGTTCATCTACGGAGTCAGGATGGTTAGACGCCAAATAGTCGCGAATGTCGCGCATGCCAACTAAAGCCAGCGAACTTGGGAACGCGTTAGGGGAATCGCCACGGCTATTAAAGCCTTTGCGAATTTGGGTTAAAAATGTTATGAGACCAGGACCAGAAAGCGAATCAGCTTCATCGAAAAAAACCACTAATGGCTTATCTAAATCGTGACATAGATATTGGAGTATTGACTTTACTTTGGTATTTGGATCTGACATTCCAGGTAAAGAATTATAAGAATAGGCCTTTTGCTTGATACAGGCAACGAAAGAGTCTTTCATAGCATCATTAATTTCAGAAACAATCGTAGTTAAGGCTTCAATTTTATCTTTTACGCCTATCAAAGCCTCCAATGAGCAATTCAAAGCGTATCTTTAGCCTTCTTTATTTACTTTATCAGTTAAAGCGCGTATAAACGTGGTTTTCCCTGACTGACGTGGCGCGTGAAGAATGAAATAATTTTCACTATCGATCATCGCGTCTACGCCAGGCAGCCTTGGTAAGACAGGCAACATATAGTGATTTCTGGGCTCGCAAGGGCCAGCGGTATTAAATTGTTTAATGGATTTAGCTCCCACGAGTTCCTCTGTAATAATATCGCCTTAGTTTGTTTTAATTGAAAGACCCGGCGTCAACTAACAAATTCCGTTATACGCGGTAATATGGGTCTTTCGGAAAATTCCATATAATAGTATTATAACTGAAAAGTCTTGAGAAATCAAAGCAAGCTTTTTCAGCCAGCGATTCTAATTTTGGCTTCTCCTCCTCGCCATATTTATGGAGTCGCAGAGACAGTCAACGATTGGTGAAAAATTTTTTCAAAAATTTATAAAACCAAAAAGCGATTATCAATTTAAACATAGTCAATCTTTAACATCATATATTATTGCTGTCTTCGAGCTATATTTGTTATTTAGAAAGGTTTATGAGCAATTTATATATTTATATGAATGATATTATTGTTAAATTACGGTAAATTGGCCTGCCGAAAAAAAATGACTCCTTGGTAAAACCCCCCTTTTAATTTTTGAGGGTTTGTTTATACACAATATATATTGGCAGCTATACCTAAAATAGCGTTTATAGTAGAGCTACGCGCCTAAAATTTCAAAACAGGAGTTTTTACGAGACCATCAAAAATGAACTCAATGCGTTATTTAAATGAACCGCGGTTATGTTTTGGCTCAAATTAGGTCCTCAAGAATTATTTTGACTTGACCTGGCCATATATTATAGTTAGGGCAAAAGAGGAGTGGAGGGGTTGTGGTCAGGCTTTAAGAGACCTTATCCCGAATTGAGAATCGCGGAAAGCCAAAAAAAAAGACTCTTGACCTCTTCCCGCGAAGTGGTTATTATTGACACAAGCTCCCTATTAAGGCTAGCCGCTATGGGCTGACCTTTTGGCGAGCGACGTTATTAGCTGACCAAAAGGTCTATTGGTTCATGTCGCTCTATTTTTTACCCCAAATTTCCACTCGCCTAAACTTAAGCGTTATGCCTTTGAACGCTAATTCTAGCGCTTCGCTCTCTCTCTTAGGTTTGTTATCGCTTAGCCGCCGCTCCGGCTCTAAAGGGGTTTGGCTTATGGCCTAAAATAGGCTTATTGGTCGGAATCCTTTTGGCGCCGGGTTTTTGCCCGGCTTTTTTTTTGCTAAACCGTCATATTTCGCCGTTTTAGCCGGCCGTTTTTTAACGACTCGCCAATTTTACTGGGACTTAAATTTTTTTCTAATTTAGGGGTCGTCCCTTTTTTAGTCAGGAAGATTTAGACCGTCAAAATCGTTAGTCGATTTTTTTAGAGGGTTAATAAGGAGAGATCATGTTTGACCCAAACCGCGTGTGTTTTTTCGATACCACCCTGCGCGACGGGGAACAAGCCGCTGGGGTTAATTTAAATTCCGCCGAAAAACTCCAGATCGCCAAACAGTTGGAAAAAATGCGCGTGGACGTTATCGAGGCGGGGTTTCCAGCGGCCTCGCCTGGGGATTTTAAGTGCGTCCAAGACATTGCCCGAGAAATTAAACAGATTAGCGTTTGCGGTCTGGCTCGGACTAGGGAAGGGGACATTAGAGCCGCGGCTCAGGCTTTGACCCAGGCCGAGTTTCCCAGGCTCCACGTTTTTATCGCTACCAGCCCTATCCACATGGAGCACAAGTTAAAGCTAACCCAAGACGAGGTCTTAGCCGAGATCCGCTTCGGGGTCAGTCTGGCCCGTTCCTTGGTTCAAGAGGTGGAGTTTTCAGGGGAGGACGCCAGCCGCTCGGACCCGGATTTTTTAATTAAGGCCTTTAAGGTGGCCGTGGAGGCGGGAGCCACTATCTTAAACATTCCGGACACCGTGGGTTACGCGACGCCTGAGGAGTTTTACCTCTTCTGCCGGGAGGTTATTTTAGGGGTTGAGGCTAAAGAAGGGGTTATCTTCTCGGTTCACGCCCACAATGACTTGGGTCTGGCCGCGGCCAACTCTTTAGCCGCTATTCGGGCGGGGGTCAGGCAGGTGGAAGGGACCATTAACGGCATGGGCGAGCGGGGCGGCAACTCGGCCATTGAGGAAGTGGTCATGGCCTTAAAGACCCGGGCCGACTTTTACGGGGTCACGGTCAACTTGGACACGAAGAAGCTTTACCCGGTCAGTCGCTTAGTGGCCCGCTTGTCTGGGGTCGCGGTGCCGCCCAATAAAGCCGTGGTCGGATCCAACGCCTTCGCGCACGAGGCGGGGATTCATCAACATGGGGTTATGGCTAAAAGAGAAACCTACGAGATCATGCGGGCCGAGGACGTAGGCTGTACCCCGGCGGTCATGGTTTTAGGCAAGCACTCGGGCCGGCACGCTTTTCGGGCCAGGGTGGAGTCCTTGGGTTACAATTTAGACGAGGTCCAGTTAACTAAGGCCTTTGAGATCTTTAAAAGGCTGTGCGACGAAAAGAAAGAGACCACGGACGCCGACATTGAGACTATTATCGCCGACGAGATCTTCGCGGTGACCCCAGAGTTTCATTATGAGCTCAAAGACTATACGGTCCACGTGGGCTCGGGCCTGGCCGCGGCCGCGGTGTCTTTAATTTTAAACAATCAAGAGCTAAAAGACGCGGCCACCGGCAATGGCCCAGTGGACGCGGCCTATCTAGCCATAAAGCGGATTATTAAGATAGAACCCAAAGTCGAGTCTTACCGAGTCGTGGCCGCCACGGACCGCTCCGACGCTTTAGGCGAGGCCCAAGTGGTCCTGTCTTATAAAGGATTACAAGCCCAAGGTCGCGGGGCTTCCACGGACGTGATCAAAGCTAGCGTTAAAGCCTACGTCAACGCCGTTAACCGCTTATATAGCGTGGCCGCGGCTAGGGGCGAAAGCTTAAATGGCCTAAACGGCAAGGCCGCCAAAGCCTAAAAAAAAGAAGGTTTAGGGCCCTTATCTCGTCCATTTAGCTTGAAAGAAGTCGGAAACGTCTCGCGGCTTAATGGTCTTTCTGGTTTTTTTAAAGGGCCTAAACTTCTTTTTAAGGGGCTTAACTTTTTTTTTAAGGGGCTTAACTCTTCTTTTAAAAAGCCTAAACTTCTTTATAAGGCGCTTAACTTCTTTTTAAGGGGCTTAACTGTTTTTTTAAAGGGGCTTAACTTTTCTTTTAAAAAGCCTAAATTTTTTTTAAGGCGCTTAACTTCTCATTTAAAGAGCCTAAACTTCTTAATAAGAATCTAAATTATTCTTTTAAAGTGAATTAGCTTGTTTTTAGCGGATTTAACTTTTCTTTTAAAGAGTCTAAACTTCTTTTTAATTTATTTAACTTTTCTTTGACAAATAGCTAAACTTTTTGTTAAGGATCTAAACTATTCTTTTAAAATGATTTAGCGTCCTTTTTATAGGGTTTAACTTTTTTTTAAAGAGACTTAACATATTTTTAAGGAGCTAAACTATATCTTTTAAATAAGCTAAACTTCTTTTTAAGGGGTTAAATATTATCATGAAAAATCATTTATTAACGAATTAAAATCCAAATTAAGCCTATAAAAACAGGTAGTTAGCGATTTTAAACAAGTCTAAAAAGTCGCCTTCGTCGAGGTCCTTTTGGCCCCACCTAAGGCGACGTTTTTAAGGGTTAAATTTTTTTTCAGGATTTTTGGCCCTCCGCTTAAAACTATGATAAAAAACTTAAAAACGCCTGATTTTTTTAGCCAAAAAAGTGGCTTAAAAAAAGTTTTCGCGAAAAAACTTTTGACAAACGCGAAAGGACCTCCCCCCGCATGAAGCTTTCGCTCGCCTGGTTAGGCGACTTTGTGGACATAAGCGATTTAACGCCCCAGTCGGTGGCCGACCGCCTAACCATGATTGGTTTAGAGGTCGAGGAGCTGGCCGACCGCTTGGACTTTTTAGACCAGACCGTCGCCGCTAAAGTTTTAGACTTAAAACCCCATGGCCGTCATCTTTACCTCTGCCGGGCGACGACCGGCCAAGAGGAGCTGACCGTCGTCACCGGGGCCCCCAACGTCAAAGTTAATGGCCTTTATCCCTTAGCTAAGGTGGGGGCCAAACTCCCCGCTGGCCTGGTTAAAGCCACCACCATGGCTGGGGTCGTCTCCCAAGGGATCTTGTGCTCGGGGGCCGAGTTAGAGCTACCGTTTGGGGCGGACGGTCTTATGGATCTCCCGCCAGAAACGCCTTTGGGGACGCCTTTAAGGTCCTTATACCCAAAAAACGATTTTACCCTGGATATCTCCATCACCCCCAACCGGGCCGACGCTCTGTCCGTTCGCGGGATCGCTAGAGATTTAAGCGCCGCCTTAGATCGGCCTTTAAAAGAACTAGCCTTTGATTTAACCGAAGACGTAAGCCCCGTTACGGAATTGGCTAAAGCCGAGATCTTGGCTCCTAAAGGCTGCTGGCGATACTGCGGCCGCGTAGTTAGAGGCGTGACCATTGGCCCTAGCCCAGACTGGTTAGTTAGGCGTTTATTGGGAGCGGGTTTACGACCGATTAACAACGTCGTGGACGTCACTAACTACGTCATGCTGGAGTTGGGTCAGCCTCTCCACGCCTTTGATCTAAAGCGGCTCGCCGACCAGCGGATCGTCGTGACCATGGTTGGGCCTGGCCAGGAGTTTGTGACCTTAGACGGGCAGACTCGAGTCTTAAAGTCCAAAGAAAACGTTCTCATTAACGACGGGGCGAGGCCAGTGGCCTTAGGCGGGGTCATGGGCGGCTTAAACACCGAGGTGACTCCCGACACCCGGGACGTTTTTTTAGAAGGGGCTTGTTTTAATCCCACGATTATCCGCCAAACCTCTCGCTCTTTGGGTCTTTTGACCGACGCTTCCTTTCGGTTTGAGCGGGGTCAAGATCCTGAGTTGCCGCCCTTAGCCGTGGATCGGGCGGCGGGTTTATTGACCGAGATCGCTGGCGGTCTTTGCGCGAAAGGGCGGCTTGACGTTTATCCTAAGCGGCGGGAGCCCTTAAAGACGACTTTTTCGCCGCGCCGGTGCGCTAATCTTTTAGGGGTAGCTAAACCTAAAGAGTCTTGGTTAAGGATCTTAAAGGCCATTGGCCTGGGCTTAGAACCCCTACCTAATGACCAGGACGGGGAGCTTTACGCCGCCATTTTACCGACTTTTCGACCGGATCTGACCCGGGAAATCGATCTGATCGAGGAGGCGGCCCGTTTAGACGACTTTCAGAGTCTGCCGGCCACCTTACCTAAACCCCCGGCCATCGCCGGCCCGCCGCCTATCGCTTTCCGTTTAAAGGCCAGGTTAAGGGAGGATCTGACGGGTTTAGGGCTAAACGAGATCGTCAGTTACTCCTTCATTAATCCCACCGCCTTAGACCATTTGGCCTTGAGCCAAGACCACCTTTTTAGGCGCGGAAGTCTTTTAGTCTTAAATCCCTTAAGCGAGGATCACGGTCTGATGCGGCCGTCTTTAATCCCGGGGTTAACCTACGCTTATCGGCTAAATCAGTCGCGGGGTCGGGCGGGGGCCGCCTTGTTTGAGGTGGGAGCCGTCTTTTTGGCGGATCCCTATAAGCCCCAGGCTCAGCCTTGGGAGCGTTTAACCTTAGGTTTACTCTTAGCTGGCGATAAAGGCCAAGGGACTTGTCACGACCCGGAAACTTTAGTCGACTTTTGGGATATAAAGGGCGTGGTGGAGGCGTTAGGGGCTAAGTATGACCGAGCCCTAACCTTTCAACCAATTGAGAAAGCCACTGACCCTTTAGGCTCCGTTATTTTTCCCTATTACGCGCCTGGCCAAGGGGCGGCCATCTACGACCAGGGGACTTTGATTGGCGGGATTGGCGAGTTAAGCCCCAAAACCATTAAAAACTTTGGTTTAAAAGCCGGGGCGGTTTTTGGGGGGGAGCTGGATTTAACCGCTTGGCCGGCCGAGACCCAACGCGTTTTTCAGAGCTGGTCGAGTTTTCCCGGGACTTCTCGGGATTTGGCTATTTTGGTTAACCTAACCGTGCCCGCCCAAGACGTGGTCGACCAGATCTGGGCGATTGAAGACATTCCTTTAACCAAGGTGACTATTTTTGACGTCTATCAAGGGGACAAGATCCCTTCTGGCCAAAAAAGTTTGGCCTTAAGACTTTATTTCCAAAGCCCCGCGCGAACCTTGACGGACGAATTGGTTAACGGCTATTTTGACGCCATCGCCGCTCATTTAGCTAAAGCTTTGGCCGCGACGTTAAGATCGTGACGGAAAAAGACTCGCCGGCAAACGATTCGCCTAAACCCGTTCTGGCTCGGGCGGAGCTGATTCAGCTCTTACGGCGGACTTTGTCTATTTCCGGGCGCGACGCGGGCTATATTTTGGACAGTCTATTATTAGCCACCATTGAGGCTTTGGAGCGGAATCAGGAAGTTCGCTGGTCCAAGATTGGCCATTTTGGCGTACGGCGAGCGGCTCCTCGCGAGGGCCGAAACCCAAAAACTGGCCAAAAAACCCGCGTTCTGGCCCAGAAAAAGGCTGGCTTTTCTCTGAGCGAAACCTTAAGACGCCGGCTGGCCCAGACTTTTGGCGTGAGTTTTAAGGTTAAAAGCGACATTCCGGGCTTGAATCAAACGGTCGGGGCTTTGAAGGCCAAAAACGAAAAGGACGACCCCCAATAAACCCGAAAACTAAAAGGGGGGGGGCGCGAACTTTTTAAACTAAAAAATAAGGCCGACCCCCCAAAAAAAGGTCGACCGCGTAAGGCTAAAAAGTCCCCGCGCGCGATAGGCGAAAAGAGAGATAAAAAGAGAAAAAAGAGAAAAAAGTGAAAAAGGGTTAAAGAAAGAGAAAGAGAGAGCCAAAAACCAAAAAAAACCATTAAGGTCAAGCTCTTTTGACCCAAAAACCAAGGTCTTTTTTTGGCTCAAGAAGTTTTTTTTTGGCTAAACTAAGGAGGCGCCATGGTCCGGCCAGGGGAGCCGCTGTATTTTAAGATTGGCGAAGCGGCGGTCAGGGTCGGGGTGGAGCGCCACGTTTTAAGGTACTGGTCCAAGGAGTTTCCCCAGATCCAGCCCAGTCTCTTAAAAGGGCGGCACCGTCTTTATAGCTCCCTAGATCTGCGGTATTTTCAGGAGATTAAGCGTCTTTTATACGAAGAGCGCTTTACTATTGAAGGGGCTCGCAAAAGACTAGAGGAAAAGCCGCTGGCTCCCTTAGAGCTTAAAGACGGCCCCAAAGTCGCGACTCCGGCCGACAATCCGCCTTTAATCCCAGCGTCTTCCGACGATTCCTTAGCCGAGACCCAAGCTAAGGCTGACCCTAAGGCCCCGGCCGCCCCCCCAGAGCTGGCCGTCCCGTTAGCTAACGTCGCGGCCTTATCTTTCAGCGAGTCGTCGCCTCAAGGCGAGTCTTTGGCTCCGGCCGCTTCTTTAACCGCCTTCGGCTCGAAAAGGGTCGAGCCAATTTTATTAAGGGAAATCCACCAAGAGCTTTTGGCTTTAAAAAGACTTTTAACCAGGCCGGGGGTTTTTCGCGAAACGGAGATCGATCATGGAGGGCCCCTCGACCGTGAGCCCTAATGAAGCTAAAGAGGCCATTTTGGCTCTAGCCATTGAGCTTTTTGGTCGGCCCGGCGGGGTTCTGAGCCAGGAGCGGTTTTGGCTGGCGGCTAAGGAGCGGCGCTTGTCTTACGACTACTCCCCGGGCCAGTACCACAACCTTTTAGACCAAAGCCCTAAGGAGTGGCTGGAGATCTGGAATCTTTGGGCCAAAAGCTTAGAGTCTCAGTTTTTTCAGTATCCGGCCCAGTTAAAGGTCTTAGGCGATCTAGTGGCCGAGTGGGCCCTTTTCGCGCCAGAGCGGCGGTTAAAGGTTTTAGTCTTAGGCTCGGGCGACGGACGCGAGGCCGCGTCCGTCGCCATGACTTTAGCCAGCTTAGGCTTAAAAGCTAAAGGCTGGGCCATTACGATTTATGGTTTAGAGCTTATCCCTAAGCTGTTGGCCACGGCTAAGGCGGGGCTTTACGGCGGCGAGGCCCTAACCTTCGTCCCCAAAGAGATGGCTCGGCGGTTTTTCCGGGCCCGGGGTGGGGCATGGCGTTTTCAAACTAACTTAGACTCCCTGGTTTACTTAGGCTTAAACCCCCACCGATTAGAGGCCCCCCCACCCGAGATCTTAGGGGCGGACGTGGTTGTCGCCCGCGGCCTAACCAACGACTCCCCGGACGCGGGGGTGGCTATAATGGTCGAAAGGCTAAAACCCGTTTTTAACGAGGAGTGCTTGATTTTGACCGCCCCAGGGGAGTTCTGGCCCAATCTTAGCGACTTTAACTTAGAGGCGCGCGAGGGGGTCACTTATTACCACCGTTTAGCCAAGCGCTCTAATCCCAAACCCCTAAAGAAAAAAACTCCGATTTTCGCGGCCCCTTCGAGTTTAAGCCCGCCTTTACAAAGCCTTTTTTGGTTAGCCGAGGATAAGCTGGGCGCCGCCCCGGCCGAAGCCAAAGTGGTCGCGACCGAGCTTATCCACGAGGAGGCTCTTTTAGGCTACTTAAATCCCGACTCAATAGAGTTAATCGTTAGGGCCGAAACCGAGCTAAACCGACCCCATATGGCTAGGGTAACGGCGGAAGTGCTGGCTTTTTTACGGGGGGCCGATCTTTAAGCCGAGCCTGGCCAAGCGAAAAGTCCGGCCGCGTCGGGCTCTAAACCAGCTAAGGGCGAAAACTCTGGCCTGACTCCATAAGCTGGCCACAAAAGGTCCCCGGCCCGGAGATAAGGCCGGGCTAAAGTCAGCCAGGAGCGAGCCATCCGCGGACTAGGGTCGGGGGGATCGTCAGGGTTAGCCTGACCAACGGGAGCCCCGGCCGCCTCGGTTAAGTCGTAATAAAGGTCCGACTGGTTGGCTAAGGCCTCTTGGACCAAGTCGTGAGCGTCTTGGGCGTTTAGACGGGCGATGTGGGCTAAGGCTAAGATCAAGTGGTCCGCGCCCAAGTACGTCTTGACCCGGCCTAAGAGGCGGTTTTTGAGGTTTACGGTTTCTTGGTCGGTGAAAGGGAGCTGGGTCGCGTATGGCCCGCCCTCGCTGGCGATAGCGAGGAGAGCGTTTAAGCTAGCCAGAAAATTAGGCGGATCGGGCAGGAACACCGGAGTCAAAAAAGGGTGGCAATCCTCGCCCAACGCGTTTAGTCGATAGTTTTCCCATGCGGGCCAAGTCAGGTACAAGGCCGGTCCAGGCGGGGTCAACTCGCCGCTGACCGCCGGCCAGGCCCAAAGACGCGCGGTCATGGTAATCCTTTCCGGGGTGGGCCATAGGGCCAGTGAAATAGTTAGCCATTAGTCGATAGGCTATTATACCAAAAGTGATTCTACCTTTGGCGATTTTGGGGTATTTTTAAGTGGCGATTATGGGGTATTTTTAAGTGGCGGTCTTGGGGGGCCCCTTAGCCATGGACTTTATTCAAGTTATATTTTTTGTCTAAAGCTTATAACGACAGTCTCCTCTTAACCAAAAGTCAGATTCCCAAGATAGTTTTATGAAAGACCAAAAATATTAAGGCTAAGGACAAGCCAATAGGCGAGGCGAATTAACCATGAGTCTTTTTCGGCGGGGTTTTTACTTAAGCCGCTCGGGCTATAAGGGTCGCGATTTAACTTTTGGTCACGTGGTCAAAAGGCTAGTTATCTTCGCGCTCATAGTTAGCGCCTTAGGCGTAGGGGCTCTTTTTGGCTTAAAAAACGACCTAATTTTTTATCCGACCAAAGGGTTGGAGATGACCTTGGCTAAAACGGGTTGGCCCCAGGAAGTGGTCTGGCTAGAGGGTTTAAATGGGGCGAAGATCAATAGTTGGTACGCTCCCGGACCCCAAGAAGAGGGCTACACGGCTTTAATTCTCCATGGCAATGGGGGCAATTTAAACGACATGATTGGCCGGATCATGACTTACCACTGGCTCCAGATGGGGGTCATGGCCATTGATTACCAAGGTTATGGGCTATCGACCGGGGAGCCCAGCTTAGAGGCGGTGGTCCAAAACGCGGTCGCGGCTTATGACTATTTAGTTCAAGTAAAAAAGATCCCGCCCGCGAAGATCGTGGTCCACGGTTACTCCTTAGGCGGGGGCGTGGCCGGTCAATTAGTTCGCTTAAGGCCTGACCCCCACCCTTTGGTTTTAGACTCGACCTTTAACGACTTAACCGAGTACGCTCGGTATCACGCGTCGCTCTTAGGGCCTTTAACGAATCTAGTCTTGAGGGGAGCCTTCGACACGCGAAAAGCTTTAGAAGGCTATAAGGCCACGGTGGCCATCTTTTTGCACTCCCCCGAAGACGAGGTCGTGCCTTACTCTTTAGGTCAAAAGCTTTACGAAAGCTACTATAATGGCCCCAAAGCCTTTGTCAACATAAGGGGTAGCCACTATAACTATATTCAAAACCAAAGACTTTACGAAAAAGCCTTAATCGACAACTTAAAACTGACCTTCCCCAAAAAACCGACCGCGTCCTAAGGCCCTTTAGCTTTTTGGCTAAATAAAGTAGCCAAAAGTCGCGAAAAACCCTAAAAATAAGGCTCTAAGGTTTAGTCATCCTATTTTGAAAGGGCCTTATTTTTTCATAAAGATGGCGCGGTCTCGTTTAAGGCTTTGATTTTAATCAATAATTTATCCGCTCTCTAAGGTCTAGTTAAGGCTTTTGAGGCCTTAAAAGCGGTTTTGGTCTAGTTTAGTCGCGCGCTTGACATTTAAAGGGTCCTTTAACGGCGCGTTAAAGAGCGACCGCGCTTTCCTTCCGCGCTCGTTCGGCTCGTTCGGCTCGTTCGGCTTGTTCAGCTCGTTCAGCTCGTTCAGCTCGTTCAGCTCGACCAGCTCGACCAGCTCGACCAGGTGGCTCTTAAACGCTCGTTAAGAGTGACCGAGAGTTCCTTAAACTTTCGTTAAGCTTAACCTGCCTTACGGCGGCCTAGTTAGTTTAAAAAGCATGGAATCGATAGTTTTATTAACGTAAAATAAATATTTCTAATTATTAAGCTAATATTTTTAACGGTTAACTAATATATTAACTGGAAAAACTAATATTTTTAATTGTTAAGCAAGTATTTTATAGAGTTTAAATAAATATTCATTGAGATTAAATTTTTTCATAAATAATTAATTATTGCTCTTAAGATGGCTTTTTTACAATAAAAAAAACTATTTATCAAATATACGAATTTATTTATCAAACAAGATATTTTTGAAATTTTCTATAATTAACCGTCCATTTTTTCAAAAAGAATTAACCAATAAAAAGTTTTTTTGTCGCGCCGCTACTAGCCAAAGAGAGCTAAAAATTCGCCCTAAGCCAAAAAGGGGACTTGTGGCCCTTGGTCAGGTCCGGCCAATAAGGCTTAAGCCGCCATTTTATCGACCAATAAATTAGCGAATTACCAAAAATTTAAACCTTTTATCGCCTGTTTTTTTTATGAGCTTAAGGCCTCAAAGAGAGATTTGCCTTCTTAGGGAAATAAATATAAAATTGGACAATTTTGGGGAAATAGCTCGTCAGAAAGGGTTTTTTCCGATTAGTGGGGTTTCTAGCCGTTTATGTTTTCGCTGGTTTTTAAAGGCAATTCTTCCATATGAAGACTAAACGTCGTTTGACGCAAATCCTTCTCTACTTTATGTCTGGGGTTTTTTTAACCGTGGTCATTTTTGGGGTCTTTTTATGGATTAATTACCAGAAAAATCAGTCGCGGTGGGATAGTCAGAAGATGGCCACCGAGTTTCGGACGCGGTGGGAAGAGACCATCAAAAAAGAGACCCAAGCCATAGCCGGGCACATTGAGTCGCGGACCTCGGAAGGGAGTTTGGCCTTTTATCAAGAGGTCAAAAAAAGGGCGGAGGCCATGGGGGCGGCTTTAAAAGCCAAAACCTCAAAAGAGGTTTTGGCCGATCGCGACCTTATCTTCGCCGTTTTAGGGGCTTTTTTAGACGACAGCGGGCGGACGCGCTATTTGGCTTTAGACTTTAAAGCCAGGGTTTTGACGCGATCTTTGGCTAGCGAGACCTTTACCCACGATCCCACGGCCAGGGCCATTGTGGCCAGCGTTTTGGAGTTAGGCGAGGCTTTTTACCGCTTTGACTTTGACCAGTCTTGGCCGGACCAAGAGGAAAAACCAGTCGTTTACCTCAAAGTCGACCCTTCTTTAGAGTTAATCGTGGGGGCGGCCAGCTTATTTAGCGAGTTTCAGGCCTCGATTAAAAACGAGGTCTTGGCCTGGGCCAAGGCCGCCCCCATCAGCGGCCAACTTTTGATCTTGGATTACTCGGGCCAGGTCTTGGCCAGTCCCATAGAAAGCCAAGTCGGTCAAAACATCTTCGTGGACCAGGGCGACCTCTTCGCCAAAGCCGCGGCCAGGATCTTAAGGGGGGCGCGGAGCCAAAGTAGCGGTTTTTTAGACTTTGACTTTCAAGACTCAAATGGCCAGACGCAAAAAGCTTTAGGTTATTTTCGGTCCATCGAGGCTTGGCGCTGGGTCGCGGTGACTTACGTGGATCTAAGCCAACTGGCCGCGGCTTTGACCGACGAGCAAGAGAATCTCGCCAATAAGGTCCGGGGCCAGATCGCTTACGCCCTTCTGATCGCGACCCTCATGCTGGGGATGATCGCTATTTTAGGTCACTTTATCTCCAAAAAAGCTCAGAAAAGTTTTCAAGAGTTTTACAGTTTTTTTGAGTCCGCCTCTTTGTCGTCCGTGGAGATCGACCCCGACTCGCAACCTTTTATAGAGTTTTCTCTTTTGGCGCGTTCGGTTAACCGGATGATCGCCCAAAGACGGGAGGCCAACCAGTTTTTAGCCGCGTCCGAGGCCAAGTACCGCTCGGTTTTTGACTATTCTCCGCTTTTGATCGTCATTACCGACGCTTTGGGCCGAGTGGTGGAGGCCAACCAAGAGTTCGCCAATTTCGTGGAGCGGGAGCCAGCGGAATTTTTAGGCCAAGATTTACGGAGCTACTTTTTTATAGACCAGGACTTTCGCGAGCGAATTAAAGCCGAGGTCATGGACAAAGGCGTGCTCCGCAATCTCGCCATTGAGATCCCTAAAGGCTCGGGCGAGGTTGTGCCCATGCTCTTCACCTCGAAAATTTTGGTTATGAGCGGGGAAAAGTTTTTTTTAAGCCTTTTTGTCGACATAACGGCTTTACGGGAGTCGGAAAACGAGCGCTTACGTCTCCAAGAGAAGCTGGCCCGGTCCCAGAAAATGGAGGCCATGGGTTTATTGGCCGCTCAAGTGGCCCACGAGCTAAATAATATTTTATCCGGGTTGGTCGGTTACCCCGAGCTCCTCATCCGCGACGACTCTTTGGGCCCTAGCCAAAAGGAGCTGGCCCAGGAAATAAAAGAAGCCGGCTTAAGGGCGGCGGCGGTGGTCAGCGATCTTCTGACTTTGGCTCAGGGTCTGGCCACTACCCGCGTGCCCGTGGATTTTGGCCAGTTAGTCGAGGCCTGTTGTCAAACCCCGGAGATTAAGGCCCTTTTAAACCGTCAGAAAAAGCCGATCAATCTGACCGTCGCCATCGCCAAACCTAATCTAGAGGTCTTAGGCTCGGCCGTCCATTTACGAAAAATCGCCGCCAACATCGTCCAAAACGCCATTGAGGCCGTGGGCGTCGATCCCGACCCGACCCCTGGCGAGGTTAAGGTGGCGGTGGACCAGGTTTTTTTAAACGAGCCAGTCGGGGGGCTGGAAAATTTTAAGCCTGGCCCTTTTATTCTGTTGTCGATTAAAGACAATGGGCCTGGGTTAAATCCCGCGGATTTGGGGCGGATTTTTGAGCCCTTTTACTCCCGAAAAACTGGGACGGGGTTAGGTTTAGCCGTGGTGGCCATTGTGGCCAAAGAGCACGGCGGGGCGGTGGCGGCCGGGCGTTTAGACCCAAAAGGGGCGGAATTTTTAGTTTGGCTACCCCTTTTAGCTGGCCTTAAAGCTAATAAATTCAAATCATTAGAGTCGTACCAAGGTCAGGGGCAAAAAATATTAGTGGTCGACGACGTAGATATTCAGAGAAAGCTGGCCCAGAAAATGTTAAAATCCCTAGGTTATGAAACGCATTCGGTGGCCTCAGGGGAAGAGGCGGTGGAGTACCTTAAAACTCATGAGGCGGATCTGGTGATTTTGGACATGATTATGCGTCCAGGTTTAAACGGTCGGGAGACTTATGAGGCTATCTTGGCTTTTAAGCCAGGCCAAAAAGCCATTATCGCAAGCGGTTTAGCCGAGGGCGAAGAGGTGGCTAAGGCTCAGGCTTTAGGAGCGAGGTATTTTGTCGCCAAGCCGTATACCTTAGAGGATATCGCTGGAGCCGTCCATTCGGCCATTACTGGCCAATAAATAGGTGACTTAGTGTCGAGAATTTTCTTTTGGGGCCAATTTTTGGAGAGGATAAGTCAGGAAAACATGGCCAGGAACCAGATTGACCGGCTAAACGAGGTCGGTCGGATAGTCTCCAGCTTTAACTATATCTTTGATCTTAGCCTTCTTTTGGAGAAGATCCTGACTTCCGCGAGGGTCCTGACCAAGTGCGAGGCCGGAACTATTTATCTTTTAAGAGGCCGAAAACTTATCTTCGCCCATAGCCAAAACGACTATCTGGACCGGATGATCGACGACCCCACGGAGTTGCCGTATTTTAACCGGAACCTCGAGGTAGACCGGCGAACTTTAGCGGGTTACGTGGCGTTAGAACGCGAGATCTTAACTATCAACGACACTTCCAGCATCGACCCCATGGCCCCGTATCAGCATTTTACGGGTTTCGACAACGAATCGTCTTACGTCTGTCAGGCTATTATGACTTTACCTTTAGCCACGGCCGGCAACGAGCCCTTAGGGGTTTTACAGCTGATTAATCCTTTAGGCGACGATGGGTTACTGACCTGCTTTAGCGACGAAGACGAGCAAATCTTAAGCTTTTACGCGGGGTTCGCGGCTTTGGCCATGGAAAAGTCCATGACCATGAGTTCAGCCGTGATCCACAACGTGGAGATCGTCTCCTCCCACGACCCCTTAGAGACCCGGGCTCACGCTATGCGCGTGGCCGCTTTGTCCACGGCCATTTACGAGCGCTGGTCGGAAAAACGGGCCATCAGCGAAGAAGAGCGCACCCACTCCATGAACCTTTTGCCCTTAGCCGCCATGCTGCACGACGTGGGCAAAATCTACGTGCCGAAGAGCGTTTTAACTAAACCAGCCCGCTTAGACCAAAAAGAGCGGACTTTAATGGAAAATCACGTCTTAGCTGGGGCTCGCATGTACGCCGATCCCTTTACGCCCTTAGACGAGATCACCTTAAAGGTTATTTTGGACCATCACGAGCGCTGGGACGGACAAGGCTACCCGGGCTGGGTCGACCTAAACACCGGTCATCCCTTGGCGGGGCGCGCGGGGGAGGACGGCCGGATTGTGGGCAAAAAGGGCCAGGAGATCTCCATATTTGGGCGCATCGTGGCCGTGGCCGACGTTTACGACGCTTTAAGTGGCCGCCGCTATTATAAGGAAGCCTTTGACCAAGCCTTGGCTCTCCAGATTATGGAACAAGAAAGCGGTCACCATTTTGATCCCGAGGTGGTGGAAGCCTTTTTAGGGGTTAAGTCGATCTTAAATAAGATCAAAAACCAATACCCTGATCCCCCTCTAGAGGCCAATAGCCCCCTCAAAACGGTTAAACCCACGCCTTCGGAAATTTAAAAGGCCAGCCAAAGAAAACTCCCTTTGAAATTTACGAGGTCCTGGTTATACACTATATACAGTGGTTATAAAATTTATTATTGACTTATGTAGTAGGGCCGCTTTTTGCGAAATCTTAAAACTTTTGGGGTTTTTACGAGTTTATGGCCTAAAAGGCCCTTGATAACTCCAAGGGATGAGGTCGCCGGAGGAGCTAAAGGGACTTAAATAACTAAAATACTAAAAAAATAGCTAAAATAGAACGAATATAATTTTTTGATTAAACAAAGAGACTATAGTTGGCCTTTTTGGTCGCGGCCCTAAAGGCTAACGCCTTGGTAAAAACCCCTTTTTTAATTTTTGAGGGTTTGTTTATACACAATATATAGCGGTAGCTATACTTTTATATTAGCTTTTATAGTAGAGCCACACGCCTAAAATTTCAAAACAGGGTTTTTTACGAGACCATCAAGGCTAGCTAAACTTTTTTGGCTTTGTGAACGATAACCAAACTTTTCAGAATTTGGAACTTTAAAATTACATGGGTATAGCGACCACGTGCCTAAAAATATTTTTCCGACAGATTCTAGCGATCACGCGCCTAAGCCCAATATTAAAGGGATCCAGCAAAATAGCCACCAGGCGTTGTTTGGACTAGCGGCACGTTTTTTGCATAAAAATCGTTTATTAAAGCAATTTTTTGGTCCAGTGACTTAGAGAACTTATTCAGTGTTAGTCCTGGTTAATTGATAAAAATAAATTTCTCAATAAAGCTTAAATAAAAATTGGCATTGGTTTTGCTTTATTTAGCAATTATCATGCCATTTCCATTGGCACGATAATTGAAAAAAAATAGCAATTACCATGTCAAAATCAATAGCGGCAACAATTTAACACATTGCATTTGTTAGACTAGAGTCACTTGGGATGCCTTAGGTTCTGATATCTCTTGGACTTTTAGCTCTTTTCCATGCGGGCATCCTCGTCTTTGAATGCTTCGTCAAACTCAAGTTCGCTGGTCGGGTAAATAATCATAGGTCGTTCCTCATAATCTAAGGCTCTCCGAAGGGCTTGGGAGACTTAATTAACTACGCCCTGATTTTACTCAAATTGAGGGATCGAAGCAAGAAATAGGCCAAAGTCGAAAGTTCAATTTTTGGGTCACATCACGATATTCCTTATAATAATAGGCAAGGCATGTGATCGCTATACCCATATTTAGTAATTTTTAAGTATAAAACATTAACATGAAACATGAAGTATAAAACATGAATTATGAATTATATAGGATAAAGTTATACATATAGAATTAATATATAAATAAATAGTTTTGTTGATCTAACTATATTTGAAAAAAAAATTGAAATATTAATTAATTATTTATTTATGATTGTATTGACTTTCGCAACAAAAAAATATGACTTCCTATCTCTTTTTTTAGTATTTTAGTTATTTTTAAATTTTTTTAAAAAAAGAAAGGAAAAAATGGCCAACGAAGACATTGATAAGATCACTTTAGAAGAGGCCCGGGCCGCTTTGGAAGATCCGGTTAAAGGCAGCTTAAGAATTTTAAAAATCTTAGGCCGAGTCCGAGACGAATACCGCGCTCAACTGGAAGACGGGGCTTTAAGGTTAGAGGCTAAAAACGCCTTAGAGCAGGTCGCGGCCGAAGCGGCTTTAGACGACTACGCGGCCGTGGCCGCGTCCGAAGGCGAGCGTTTACCCAAGATCTCAATAGTCCGGCCGAAAGTCTTTGACTG
>JAIROO010000165.1 GCA_031257535.1 Deltaproteobacteria bacterium
GAATCTGAAGGTTGGTTGGTTATTTTTGATAGGGATAAAAAAAAGTCTTGGGCTAAGAAAATTTATTGGAAAACACAAGAATATAACGGAAAAACTATACATGTTGTTGGTTGTTAACTTTTAGCTTATTTTTAAACTGAAGTTCTAAATGGTTAATAGCTAACTCATATATTTTAAATTGCTTCTTCTTAAATCGGCCTCATTTTTCTCCAATATAAATATATAATATTTTTAAACCATTCATATATTTAACTACCGTCTTATAATAATATCCATGAACCTTTTATTACTCGTTTAGTATATAATAAGCGATTATTATTTATAAAAAAAGTTAATTTACAAAATAACCGTACTACTTATGCCTATATCGGAGTTGATCGTATAAAAAAGAGTGATGATATAACAAAAATTAATCTATTTGAGGATACTAAAAAGCCTATGTCTGATGAAGAATATCAAATGAAAACTAAAATAGCTGGCATGTTTGTCTTGATTTCTTCAATAGACATGGACACCACTGAGGTACTGCCCTATTATTATTATTCACGTCAGACGATTGAACAAATATTTGACACGAGCAAAAATTACGCTAGATTACTTCTTTTGGGTAGTCATAGCCGCGAAACATTTAATGGGCACTTGTTGTTATCATTTATGACAACAATAATGTACCTTAAGTTTCAAAAATTATTTCATAAACAACCATTTAAAACTATTTATTTTATATAACAGAACTCCGTGGTATTACATGTGGAGTTTATGACGACCATTTAATTATATATGAACCTACTGCTAACCAAAAGAAGATACTAAAAATCCTGAAAATGGATATACCAATAAAACTGCCCCTAAAGCGATAGGACCAATTTGGGGTCACAACTCAAGAACGGAAATACGGTTAATGGGCCCGCTTTAGGTAAAGCCTAAAAAATCAGAAATAATCAAAGGCCCACGGTAAAGCCTAAAAAATTAGAAATAATCAAAGGCCGGGGCTTAAAATTGCTCCAAAAAGCGTAGATCGCTTTCGTAAAGGTGGCGAATATTGGGCAAACCATACTTGAGCATGGCCGCGCGATCGATTCCTAAGCCAAAAGCGAAGCCAGTCACGTTTTCGTTTTCGTAGCCCACGAATTTATACAAGGCCGGATCGACCATGCCACTGCCTAAAAGCTCGAGCCAGCCGCTGCCTTTACACAAGCGACAGCCGCGGCCGCCGCACAAAACGCAAGCGATATCCACTTCGGCCGAAGGTTCGGTAAAGGGAAAAAAACTTGGCCGCAAACGGATGGCCGTGTCAGGAGAGAAAAAAGTCGTGGCGAAGGCCGACAAGACGCCTTTTAAGTCGGCCATGGTGATCCCTTTGGCCACGGCCAGCCCTTCGACCTGATGAAACATGGGCGAATGGGTGACGTCGTCGTCGCGGCGGTAAGTTTTGCCCGGAGCCACGATCCAGACGGGCGGTTTTAACTTTTCCATGGTCCGGATCTGCACTGGCGAGGTGTGAGTTCTTAAGAGGAGGTCTTGCCCCACGAAGAGAGTCTCTTGCATGTCCCTAGAGGGGTGGTCGACGGGAAAATTTAAGGCCTCAAAATTGTAGTAGTCGGTCTCCACTTCAGGGCCTTCCACCACCGTAAAGCCGAGTTTTTCAAAGATCCCGCAGATTTCGGCCATGGTTCGGCTAATGAGGTGCTGGCGGCCAAGAGGGGATCTTCGGCCAGGCAGGGTCACGTCGAGGCCAGGTTTTTGGGTTAGCTTCGCGTTTAAGGCCTCTAAAGCTTCTTTGTGGGCCTTTCTAACCTCATTTAAGGCCAGATTAGCCGCTTGCCCCGCGGCCGGACGTTCGGCCACGGGCAAAGAGCCCACCGCGCGGGAGAGTTCGATTAAGCGGCCCTTAGTCCCAATAAAAGCCACCCGGGCTTCTTCTAGGCCTTTGGTCGAGGTGGCCGCGCCGAGAGCGACCAGGGCCTCAGCTAAGCTCGCCTTTATTTTTTCCTCTAAGCCACTCACCTTAAAAAGCTCCTTTAGAGTTCCCTCGCCAAAATAAAGCCGCCGGAAAGGCGGCGGCTTTTTTGGCTTTTAGTCGACTTTAAGTCCTTAAGATATCGTTTTTGGATATTTTAAGAAAAAAGGTATTTTAGCCAGAACTTGGCTAAAAAGGCTTTTTAAGCCGCCTGACTTTGGAGGGTTTTGACTAAAGCCGCGAAATGGTCTGGCTCCCTGATGGCGAGTTCGGACAGGGTTTTACGGTCCATCTCCACCTGGGACTTGTTTAAAAGGTCAATGAGCCGAGAGTAAGACAGGCCCAAAGAACGAGCCGCCGCCCCGATCCTCACGATCCACAAAGAGCGCATCTCCCGTTTGCGGACCTTGCGATCCCGAAAGGCGTAACAAAGGCCTTTTTCCACGCCTTCTCGGGCGCTGCGATACAGGGTCCGGCGTCCGGCTCGATAGCCTTTGGCCAATTTTAAGTATTTTTTATGGCGTTTTTTCGCCGCTAGGCCGCCTTTAACGCGCATGGCCTCGCTCCTTCAATCTCGGGCGGTCGTAATGACCAAAAATAAGGGGTTAACCTAAGTAGGGTAAAAGTTTGGCGATGGATTTGAGGTTAGTGGCGTCCACCAGGGAGTGGGACCGTAAACCTCTTTTTTGCTTGGCCGTTTTTTTGGTCAAGATATGACGGGCGTAAGCCTTGTAGCGTCGGACTTTACCCGCGCCCGTGGCCCGAAATCGTTTGGCCGCCCCCCGATTGGTTTTCATTTTAGGCATTTATGGCTCCTGCCAGTTGAGACGAAAATCTAAAAAAAGGCCTTAAGAGACCAAAAATAACCTTAAGCGGTCACCTTAGCTGGCCCCTTTTCCTCAATATAGCCTTGGAAATTTATCACAATAGCCTTTGGCGATCAAGGATTATTTTAGTATTACAGCGATTCTAATTTTGGATTTTAAGCCCTCACAAGGGCAGGTGGACCAAGATTAAAAAAAACAATGATACTTGAGTAAAGAGAGACAAATTAGTCAATTGGAGTCATGATTGATGTA
>JAIROO010000199.1 GCA_031257535.1 Deltaproteobacteria bacterium
TTTTGAAATTTTAGGCGCGTAGCTCTACTATAAACGCTAATATAAAGGTATAGCCGCCACTATATATTGTGTATAAACAAGACCTCAAAAATTAAAAGGGGGTTTTTACCAAGGCATCAGTTATAACGACCAATATATTGGGTATAAACAAACTCTCAAAAACTAAAAGAAGGTTTTTACGAGCGCGGTTTTATTAAGTTGGCCAACCACACTTTAAGAAGTTGGCCAACCAGAACCTCAAAAGCAAGTTGGCTAACCTTAGCCTTTTCTTTTGCCAATCAAAGCTCGCCTTCTTAAGATTTAGCCTCGCTCTTTAAAAAGTAGTCACGATAAGCCGGAATATAGGGATAGTGGCTAAGGATAAAACCGTGGACAAAGAGACCAAAACGTTCGCGTAATTGGGATCTGACTGGTAATAACCGGCCATGATAGCGGAGGCGGCTAGAACTGGCAGCGACGACTGAGTCACAAAGACCTGGGTCGTTAAGGTGGGAGTCTGGGCCAAAAGGCAAAAGGTTAGGGTAATGGCGGGGCAGATTAAAAACCGGCCGCCTAAAACCACGACAATGTCTTTGAGCGGGGATAAGCTCGAGAGGGTCAAACCATAAAAACCTAAGCCAATATACATAATAGCTAAGGGGGTGTTTAAAGCCCCGACCGCCGAGGTCGCGTCGAGAAAAAATTTAGGCGGTTTTAAGCCCGTTAAGACCAAAAGCGCCCCGATTATAAACCCGACCATGGGTGGGGGGATGAGTCTTTTGACGGTCTCGAAGCTGACGATAGGAACCCGCCCTACCTGACCGTCTAAGCTCATTAAGTAATTGCCAATAGTCCAAAAAAAGAGCCCATTAGCCAAAAAATAAGCCATTGCCGGAGCCAAAGCCGCGTCGCCAAAAAGAGATAAATTAATGGGGATCCCAATATACATAGTGTTGGAAGCGGCAAAAGCGGCGTAGAAGATCCCCCGGCGTTGACGTTCGGGTTTGACTAGTCGGGCGGCCAAAAGAGCCAGGCTAAAGGTTAAAAGGACAGTGATTAAACCTAATCCCACCCAGCCCACCATGGCCCCTAAAGTGGCGCGGTCATAACTTTTGACGGTCACGCTTAACAGAAAACAAGGCAAGGTGACCCTAACGACCATGACCGGAAAGAAATTTTTGATCTGGTTATTTATAAAGCCGAAGCGCGCGAGGCCATAGCCGATTAGCCCAATTAGAAAAAGGGTTAAAACACTGTCGACGGCTTGTGAAAAAACTTCGGACAAATTCTAAAACTCCTAAAGTTTACGTTAAGATATTGATTTTATTTTAAAAAACGACAAAAAAAGATTAATTAAATTATTCAAATGGTCGATAAGATAGAAGGAGAAGCGAAGGATCGACGGCCTTGCTTATCGACTTAAAAAAAATTTAGTGATTTCAAACCGTTACCTGATTTCCAAGGGTGGACAGGCCGCCAAAAGGAGGGTTTCTTAGTTAAGGGTCGGAAAAAGTCCATATTTATTTTTCCCACCCCAAATTTAATTTGATAACCGGCAAGGATGTCGGTTTTAACTCCCTTTAATCAGGGAACATGTTTCACGGAGGAAAACATGGGCATTCACGACGAATACGAGCTGGCGGCTAGTTGCTTGGCCGGTGGCTTGGGTGGAGCCCGGGAGCGTTTCGGCCCTACTCTGGAACGCCTTCTAAGGGTTTGGCCACCGGGGGCTTATAGCGTCCCGGTCGGCGTAAAACCGGATTGTCGAAGTCCGGCCCGAGTCGCGGCCATAATCCAAGCCTTAAGCGAGTTTACCGACGCCTGGGAAGGGCTGTGGTCACGCGCGGCTAAATTCCGCGAAGCGGATCGGTTGTTTACCGTACTTAAGGACAAGGTTCTGGGTGATTTAGTCCCGGAGACGGCTATTTGGTCAGATTATCCGAGTCTGGCCCAGAGCCTGATTGGGTTAACAATGGACACAAGTTGGGAAAATTCGGCGTTTGTCTAGCCGAAGGATCCTAGGAGAGCCGCTGGCCATTTTATACGATGGCTAATGGCGACTAAACCTTTAGCCGGCGATGGGCCCTTTATGTTTTTGGCTCGTCGCCGTTTTATTCTTAACAGAAAAAATTACGCCCTCAAAACCGCTAAAACCCTTAAAATGATAAGGCGTAAGAATATTTATATACCAAAACCCGAAATAATTTACCGTGTTATGCCGCCTTTCTATAGATATAGCCAAGCTAATCACTGCCCATATCGGTAAAAAATTCCGGGAGGCAGTATAGTCAGTGAAAACATTTTTTATGTGTTTCTAGTTATTTTATTAATGGTGATCCTCAATTTTATATACCCTAAAATGACCTTTTTTGACGTAAAGACTTATTATTAGGTTTAAGAGCCACTTTTAACCTTGGGAAGAGTAATCGCGATGGGCCAATTTTGGGGGATAGCCAGCCAATTTTACAGTTACCGGGACTTTTTTTGGCAAACGGTCCATTTTTTTAAGGATCGAGGGTTTATATAGGGGATGGCGCCCTATTTTTAGCGAATCTTGGGCGCCATTTTGTTGGTCCCAACAGAGAGTCAAACTTTTAGAGTTATTGACAAAATAATTATAAATTAGAAACAACATGCGTGTTAAGCCAAAACTATTGTATATAGGTCAATAAAGAGCCAAAATTTAGGCGATTAGACAAAAACCCAAAAATCCTCAAAACCCCCCAAAAAAAGGTCTGGCCAGTTCTTGGCCGCTAGCCAAAGATTATAAAAGAAAATGTCAAGTTTTTATTTAACCGGGCGGCGCAATAGTGGGTCACCCGATTGGGGGGCCAATAACTAGGCTCCGATGGTGGGCCTAGTAATATGTCTATTAGGGGGGCGGGCTTGATAAGAAATGGCATAAAAGTCTCCGCTTTAAAGATTAAAGCGCTTTAGGTTTTAAGGGTAAAAAAAGCGGCGGGCTCATTTTAGGGTGTCTTTGGCTTTGGTTAGCGTAAGGTCAGAGGTGGACTTTTAGCTTTTGGCTTTCGACTTGGCAGATGGTTTTCGGCTTTCAACTAGGTTTTATGTTTTCGACTTTCAACTTGGTTTTTGGCTCCACCGGCTATAAGGCGAAGGGGCGAATTAGCGGATGGGCTTTTTCCAAAAAAGGGGGTCTTAGGGCTTTTTAAAAGGAGAGTATCGCGCCACGGTAAATCACGTCCCGTTGATCCCCTTGCCGTCAAGAAGAGCCAAAAGTGAGAATTCTTTCCTCTCCCCTAGGCCTCCTAAAAAAACGGGATCGATTACGGCCCTGGTGATTATGGGACATATCGGCGGCGGTTTTCTGGCGAATTTAACTCGCCTAATCGCTTATAGAGAGGTTTCGCTAGAGGCTTTAAACCTTTTAGGGGATGGTTTTCTAGCCTTAAAGTATTTGTTTGTTAGCTAAACTGAACCCTAAGGCTCCAAAAATTATTTAGGGTGGTGGCTAGGCTAATGGTTGATAGCTAAAAAGCTCTTCGCCCTAACGCTTAAACTTTGACCAAAAACTTTCATGACTCGCCGCGGCGCCCCAGAGTAATGAAACATAATGTTTTAAAAATATTTGTTTCATGATAAAAACGATCTGGACCGCAAAAGTTAGGGCGTAAAGCTTTAGGATTTTCGGCTTGTTTATAGGTCATTAACGCTCTTGGACTTGTATTAGTTAAAAAGAGCAAATATTTTTGTCCCATCGCCATAAATCGCCAGGCCTAGATAGGTAATTTCTTTCGCGTGGAAACTTACTATACTTGGATAGTTTCTTTTTTTGATATCATCTAAGGCTTCTTGGGCCTTTTTAGACAATAGCGCGTCAATTTGTTCGTTGGAAGTTTTTGTTGTTGACTGAGCCTTTTTTAAGATCTTAGCTATATCCTCTTCAGGGAGTTCATCTATAAGCGTTTGAGCTAGAGTTTGATCTATTTCAGTCAGAGATAAATATTCTTTGGCGTTATTTGCCAGAAACTGGTTATAATCCTCAACTGTCGGCTTAGGCAGGCCAATTTTAGACTTCACGCTTTGAAGCTTTTCGCGACCGAGTTTAAACGCGATCGCGGTAGCTAAACTTTTATTATATAGGTTGGTAGGTAGTTCTGTTTCCGCGACAGTGGCCAAAATCTGATTTTTTTCTTCCGCGGTTAGCTTATCTATTTCTGGACAATACCGTAACTCAATAATTAAATAGTTATGGTTTGGCAGACGAACGCCAATATCTAATCTCCCAGCGGCTCCCGCTAGTTCGCTATCGACGGTAAATTCCATAGCCTTTAAGATCAATTGGACAAAAGCGTGGAAGGCGCTTTCACCCTTTGGTTTCTGATAAAACGTTATTGAGTCGAAGTAAGAGCTAAAAATGGAACTGACGGCTTGACCGTCTTTAGCCCAAAAAGCCGAAAGGAGTTCTTCTTTCTTGTTCGTAAGCTCGGTCGTCGACAGGCGAAGGAGCTCAAAACATTCATTATAATAAGAGGAAGAGACCTCATAATTCGGTAGCCTGAAAGAATAGCCCATTAGAAACTTTTTTTTAGAATTATAGTTTACCCCGGGGATTTTGAGGGTTTCGTCAATGGTCAGATACCCACTGTGGAAGAGAACCGGCACGGTCTGTAGTTTAGTTAATTCCGACTTTCTGACGGTCGTGGCCAGATATGAGTTCAATTTTAGATCAATAAAATCCCATGGTCTAGCCTCGATTAAGGCGGTCAAATGGTCGGGACGGCCAGCTTGAATCCAATACGCGTAAAAGACTTTTTTGTCAAAAAAATTGAGAATGGAAAATGGGTTAAGAACCCTAGTTTTTTCGCCACCCCAGTTATAGCCGTCATACCAATCGAAGATTTCGGCTCTTAGGTCTCCTAGGCTTGCGCCTTTTGGCATTTCGCCAGATTTTTGGAGACATATGAGAGTCTCTTCCAGCCGGTCCGCGAAAAGAGCGTCGAACTCTGGAATGGTAAAACCACAGATACCGTCATATTCAGACTCAAGCGAGATATCGTTTAGGTGGTTGGCGCCAGAGTCCATGGAGGTCAGAGCGTATCTAGTTATGCCAGTGACCAAAGTAAACGCGACGCAATTAGATACGCTTCTAACTTTAAGCTTAGCGAAGAAGTCGTGAAGAACTTTGGCGTTGTCCGTAGCGACGCTTTGGTTCGCCATATTTCTAGTCACGGGAGCGTCATATTCGTCAATGAGGACCGCGACCTGGGAATTGGTTTGTTTAGACACGGCTTT
>JAIROO010000273.1 GCA_031257535.1 Deltaproteobacteria bacterium
GGAGACTTTGACGCAAAAAAGCAAACCCACCACCGGAGCGGCGATTTTAACGGCCAGAATATACATGCGCCCCACGGCTAAAAGAATCTCGGTTAAGGTCTCGGGTCGCGCGAAGACCAATAAACCCACGGGGGCCACTTTAAAGCTCTCGACCAAAGCTTGAATGACTAAGTAGTGCCCATTAACGAACAAGAAAAGCAAAATAAAAATTATGTATATCAGCCGCGACAACAAAGGGACCTGAGCCCCGCTTTGAGGATCCATGATGTTAACCATGGTTAGCCCCATCTGAAAGCTTAAATACTCCCCGGCTAAATTGGCCGTCTCCACGACCAGACGCACCAGCGTGGCCATGACCAAGCCAATAAAGGCCTCGCCCAAGGCCACGGCCGCGAGCCCCCAAACGCTTACGGGCAAAAACTCGGCCCGATAGCCGACCAAAGGGGCTAAAACCAGGGTCAAAGTTAAAGACAAGGCCGCTTTGGCCTCGGTTAAAACGTTGGTCCCCCCTAAAACCGGGGCCATGGCCACTAAAGTCGCTACCCTAATTAAAGTCAAAATAAAGGCCACGAACTCGTCGGCGTTAATGACCGGAGCGCCCATAGTAGCTTTTACAGGTTAGGGGGTTCTAAGCCTGGGGTGGCCAGACCCTCAGCCGCCCTAATCCAGTCCGGAAAATGGGTTAAGATATGGGCCGAGTACTCTAAAAGCTTTTCCAGTAACCAAGGCCCGGCGATGGCTAAAACCAAAGAAATGCAGATAATTTTGGGAATAAACTGCAAGGTCATTTCCTGGATCTGGGTGGTGGCCTGGAAAACGCTCACCAATAAGCCAATGACTAAACCCACCAAAAGCATGGGTAAAGACAAGGTCATAATCAGTTCCATGACCCCGCGGCCAAAATCAATGACAAAACCCGTGGTCAAAGGCGGTCTCCTAAATAAAAAAATTACCAAATCGCGAAAAAATCGCCCTAAATGGCCGCGTTAGCCCAAAACGCGGCTTTTAACGCGGCTTTTTTGGCCTTATAGTTTTCCACCCAAAAGGCGGCCGAAGATAAAAGAAGCCTCAATTTTTAGGCGAAGGCTTCTGGCCTCTAAATGGGCCTTTAAAAATAAAAGTTTTAAAGGTGGGCCTAAAACCGCCAAAAGCTAGCCCGGGACTCAAGCTAGCCCGGGACCCCGGCTAACGGCCCAAAACTGCGGACGATGGAGCCCGCTAAAAGATTCCAACCGTCGACTAAGACAAAGAGCATCAATTTAAACGGCAAAGAAATCATGACCGGCGGCAGCATCATCATGCCCATGGACAAAAGAACCGAGGCCACCACCATGTCGATGACCAAAAAAGGCATATACAACAGAAAGCCAATGGTAAAGGCCGTTTTGAGCTCAGAGATGATAAAGGCCGGAATCAGGCTCATGGTCGGGACTTCGGCCTTATTTAAAGGTTTGGGCTCCCCGGCGACGCGCATAAAAAGGGCTAAGTCTTTGGCCCGCGTTTGGGCGAACATAAACTCCCTAACTGGGTCTAAGGCCCGTTTAATGGCCTCGCTTTGGCTGATCTCATTAGCCATATAAGGCTTAAAAGCCTGGTTTTCAATGGTCCGCCACACTGGCAGCATCAGGTAAAAGGTTAAAAACAAGGCTAAGCTAACGATCACCTGGTTAGGGGGCGTTTGTTGAGTGCCCATAGCTTGGCGCAAAAACCCAAAAACCACGACGATCCGGACGAAGGAGGTCATCATCACCAAAATCGACGGAGCCAAAGCCAAGACGGTTAAAAGAAACAAAACGTTGATGACCGTCGCCAAACGGTCTGGGTCGTCGGCTTGGTCAAAGCTTAAGTTAATGGTGGGAATGGGGACCAGATTGCCCGTCCCTCCAGTCTGAGCGAAACCAGGGGCGGCTAAGGCCAGCTGAAGACTAAAAATAACCCCCATTAACCAAAAAACGGTTTTTAACCCTAAGGTTGGGGCCCCAAAAAACCCTAAAAACACCCTTCTTGGCCGCGACGTTTTGGGGTTCATTACCGCCGCCGATCAAAGGGGTCGTCGTCTTCTAACCCCAAAAAGTCGTCGTTAGTCTCGGGCCCCGCGAAAGGCTCTTCGTCTAAGGCCAAAGGAAAATCTAAGGGGACGTAGTCGGCCGCGGAGTCGGACCCACCTAAAAGAGGAGCCTCTTCGATTATAGGCTCTAGCTGAATGGTCTCTATAGGCGCGAGTTTTAGGTTGACCGGGGGCGGCGTTTTTTTCGCCCCTTTGATAGGCGGCGTTTTCTTGGCTTTAAGGACGTTACTGGCCGGGGCTGGCGGCGACGAGTCGGCCCCGTCTTGGAAAGCGTCTAGCAGATCCTTCGCGCCTATATTAATAGTTGGCGACCCCCGCCCCGCGAATAAGGACTCCTTCGAAATATACGGCTCCTGGGGCCCGTAAGGCTCCGGGGAGTCATAAGGCTCTGGGGAGTCATAAGGCTCTGGGGACTCGTCAGACTCTTTGGGGTCAAAATAAGTCTCAAGCGGCTGGTCAAACTCTTGAGAGTCAAAAGGCCCTGGCGACTTCGAAGGCGCGAAGGGGTCAAAAGACGCCGAAAACTCGCCCGGCTCTAAGGAAAAATGGGGCTCCGGCCGACCGGGGGGGTCGGGAGCGAGGTTTGGCTCTTTTGAGGCTCTCGCCTCAAAAGAAAAGTCTGGGCGGTCGGCCGATCTCGCGGCCGGTTGGCCGCCCGGCCTTGGCGCGTTAGGCTCAGGCGCGCCGGGTTTTTTTAGGCTCGGGTTCGGCCGCGCGGGCTCCGGCGGCAAGTATTGAAACGGCTCGTCCTCGCTTTCCAATTCCCATTGACCTAAAGCGGTTAGCCGGTCTGGGGTGACCCCGACCACCAATAGTCGGCCATCCACTTCCACGGCCGCGAGATAACGGCGGGAGTCTAAAGCCATGGTCCCGCGTAAAGTAAAAGCCCGGTCGCCTTTTAAGTTTTTTCTTCGTCCCACGCGACCTAAAAAACGTAAAAAAATGAGTAACAAGGCCAGGACTAAAATGAAGGCCCCAAAAGCCCCCACGATATTATTAGGCCAGCTTAAGGTCAGATCGGGCCAAAAATCAGAAGCCAAAGACGGGGCCACGGGGGTGGCCACGTTGGGTCGGGCGACGGGCGGGCCAGGGGCTAAAGGAACCGAGGGGTTAACGACCGTGGTCTTAAGCGGCTGGCTAGACTCCGAAGGGGCCGCCGCGTTTAGCCTCGCCGAATCTGGCCCCGACCCGTGGCTAGCTGGATTAGTCGTCGCCTTAAGGCCAGCCTCGTTAGCCGCGGGTTCGGGCTGGGCCTCGCTCGCCGCGGGCTCGGGCTGGGCCACGCTCGCCGGAGTCTCAGTCTCAGCCGGGCTCGCCGGGTCAGGCCAGTCTCTAATCTGACCTCTAATAGGCGGCGGCGGCAGAGTCCCCTCAGTCTCGAAAGGAGCCAGAAGTCGCGGCGGCGGGGTGGGTGGAGCTAAGTTTTCCACGGTTGGCGGCTCGCTCTCGGGATAACTTTGGGCGTAACCTATTGGCGAAAAAGCCAAAACTCCCAGGGCCATAACCCAAAATAAGCTTAAAAAGCGCATAATTTCTCCCCACAATCGGGTTAATTGAGGCTTTTAACCCGTTCCATGGGGCTGACGATATCGGTGACCCGCACCCCAAACTTGTCGTTGACCACGACCACCTCGCCCCGGGCCACGAGTTTGCCGTTAACGAAGATCTCCAAAGGCTCGCCCGCGAGTTTACTCAGCTCAATAACCGAGCCTTGGCCGAGCTGTAAGAGGTCGTTAATAATCATCCGGGTGCGGCCTAATTCCACGGAAATCTCTAAAGGGATATCCAAGATAAAGTCTAAAGGCCGGGCCGCCCCGTCCGCCGCGGGCGGGGGCGGCCCGAAAGGACTGTCGCCTAAGCCCGACTCCCCAGCCGGCATGGAGGTCGGACCGGGGTCGCCCCAGTCTTGGGCTAAGCCCGGATCGTCGGACATTAAACGATCGAGATCGCTTTGCGTCAAATTGGGTTTATCGTCGGCCATAAAAGTCGCTCCCATTAGCCATAACCTTAATTAAGGCGGGGCGTTAATCCTCCCAAATACGGGGGGCGATGTCGCTTTGAATCTTGACGGCTTTTTGGCCGCGCGAAGAACCAATAAAAACTTTAAACTTCGGCACGCCCTCCACGTTGACTTCCAAAGGCTCGCGGGCGTCGCGCTTGAGCATAATGACGTCGCCAATGGCTAGATTCATCAGCTCTTCGGCCGTGATGGTCGTTTTGCCTAGCTCCACCGACAAATTAACCTCGGCTTCCCTGACCCGCTCGATAAAACGGGAGATCCAGGCGGTGTCGACTTCTAGCTGGTCGCTTTGAAAACCAGCGTAAAGCTTGGAGCGGATGGGCTCGATGGTGGCGTAAGGGAGGCAAATAATTAACGTGCCCACGGTCTGCTCGAGTTCCACCTCGAACTTAACCACTAAAACCACTTCCGTGGGGGCCACGACCGAGGCGAACTGGGGGTTAGTCTCCCCGCGGACGTAACTTAAAGTTAAAGGATGGACCGGATTCCAGGCTTTTTCCAAATCGTCTAAGGCCATTTTAATGACCTTGGTCACTAAACGCGACTCAATGGGGGTAAAATCGCGACCCTCGACTTTAATGTAACCCCGACCGCTGCCGCCAAAAAAACTGTCGACGAGGTTAAAGACCAGCTTGGTCTCGATGACCATGATGGCGTGACCTCGTAAAGGCTCGGCCTTAAAAATATGGAGGCTCGTGGGGACCGGCAGCCCCCGCATGAACTCCCCAAATTTAACCATGTTAATGGAAAAGGCCGAGATGTCGATGACCTTCCGTAAAGCCGTGGACATGGTCTGGCGAAAAAAACGGGCGAAGCGATCGTTTATGATCTCCAAAGTCGGCATCCGACCGCGAATGATCCGGTCTTGGTTGGTGAGATCGTACCGGGTTATCCCCGACTGGTCGGCGGCGTTGTCGGATTCGGTTTCCACCTCGCCGCCCCCCATGCCTTTTAAAAGGGCGTCGACCTCTTCCTGGGTCAGAATTTTAGCCATGGCCGATAAAAAGCCTTACTTAAAACGTCTAAAGAGCGTTGATTAAAGTTTAAATCAACGTCTAAAAACCTTTGATTAATGGTTAAAACGACATTTACGCGGCGTTTATTAATGGTTATATCAACGTTTAAAAACCGTTGATTACTGGTTAAAACGATATTTACATAGCGTTTAGTAATGTTCTAATCACGTCGAAAAAACCGTTGACTAATGGTTAAAGCGGCGTTTATTTATGTTTTAATCAACGTTTAATAACCGTTGACTAATGGTTAAAACAGCGTCAACGCCGCGCCTAGGGATATTTAAATTAATTTCTAAAAAGCTTTGGTTTCTTGAGCCGCTAAATAGTCGTTAGCCAGGGACTAACCTCGCTAAGACCTCAAAAAGAGAGGCGCGACTTTAATAACCTTGGATTCGCGTTAAAACATTATTAAAAAAATCAATTACTGAATAACAAAACTCAGATACTTAACTTTTTTGACCTTATTTTTAGTCATAAAGCCATTAATTCGGTTTAAGATCTGGCTTCTTAGCCTTTCCTTGCCGTCGATGGAAGAAATGTCCTCCACCGACTGACTACTTAGCAAGATGAGAACGCTATCTTGAATATCGGACATTTTTTTGTTGACCTCGTCCACGGCTTCTTGGTTGTCCACTTCCAAGGCCACGGTCACGTTTAAATACCGTCGTCCCGAGGGTTCGTTTAAGTTAGTGGTAAAAGGCTTAAGCTCCACGGTGACTGGCCCGGCCTCGACTGGGGCGGCCGCCCCTTCGCCGCCGGCGGCGCCGTGGCCAGAGCTAGCCGCCGGGGCGCCGTGGCCAACTTCCGAGCCACTTTTGGTGGGAGCGGTGATGGGCTCGCCCTCTTCGACTTTCGGCGAGGCTTCCTCCCGCTCGGTGGCGACGACCGGGGCGTCAGAGGGTGGCGGAGCCAAAACGGTTTTTAAAAGAATAAAGGCTCCCGCCCCGCCCAAAATCATGGCCGCGACCGCCACCCCGACGATTTTAACTAGCCCACCTTTGGCGGGAGGGCTAGGAGTCCCTTCGGAGGACTTTTCCTCTTCTTTCTTTTTAGGTTCCTGGGCTTTCTTTTCCGACATAATCTAATCTATCCTTTCCAAGAACTTTTGGCGGGTCGGTAAATGACGATCTCCAGCCGGCCATTGCGAGCGCCTTCCGCTGGCTCAGCGGTCACTGGTCGGCCGCCGCCAAACGCGCCTAAGCGAAAACGGCTGGCCTTTAAGCCAAGCTCCGTAAAATAAGTCAGGACCGTTTTAGCCCGCCGCGCCGACAAGCGATAAGCCAAGGTCGTGGTCCCACCCTCGAGTTCGGAATAAGGGTTAGTGTGGCAGTCTAAGCTAACCAGCAAATTTAGCCGGGCCAGCAAAGCGGCCATTTGATTTAAAGCGGGCAAAGTCTCTTCCCGTAAAATAGCCGAACCCTCGGGAAACAAAATAGCTTTGTCCCAACGGACGACCAGGCCCCGCTCGTCTAAAAAAATGGAGACCGAGTCGTTGATCTCTTCCATTATCTCCTGATAATCAGGAACCAACTTAGGGTCTAGCTGAAAAAGAGCGGCTTTAATCTCCCTTTGGTCAATCATGATATCGGGCGGCAATTTGTCGACGTTTTCGATCAAATCGACTAAGGGAGCCACCAAAGACGGATTAACGAAGCCTAAGGTCCCCGGACCCTGGCTTTCGAGAACTACCTGGTCGTTAAGGGTCGTTTCCTCGCCATCTTGGGAAAAACTTTTGGGGTCCGTGGTGGTAATGGAAATAATGAGGACGAAAAAAGTCAAAAGCAAGGTGACCATGTCCGAAAAGGTCAAGAGCCAGCCTTGAGGGTCGAGGCTCGGAGCCGCCTGGGGTCGTTTTAAGCCCATTAGTAGACCTCCTCTTCTTGGCCTGGCCTTTTAGGCAAAATAAACTCAAAGCCGCCAAAATCAAACAAGGTCTCCTGGCCCTCTAAGCGACGTAAGGCTCCGGCTTGGGCTAAACTTAAGTCTAAAACCAACTCCACCCGGTTGTTTTTCGCTCGGTTAGCCGGGGAGTTGTTAGCCACCATGGGTTTTCCCCCCCCATAACCATAAGCCGACAGTAAAGATAAAGACAAGCCCTCGCTAGCTAAAAAACGTAAAACCGTTAAAGCCCGGTCCACGGAAATGTCCCAGTTGTCGCCCACGCCTTCGGTCCGAGGCGGGAGATCGTCGGTGTGGCCCTCGACGCTAATGGCTAAGGGCGGCTCTTTAACGATCCGGGCGAAAGCCCTTAAGGTCTCCTCGGCCGCGGGCGAAAGTTCGGCCTCGTCGCGGTCGAATAAGAGGCCATTAGACAAAATTATAATTCTTTGGCCCCGATTATGGACGATCCTGGCCCGCTCGTCCATCAGATTTGGAGCTAAAAGGGCCCGAATCTGGGCCAGTTGAACGTCCTCGACCCGACTTCTTTGACCCAAAGAAGGCTGATTGAGGGCTAAACCCGTGGGCTCGCCCAAGGGCGAATAACCCCCGGTCAAGAGCCCAAAGGTCTCGTTGACCGAGCGGATGACTTTGCCGTAGCGCGTTTCGTCAAAATTAGCCTTAGCCGTCATCATAATAAAAAAGGTCAACAAAATTAAAGAAATAGACGTAAATAGAATCATAGTCGAGTCGACTTTAGGTCTATCGTCAAACTGTTTTTGGCGCGACATTTTTGGCTTACCTAAAGGCCGAAATGCGCGCGGCCGGCGGAATAAAGGCGTGCAGCTTCTGCTCGATAATCCTGGGGTTGTCGCCCCGACACAAGGCTAAGATGCCCTGGACGATCAGCTCCTTAACCAAAGTTTCCGCTTGCGAGCGAGCCCTTAATTTGCCGGAAATGGGCACGAAAACCACGTTGGCTAAAATGGCCCCATAAAAAGTGGTGACCAAAGCCACGCTCATGGCCGGGCCAATAGCCGAGGGGTCGTCCATCTGCTGGAGCATGGAAATAAGGCCAATTAACGTGCCTAGCATGCCAAAAGCCGGGGCGAAAGCCCCCATGGCTTGAAAAATGTCCGCGCCTAAGCGATGCCGCGACTCCTGAAAGGCGATCTCGGTCTCCAAAATTTCCACGATCGCCGAAGGCTCAAGGCCATCGACGGTCAGTTGTAAGCCCTTTTGTAAAAACTCGTCGGACACGTCGGCGATATCGTTTTCTAAAGACAAAAGCCCCTCTTTGCGGGCTTTGGCCGAAAAAGCGATAAACCCCGCGATCAAGTCGCTCATGGTGACGGTCCGCGTCACGAAAACGTTTTTCACGATAGCCACGGTGTTTAAGCAGTCCCGGAGGGGATAGTTGATCATCGTGGCGCAAGCCGTGCCGCCGACCACGATCAAAAAAGAGGGCAAATCCAAAAAGGCGAAGATCCCGACCCCCATGTTAATGGAAACAACTAAGAGTCCTACTGACGATAATATCCCGATTATAGTCGCGACATCCATGGGGTTTCACCTTAAAAGACTAATTGAGCCAAAAATCCGGCCATTGGGGCGGGAATAGTACCCATAAAAATCTGAAGCAAAATATGGGCCAAAATTCGAGTTAATTTTAATTTTTCTCCAGAAATAAAGTTACCTAAAAAAGACCAAAATTAGGAACCAAATAAGCGCGGCTTTAGATGGTTAACTCTAAGGTTAAGCGACGGAATGTCTAGTTTTCTAAGCCAAACTCATTTGGCTTTTTAGGCCAAAACTATGGCTAACAACCTCAAAGACTATATTATATCACAATAGAATATTTAAGCTAGTTTTTTTAAATTTTCGTTGGATTTTATCTTCTTCGCCCAAAAGTTCGAAAAGAGAGGGACGGCCTGACGAAATGGCCAAGTAAGGTTAAAGCCTGGCCCACTTAGGACTATATTCTTATAGTTAAAAGCCATTTTCGCCTTTTTGGCTCGACCGCTGTTATGGCCCCGCCCTTCTCTTTTGGTTAAAACCTGTCGTTTTTTTGGGGCTATAGAAGTTTTTAGGGGCTTTTTAGCCTTTTTTGGTCTTTCGAAAGGACTTTTTAGCTAACGGAATAATTTTAAAGCGTTTTTTAGGAAAAATAAAGACGAGGGGCCAAAAGGTCGAAAGCCAGGTCAGGGGGCCAGTCAACCTTAAAAAAAGGCCTTTCGGCCAAAAAAATAGCGGGCAAGATTTTTTTGGCTTTTGGGGCTCTTTTGGGACGACCTTTAAGGCGGCGGGGCCATCTTTAGAACCATTTTAGGGCTTTTTAGGGCTTTTTAGCCTGATTAGCCGTCTAAAATCGTCGCCGGCGAGCCGTTTTTTTACGCCGCCAAAAATCAGGGCTAGTTTCTTTTCGGAGAAATTGGGAATAGCCAGCGCCCCTTCAAAAATATTAAGACTTTTTCGGGGAACGGCCTTTAGCGTGGCGCGGATTTTGGCGGCGAGAACGGACAGAAAAAAGCGATATTTTAGCTTTAGAATGACTTTTATAAATTATATAATAGCCAAAAATAATTTAAAGAGAAGACATAAGAAAAATTCAAAGACTATAAAAAACTAAAAATAATCTTTTAAACATATATTATAGATTATAAAAATATTATTTACATAGTAGGTCGATTGGCGTTAAGATCCCGCCAATCGACCAGACTTTAAAGATTAATTAGCGGTCGCTTTCGGGGCCTCTTTTTGATCTTTAACTACAGCGAAGGCTTTTTCCGCCGGTTCGCCTTGGCCCGCCGCCCCTAAGAAGGCTTCTTCCACCCGGAGATATTTCTGGGCCACCCTTCGCACGTCGGCCGGGGTCACGTCCATAATGGCCTGTAAATACTTCTGGTCGAAGTCTAAGCCCAAACCTAAAAGTTTATTAAAGACCGACTCGTCGACGCGGCGACTTAAGGTCTGGAGGGAGATTTTTTTGACCCCCGCGATAAAGCGTTTGGCTCCGGTCAGCTCTTCCTCGGCGATGGGCTGGACTTTGAGTCGTTCGACGACGCCCAAGATGCCCTCTAAGGCCTGACTGGTTTTTTGCGGGTCAGTGGCTATATAAAAATAAAAAACGCCCGTCTTGAGCCCGGGGTTAAAACCCGAGGTCACCAAGTAAGCTAAGCTCTGTTTGTCCCTTAGCTCCCGAAATAAAACCCCACCCATGCCGGACAGATAAGCGTTTAACACGTCTAAGGGGGCTTGGTCGGGGTCGTCAAGGCCGGGAGTCAAATAGCCCACGGCCAAGTGAGTCTGGGCCCGATCGACTTTGTCGAGACCATAACCCGTCGCCTTTAAAGGCTCGGGGGCGGGAGGGGCGACGACGGCCAGACCTTGGCCGCCTTGAGTCCAAGAGCCTAATCTTTGGGTTAAGATGGCTAAAACGGCTTGCTGGTCAATGTCGCCGGCGACGGTCAACAACAAGCTTTCGGGCCGGATCAAGCGCTGATAAAAGGCCCGTAAATCTTGGGTCGAGCATTTGGCCACCGTCTCGGCTAAGCCTAAATTGTTCCGACTATAAGGATGGGAGCCGAACAAGCCCCGCCTTAAGAGGCGGAAGACCCGTTCCGCCATATGCTCGTCTTGGGCTTTTATGGCGGCCAAAGTTTCCTCGCGGACTTCGGCTAAACTCGACTCGTCCAAAGCCGGATCGGTTAAGAGATCTAGAAAAAGGTCAAAACCCGCTTGCCAGTTGGCGGTCAAAAAAGAGCCCGACAAACCCAAAGAGTTCCGGGCCGAAAAGCCCTCGACCCCCGCCCCAAGGTCTTCCAAGGCCAAAGCCATGGCCTTAGCGTCAAGTTTTTGGCTAGCTTTGGGCCAGACTTCGGAAAAGAGATTAGATAAACCGTCCTCGTCCGGGCCCTCGCCTAAAAGTCCGCCTAAAGACACGGCTTTGACGATGACCTGGGGCAAAGAGGAGTCCCTTAAAAGCATGACCTCTAAGCCATTGGCGAGACGATGGATCTCATACTTGTCGTCGGCTTTGGCGGCGCTAAGAGACGCGGGGATGGACCAGGAGCTAAGAAGTTTGGTTAAACTGGCCTGGTCCAGTCGCGGCGCGTCGGCGGGCACGATGAGGGCCACGTTCATTTTGTTGGGCTGAAAAATCTCCCGGGCTAAAAAAGTTAAATCGTCGGAAGTTAGACGAGCCCACCGCGTCAGATAGGCGTCTTTTAAGCGATAATCGCCCTGTAAAAGCTCAAATGAGGCTAAAAGGCCATTTTGGCCTTCGGCGCTCTCTTGGCCTAAAAGAAATGATTTACCCGTCAAAGCCCGGGCTCTAGTCATTTCCTCAAAGGTCGGGGGGTTAGCGACTAAACCTATTAACTCCTTAAGCGTGGCTTCCAAGGCCGGCTCGATCTTGTCCAGCTCGGTCTCCATGGAAACAAAAAAGTTGCCCCCATATTTTAAGGTTAAAGCCGAGGCGTCGATGTCGGTGACTAAACCTTGACTCATCTTTAAACGGGAGTATAAGCGGCTAGCTCGCCCATTGGACAAGATGGCCGCTAGCATGTCGAGCCGTAAAGAGCTAGCGTCGAGGGCGCTGGGAGCCGGAAAACCCAAAATAATCTTGGGCACGGTCACCTTGTCGCTAACCAAAATCTCTAAGCTCGGCCCGGTCGCGGTCGGGGGCTTGGCGGGTAAAGGCGCGGGGAGAGCGACTTTAGGTTTTTTTAAGGGCCCAAAATATTTGGCCACCAGGTTCTTCGCGATTTCGAGATCTAAACCCCCAGAGATGGCTAAAAAGGCGTTATCGGGCCGGTAAAATTTCTTAAAAAAAGAAAAGGCCGTGTCCCGACTGGCCCCGCGCACCGAGTCAATCGACCCCAAAACCATATGGCCATAGGGGTGACCGGCGAAGGCTTTAGAAAAATAAGCGTCGGCCAAAAGCCTCTCCGGGCTATCGGCGGCCCTTTTAATCTCCTCGACCACGACTTCCTTCTCCAAAGCGTACTCATGGGGGTCGTAAGTCGGGGCGAAGACCAGGTCGGCCAAAATATCTAGAGCCAAGTCGATCTGCTCGGCTGGCAAGCTCAAGTAGTAACAGGTCTCGTCGAAATACGTGTAAGCGTTGATACTGCCGCCATTCGATTCCACGAGTCGCGAAATCTCGCCGACTTTCCGTTTGGCCGTGCCTTTAAAAGCCATGTGCTCCATAAGATGGGCCAGGCCATACTCTTTGGGCCCCTTCTCGTCGGCTGAGCCGGCTTTGACCGTTACCCGGACCGAGATAACGGGATTGCCTGGTTGGGGGGCCAAAATAACCTTTAGCCCATTGTCCAGGACGTAACTTTCATCGGTCCCGCTCCAGGCTAAGGGCGGGACCGCCACATGAGTCGCCATAAATAACACCGCGAATAGTGAAAAAATTTTCAAATATTTTACCATTTTTACCACTTTATATTTTAATGATCCTTAGTCAATTAATTAACAGGAAAATTATAAACAATACAGTAAAAAATAAGCAAAGTAATTAGTACTTCCCTAGTCAATAAGCGGGAAAAAGCCATAAGACAGGCCCGACCGCCCGATCACAGGGAAAAAGAAACAAAGTTTTTTGCCGAAATTGGGGAAATATGTTACAGTGCCCAAATGTCAATTATTAAGACAAAGTCTACGCTTTTGGTTATAGAGGCCATTTTTAAAATGGCCGCCTGCGCTAAAAGGGTCTTGTTTTCATAAAGGACCCTCTTTCCCGCTTTGGCAAGATAACACATATCCTCTTTCTGAGCCAAGGTAATTATAGATTTAAGCCAAAACCCTTAAGGCCTTTGGTCCCGCGCGGCCTTAGCCCCTGACTAAAGAGGGGCTTAAAAGGGGGCGGCCAAGTCTTTTTTAGGCTAAGCTCGTTAATTTATTACTAGAATCAAGGCGGGCGAGTCAACGGCCGCCCCCAGGACCCCGAAAAAAGACGGTGGCCAAAGGGGAAAGCGGCTAAGTCGCTTTTTTTAGGTTAAGCTTGTTAATAAAAAAAAACGACGTTAACTTTGTTATATATATTTTTAACTGTTTTTGATAAATATTTAATCTATTGTTTTAGCTATTTTTGATGTAAAGTTAGCTAAAATAATCATATAATAACTTTAACGCCCTAAGCCCAAGAGGTTAGTTCCTAAAAGGCGCGACCGGCGGTTTGGCCAAAAACGCTTGCTTCAAAATTTTTCTTTAGTTATAATAATTTAATATTGGCGTAACCATTTCGGTTGACCATTAAGACCATTAAAGCCTCCCTGTTTTATCTCTTTGACTAAGGTCTTAAGGGCGTAAACCGGGAAAAGATTGGTGGGCCAAAAATTTGGTTTTTTAGGTCGTCTAAAGGCTCGTTTTAACAAACTGAATAACGCCTGACTATAGACACAAAAAATGGTTTCGCGCCAAAAAAAGGCTATAATTTATCTTAAAGGCGTAACTTTTAGCCGACTTATTTTTAGAAATCCCAATCGCGTTTTGTTTTTAGTCTGGCGGTTTTTGGTTAAATCCTTGGCTTAAGGCTGGTCTTAGCGCGTTTTGGCCCCATTTTTTTTGGTTTTAGGGGCGATTAGGGCGATTTTTTTTAAGGGCTCTTAGGGGCCAGACTACTTTAGGGCCTTGATTTACTTGATAAAAAACTTTAAATTTTCTTAGGCTAAAAATAAGCCTTAAATTTTAAGTTAAAATGAAAACAACGATAAAACCAAAAAAGCCATTACGCCAAAAATTAATTAGTCTAAATTGACGGTCGACTACCTTGACGATCGACTAACTTGACGATCGACTAAATTGACGGTCAAAAAGTTTTAAAAAATCTAAACTAAAATTGGCGCGACGCGCCCTCTTTGGACCTTATTTTTTGGTTAGCTTTAAATAAAGTTTAACTAAAAACGTTATTCATTACGCTCCTAATGGCGATTACGCTATTTGGAGCCTACTATTTATTGGATTTAACTTTTTCCGCCGGCGGCCAAGGCCAAGACCGTATCTGATCCGGCCGGCTCTATTCCAGCCCAATTCTCGCGACAAGGGGCGGCCCCTATGGCTGAAGTTAAAAAGACCCAGTGGTCTATCGATCGCCTTCTCAAACCCAACACGCGGGTTGATTTGATCCTGGACGTGGATCTGATCAACGACCGGATTGACGTTCGCAACGGGACTGTGTACGAGATTACCGAAAAGAATCTCATCCTTTCCCAGACCGATCCTCTCATGACCCGGTCCATGGTCGGACGGGAGGTCGAAGTGACCTTCGTGGGGCGGGAACCAGTGAGCGGCGAGGTCATGCGCTGGGGCTGGAGTGGGAAAATCGTTGGTATTTCCGATTACAAATTTAGCCCTACCGAAACGGTGCAGGCCATTTATTTGTCGGCCCCCAAACCTGGGGAAATCAACGAAACCAACGCCCGGATGGATTACCGCTTAACGATCGTCTCAAACGATCACATCAGCATTCAAACCCATCCCTCCTTTGGTCGGGTGGTCCTTTTCGATTTCTCGGCCGGGGGCGTGCTTATTGGAGTCCCCGCCCCGCCACAAGCCACTTTGGGCATGCATTTGTGGTTTACCCTCTTTTTCCCCAATTTCCAGACCGCCGGCGGGCAAACCACCATTAACGGCGAAGCCGAAGTGGTGCGGGTCACTTGGGCCCCAGGGGACAAGATGGCGAAATTAGGCTTAAAGTTTCACGAGTTGGACCTTAACGCCACTCGGGCCTTACAAAAAGCCATTAACTACTATATGTTAGAAGAGCAAAGGGCTCGTTTGCGCACGGAATCCTAAAAGCCCATTTTGGCCTTAAGCGAAGTTTTGGCTAAAAAAAAAGGCCAAAACAAAAAGAAGCCTTTTTGGTCAAAAAATTTTCCCCCTAAAACTCTCCTAACCTAAAAAGAGGGGGAGCTTTAAGAATGACGAAAAAAATTGTTTTACGGCTCATCAGGCCGTTAATAGGCGCGAGGGTCAGTCAACTAGAAAGGGGCTGGCTAAAAAGTTTTTTTACTTTTTAGCCAGCCCCTTTCTTTTAAGGCCATAAAACGATATTTTACGGGATATTACGAGGCGTTACGGGGCGATTAAGGCCTTTAACTGGTAAATTTGCCGATCTTTGGGCACATGCCATTCGGGCAAGTTGTCGCCCACGCCTAAAGCCGTGACTTCAGGGCCTAAGATCCGTTTGTTAATGGCTAATAAGGCGTCCGGCACGTAGAGAAAAACATAAGGGACCTCCTCGTAAAAAATCTCTTGCAGCCGGTCATAGGCCACCTTGCGCTTGGCTTGGTCCATGGTGAAGCGACCCTCGTCGATGAGGCGGTCGACTTCGGCGTTGTTAAAGGAAATAAAGTTTAGCTCCCCGGGTTTGGTTTTCCCCGAGTTCCAAACGTCAAAGAGATCGGGGTCGTGAGGGATGGTCCAGCCCATAATAATGGCCTCAAAGGCCTTTTTGTCGATATACTCCTTCAAAAAAGCGGCCCACTCGATGATCCGGAGCTTAACCTCGATCCCCACGTCCTTTAAGCGGGCTTGGACGACTAACCCGGTCTGCTCCCGGACCTTGTTGCCCTGATTGGTCATGATGGTTAAGACAAACCGGCGACCGTCTTTATCCACGTACCCGTCTTGGTCCGTGTCCCGCCAACCGGCTTCGGCGAGGAGGGCCTTGGCTCGGTTGGGCTCAAATGGATAAGGCTTGACCTTGGGGTTATGGACCCAGGTCCCAGGCTTAAACGGCCCATTGGCGGGCTGGCCTAAGCCTAAAACGACCCCTTCGATAATTTCTTTTTTGTCTAAGGCGTAAGCGATGGCTCGTCTGACCCTAACGTCGGCCAAACGCGGATCTAAGAGATTAAAGCCCAGGTACGTGTAAACGAATTCTGGGTAACGGTAAAAATTGTAGTTAGCCTTTAAGGCCGGATCTTCCTGAGCCTCAAACCACTGGTCGGGGGTTAAGGTCATCTGGTCTAAGGCCCCGGTTTTTAGCTCCAGCATCTGGGTGGCCATGTCGGGGATGATCTTGGTGACCAGGCCATCTAAAAATGGTCGCCCTTTATAATAGTTGTCGCTGGCCGCTAAAATGGTCCTTTGACCCGGTCGCCAACTCTCCAACCGAAACGGGCCTGAGCCCACTGGCTTTCGGGCTAAGGGGCTTTCGGCTAGATCTCGCCCTTCCAGAAGGTGGCGAGGCATAATGTCGAAGGACCAGGTCATGACGGCTCTAGCTAAAGGCCTTTTATACTTAACTATAAAGGTTAAATCGTCCGGGGCCGTGGCGTTTTCGATCTGGGTAAAGGGCTCGCCATAAGGAGTCGGGGTCTTGGGGTCGCTCATGAGCTTCCAGGTAAAAAGACAGTCTTGGGCGGTTAAAGGTTGGCCGTCCTCCCAGGTCAGGTTGGGTTTTAGCTTAAAACTGACCGTTAGCTGGTCCTCGGAGACGCTAAAGGACTCGGCTAGCTCTGGGACGATTTTTAAGTCCCGGTCCAGCTTGACCAACCCCCGATAAACCAAGGCCGTGACCGCGGTGGAGGCCGTGTCGCTGGCTAAGGCGGGGATAAAAGTGTTGGCGTCCCCAATGGCGGCGTCGACCAAAGCGTCGCCCTTAACGGGCTGACCAAAAGCCGGAGGCGAGTTTAGGCCGCCTAAGGCCAGGCCAAAGAAAAGCGAAAACCCCAAGAAAACGAAGATTCTTGGCCAAAAACCGGATCTTTTCGACACGATTTCACCTTTATGAAAAATAGTGTATAATGACTAATACGATTTTTTGTCGCCCCAGACCTACGGGGGGCTATTTTCCCCGCGAATTTACGGCGTTACCGACGAAGTTTTTACACTTTAACCCGGGTTTTTCTAAAAAGCAAAAATCCAAAAGCGGGAGCCGCTATGCCCCCTAAGCGGCCTTTAGACGATCTCTTCGACCCTAAAAAGCCGACCGCGCCGTCTTTGAGCCCAGCCTCTTCGCCTTTAAAGCCCTTAGACGCTCTTAACGGCCGACGGGAAATTTTGACGCCCACCGCCTTAAACGCGCGTCTCCAAGCCACGTTTGATCAAAGCCTTGGCCCGATCTGGCTGTCCGGGGAGATCGCCTCTTTAGCCCTGCCCGCCTCTGGGCACGCTTATTTTAGCCTTAAAGACTCCAAATCCTTGGTTAAGGGGGTAGTCTGGAAAAGTCGCCTCCCCCGTTTAGGCGGACCTTTAGCCAATGGCCTCAAAGTTTTGGCCTTTGGGTCTTTGGCCATTTACGCCCCTCGGGGCGAGTATCAGATCATCGTGGAGAGAATCGAGCCCCAAGGGGAAGGCGCTCTCCGCTTAGCCTACGAAAAACTCTTGGCCCGGTTAACCAGCGAGGGTCTTTTTCGGCCAGAGCGGCGGCGGCCAAGGCCTTTTTGGCCCCAGAAAACGGCTCTCTTGACCGCGGCGGGGGGAGCGGCCCGCCAAGACTTCTTAACCACCGCCGTTAGGCGCTGTCCGTCGGCGGCCATTAGTTTTTACCCGGTCCGGGTCCAGGGAGCTGGGGCGGCCGAGGAGATCGCCGAGGCTTTAGCCAACTTAAACCAGTGGGGCGGGTTTGATTTAGTGGTCGTCACTCGCGGCGGGGGTAGCTTAGAGGACCTGTGGGCTTTTAACGAGGAGGTCTTGGTTAGAGCCGTGGCCGCGTCTCGTCTGCCGGTCTTCGCGGCTATTGGCCACGCCACCGACGAGTCCTTGGTGGAACTCGCGGCCGACGACCGGGCCATTACGCCCACGGCCGCGGCCGAGGCTATTTTTCCTGACGTTAAAGTTCTGACCCAAAGGGTGACGGCCTTAGTTAAAAATCTGACGGCCGGAGTCAAAGGCGTTTTAGCCCGCGACCTGGACCGCTTAAAAGCCTTAAACTTTCGCTTGGCCCGCTTCGAGACCCAGATTCGTTTGCGGCGTCAACGGCTGGACGACCTCTTGGCTAGTTTAGCCAAAGCCGGTCGCCGGCGCCTTTTATCCGCCCGGCAAGCTTTAACCAGTCTCGCTCGCGACCTGGCGTTTCGCTCGCCGACTCAGAGCTTTAAACGCGACCGGGCCACCCTAGTCGCCCTAACCCGGGCTCTGCCTTTAGCCCTGGCCCGGACTTTAACCGCCCGCCGTAACCAGTTAGAAGGTCACCTCACCCGTTTGCGGCTAGTCTCACCTTTAGGCGTTTTAGGGCGTGGTTACGCCTTAATCGTCGACCCAAAAGGGGCCGTCTTAAGATCTCTTGACCAAGTAACCGTGGGGGACTTAATTAAGGTCCGGTTAGCGGCTGGCCAGTTGACCGCGCTAGTGACCGAGTTAGGGCCCAAAGATTCGACCTAATTGATTCTCGTTCTAATTGACCTAATTGTTTCTCGTTCTAATTGACCTAATTGTTTCTCGTTCTAATTGACCTAATTGTTTCTCGTCTTAATTGACCTAATTGATTCTCGTTCTAATTGACCTAATTGATTCTCGTTCTAATTGATCTAATTGATTCTCGTTCTAATTGATCTAATTGATTCTCGTTCTAATTGATTCTCGTTTTAATCGACCTAGCTCAAGACGAAATAGTCCCCCCCGGTTTTAGGTCTATGGTTAGCGCGTTCTTAAACGAGAATGGTTATTCGCCAGACTGGATAGAGAAACAGCTAGCTCACGTTTCAGGTGGGGTTCGGGCTGTTTACAACTGGTCTGAATACCTGGCCGAACGACGAAAGATGACGCGGGACTGGGCGGATTATCTGGACCGACTCAGAAACAGTTAGACGCGCGCCCACGCGCGTAAGGAGATAATATGAAAACAGATAGCTTTATCGGTATAAAAGAGGTCAAAAAAATAGTCCATTTAGGCACAACAAGCATTTATGGGTTAATAAAAAAAGGCGAGTTCCCTAGGCGCCTTAAATTCGGGGCTAAAAGCCTTTGGTCTTTACAGAACTTAATCGAGTGGCTTAAGGAGAGAAAAAAACCGTTAATTCGCCTAAATAAGTCCACTGAGCTATGTTTTTTTAGGACGCCTTTTGGGACATAAAAAAAGATAGTAATCGATATTGATTCTCGTTTTAATCGACCTAATTGATTCTCGTTCTAAAAAAAAAGGCTTATTCTCCACCCCCTTTCGGGCCATATTTTTTGCCTTTGGGGGCGAACCAAGCTACCGCTTGGCCGCGGTCTAAAAAACGCCGATTGGAGCGCCAACCATGGACGACCAGCCGTCTAAATCAATCCAAGATCGCCTCTTATGCGTAAAAAATCTTGGACGAAAGGAAGCCGATCAACTTTTTGAGTCGATCGTCGCCGAACTCGAGCAACAGATAGCCTTTCTGAAGTCGAAATTTAAAACCGAGGAAGCCTTTAACGAATTCCTCGCGATGCTGGGCGGGAAGAACAAAACCGCCCACTAAAGTAATTTTGACGGCCGAAAAACTCTAAAAACTAGCCTTCTGGCTAGGCGCCGCCATAATTTACCTGAAGATTCTTATAGAGGACTTTTCCCTAAAGCCCCCCCAGAATATTTTATCCAAAAATCAAAAACCCTCTTTTTCCCCTAAAAAAACTATAAATTCACGTAGTTAAAGACTCAGAACTCTATTTTACGGGCGATTTAAGGTAAGATTTTGCCCTAAAATCCGTGCCTTTCGAAAATAGGCCAATTCGATCGCGTAAACTAGCCGGACGCGGCCCCAGAGAAGCGCTCCAATTTTGGCCCACCAAAAGCTCAAAATATTGACCAATTCCTCGGGGTCGACTTCGCGAAGCCTTAAGGCGAAAAGCCAAAAGCCAAAAGCCCCAGCTACCGGAGGGCCATAATTTACCCCAAAGTCGCCCTTTGGCTTTGGCCAAAAGGGCGATCTTTAACTCTTAAAACTCAAAAAGGCGATCTTTAACTCTTAAAACCCAAAAAGGCGATCTTTAGCCCTTAAAACCTAAAAAAGCTAACCGAGTTAAGGCCTTCGGTAGGCCGGACGAGGAGCCCTTTTAGTTAATAGACAGTCTTTACAAGGTAAAAATTAGCTCGTTATTGACTTAGATCTGAGTCACGTCTAGACTCGCGAGGCTAATTTATAAAATTTGAAACAAATCGCTTGTCCATAAGAGATTACATTGGAAAATATAAAGGCCTTGGGCGCCTTTTGAATCGCTCCGAATCAAATACCGGCTAGCTAACCGCTTTTCAGACGACTTTTCGCTAAAACGCCGCCAGATAATCTGGCCAAAAGCCGCTAAAAACTTAAAACGTGGGCTGTTTTAGACCCGCGTTTTAGGCCCCTCCCCTTTAACCTGAATTCCCGTGCCAATTCGTACCAGCGGTTATGGGTGCAAAATTGGGAGGAAGTAAAAAAGACATGTTTAACACATAATTATAACTTAAAATAATCATTATTAACACATAAGTTAG
>JAIROO010000304.1 GCA_031257535.1 Deltaproteobacteria bacterium
CAAAACACCGTGAAAAATGATTTTAAAAAAGCTATCTTAGCGTTAAACGCTGAAAAATTGACTGAAATATTTAATTCTCTCTACGCTGGTTTAGCCGCCATTCATCATCAAGATACCGAAAGCTTCTATAACAGCGTTTTATACGGTTACTGTCGCCTTTTAGCTTACACTCTTTCGGAACCCCCTGGTTCTATCGGAACGCCCGATCTTGTCCTTTTATTCCCAGACGACCAAACGGTCGCGATTATTGAGCTTAAATATGAAAGTAAGGAGCCCGAAAGCGATGAAAAATTGGCGGCTAAATTAGAAAAATTGGCCGATGAAGGTTTAAAAGCCATCGCCGAAAAAAAATACTCCCAGCCCTACGTCTCAAAAGCCAAAAAATTGGTTAAAATCGGCCTCGGGGTAACGCGTAGAGGCGAATGTCTAGCCAAGATTGGGAAATAATTTTTTGGGCTGCTTTCTTAAGTCGCGTTGTTGAAGTTTAAATTATCGCGCCCTAAAAATAGAACAGATATTCCGCGAATGAAGAGTTCTTTCGCCTTGTATGACTTCTGTCCCCAGGTAGCCAGTTACGCCGACAGGTTAGCTCTTAGCTTTTTACCATAAAGAGAAATCATTTCAGTACATTTATACATATGAAAAGCATTGTTTTTTAGTTTTATTTAATATTATATATTTAATACGTAATTTATTGTTTAAAATTTAATAAATTAAATTATATTCAACAATTATAGTATTAAAAGCATAACGATCAAATAATTTATATTTATTTTCATAGTATTTTATATTGTTTTTAAACCCTTTTGATGGTAAATAACTATTTTAAAAAAAATCTTCAGACATCGTTCCTAATGCTCGAAGCACATTTTTAATTTGTCTTAAATCTGCATTGTTGACGTTAATTGTTATTTTAGAACTTTTTAAATATTCAATATAGACAAAATATATATTAACAAACTGATATAAGTTTATTGCTTGAAGAAACGTTTCCTATAGCCAGTTTATTTGTTGTATTTATTAATGTAATCAATATTTTTCTAATAATTGATATAATTTTATTTCTAAAATACTATATATTACCTGTAAGCGTCAGAATTTAAATCTAAACATACCATTCAGTCCATCATTTAATATAACATGCTAATGATACCGAAGTTCTTATAAATGTTGATACAGCAATAATAAGACAGTATCAATAAAAAACTATAATTTTCTTCAAGAAATTTTAAGGCTATGAAAATATTATGAAGGCTAAATTTCTTTAAGACTGAATAAATACTTGATAAGGAAGTAATTACTTAGAATATATGACTTTATCAAGAACTGAAAGATGATATCAGGAGTTTATGAACCGAAAATAATAAAATTTAGCAGTTCTTGGGGATAATCTAACTTGACCCAGAAGTTCCAAAGGACGTAAATAGGTATATAAAAAAGCGGGGCCGCGAAATATCCGCTGGATCTCTAAGATTTGTCGGAAAAAACATTTTTAAGCCCGGGATCGTAACCCCAGGTCATGCGTTATAATAATAACTATCAAAATTGACTTTTTAACTTAGATCATAAACTTTTTAACGATATTTAACACGAAAATTAGACCATAAAATTATTTTTTAACTATATTTTTTAGCCGCAAACTAATATTTATTAGTTCAGCTAAAAAATCTCCTTAAGCCAAGAGTTCGCCAAAATCTAACCTTTGATTTTTCGGCTAAGGCCTTAAAAAAAAGACCAATAATTATCTACTCCCCCACCCTCCCCCATTCGTCGCGATTTTTGGCCAATCAATCGTTCGCCTCAAAGGTTCTTGACAAAAATGAGACTTTATAATAGGCTAGACTCAATTGAAAGCCTATAGAGAGGCCTAAATAGGTTATCTCTGTGGCGTTCGTTATTTTCAATGACAGGGCGCCAAAACGCTTTTAGGCCCCGTCCTCTAATTGACCTCACAAAACACCTGAAAATTAAGACGAACGCGGTAATTTGTCCGCGCGCTATCCGTTTATTTATTTTTTTCGAGGCCAAAAATGCGCTTGGTTACCCGTTCTGATTTTGACGGCCTGGCTTGCGGAGCTCTTTTAAAAGAGGCCGGACTAATTGACAGTTATCAATTCGTCCACCCTAAAGACATTCAAGATGGCCTGATCCAAATTAACTCGAATGATATTTTGGCCAACGTGCCTTACGCCACGGGCGCGGGCATGTGGTTTGACCATCATACGAGTGAAGGCGAAAGGTTAGGCTCTATCTCTTACCGCGGCATGTCGCGAGTGGCTCCTTCCTGCGCCCGCGTCATTTATGATTTTTTGGGTGGGGCCTCCAGATACTCCACCCACTGGGACCCCATGATGGAGGCGGTGGACAAAGTCGACAGCGCCAATTTAACCGTCAAAGAAATCGAGTACCCCACGGGCTGGATTTTACTGGGTTTCCTCATGGACCCGAGAACTGGTTTAGGCCGTTTTCATGATTTTCGCATTTCTAACTATAAATTGATGGAAGTGCTCATTGAAATGTGCCGCGTAAAAACCGCCGAGCAGATTTTAGAGGACCCAGACGTTAAAGAACGGGCCAATTTTTATTTTGAGCAAACCCCTTTATACGTCAACATGATCCAAACCTGCTCGCGCCTTATCGGCCAAGTGCTCATTATTGACTTCCGAAAACAAGAGGTCATCTACCCCGGAAATCGCTTTTTACCCTACACCATGTTTCCCAATTGCAAGGTCAGTATCCACCTGACCTGGTCTAGAGACGAGAAAAACGTGGCCCTGGCCATGGGTAACAGCATTATTAACCGCGATAGCCAGGCCAACTTAGGTAGCATCGCCCTCCATTTTGGCGGCGGTGGACACGAGGCGGTGGCCACTTGCCAAATTGACAGCCAAGAGGTCGAAGAAACCGTCAAAATGATAGTCGACTTCATCCATGAGGAAAACGGCTATACCGAGCCAGTCGGTTAAATAGCCCCTAACAATTCTTCCATTAAGGCCGGAGTTAACCGCTTAACGACTATATCTTGAATACTTTCCGCCAAAAGAGACAATAATGCGGATTTTTTTTGTCACCCCGGAAGCCGTTCCGTGCTCACGGGCGGGGGGTTTAGGCGATATTTCTTATCACCTCCCCCGAGCCTTACAAAACCTAGGTCACGAAATCACGGTCCTTGTGCCCAAATATAGTGGGTCTGAAGAACTCGATTTGACCTATCGGCGGGATCTGGACCGCGCTATTGATCTATCTATCTCCAATCGTTTAGCCCAATTTTACGAGCTTAATCTAAAAGGCGCCCACCAAATAATTTTAGTTGGCTGCGACGACCTCTTCGCCCGCCCCGGTATTTACGGCAATGAGTTTGGCGACTACGACGACAACGCCGAGCGCTATGTCTTTTTTTCCAAAGCCGTGTCTTCCCTTTTAAACGAGCTCATCGACCCCGACGTCCCGACCGTGGTCCACGCCCACGACTGGCCCACGGGTTTAGTCCCCATGTACTTAAAAACCGCCAAACCCCTCTCCCCGCGCCTCAAAGGGGTGGGGGCGGTTTTTACCTATCACAATCTGGCTAATCAAGGCACGTTTCCTTATTACGACTTCGCCATGACGGGCTTGGACTGGAATCTTTTTAACTTTCGGGGCCTGGAGTTTCATGGGCAATTAAACCTCACCAAAGCCGGTTTATTAGGGGCGGATCTTATTTCCACGGTCAGCCACCGCTACGCCAAAGAAACTTTAGGCCAAGAGTTTGGCCATGGATTGGAAGGAGTCTTAAAAGAACGCCAAAGTCGCTTAAGAAGCGTTTTAAACGGCGTCGACTACGCCCTTTGGGACCCGGCTATTGACCACTATATCCCCGCCCAGTACCGCCCCGAGGATCTAGCCGGCAAAAAAATCTGCCGAGACAACCTCACCGCCCTTTTTGGCTTAAAGCCAGGCCAGGACCCCATCGTGGTCATGGTCAGTCGTCTTTTAAGCCGCAAAGGCTTTGATTTAGTGGCCAGAGCCATGCCCACTCTTTTAGAGATGCCCCTGCGCTTGGTCTTTATGGGGACCGGCGAGGACCAGTATATTTCCTTTTTAAGGGAGACGGCCCGGCAAAACCCCAAAAAGGTCGGCCTAAAACTAGCTTACGACCCGGCCTTAACCCATCAGATCTTGGCTGGAGCCGACGTCTTTTTGGCCCCTTCCCGTTTTGAGCCTTGTGGCCTTGAGCAGATGTACGCCTTAAAGTATGGCGCCGTGCCAGTGGTTCGAGCCACTGGCGGCTTAGACGACACCGTGCAAGACGAGCTGGAAAGGCCAGGTCAAGGCACGGGCTATAAGTTCCAACAGTACACGCCCGAAGATCTGGTCGGGGCTTTAAAGACCGCCTTAAAAGTCTTCCCCGAGCCCCAGTGGCCCGCCCTAATGTTAAGAGGCATGCGGACCGACTTTTCTTGGGATCTCTCCGCGGTCTCGTACGCGGCCATTTACGAGCAAGCCCTTGATCTAGCCAAAATCGAGGCTCGCTAGTGCCAGGAGGTTCCAGTTCGGCTGGCGACGCGGCCGCTTTTTTAGCTAAACTTATTCGTCTCGCTAACTCCAATATCCAATTTGAGGCTAAAGTCGCTAATTTTTTAGGTCTTTTGGCCTGGGAAATGGGCGTGGAAAAAAGCCTCCTCTTTTTTTTAGACCGCGAAAAACGCTGGCTAGAACCCCATGATCCCCATGGCGAGACTGGGGCCCCGACCATGCCCATCCCTTATGGCGACACTTTTTTAGAAAAAGCCGTGGGCTCAAGACAATCCCTTTTAGCCGACCCTTATGACTTAAATAACCTCCCTGACCCTTGGCGCGTTTATCTAGAAAATTTTCTGCCCTCTTTAGCCGTTATTCCCGTGGTCGACGACAAGACCTGTTATGGTCTTTTAATGACCTTAAACCGGACCCCTTTGGATTTTGGCGGAGCGGCTTATGGCCAGATCATTGAAGCCGTCGCCAATCAACTCTCTTTAGCCATAAAAAACAACAGATTAGCCACGGATATCCGTAAACGTTTAAGCGTCTTAAATGTTTTAAGCGATTTAGGCCGGACTTTATCTACCACCATTGAGGTGGAAAAAGTCATGGCCATGATCCCAAAAATCGCGGCCGGGGTTTTTCTGGCCGATGGTTGCGCCTTAAACGTTTTAGACGGAACCGGTAGTCGTCTCCTTTTCGCCTCCATTCACGGGGCCGTGCCGCCTTCTTACAATTTCGTGCGGTATCAAGAAGGCCAGTCCTTGCCGCCTGCCATCGCCTCTTCCTTAAACCGCGACGAGCTATTTATGGGCCGCCTAAGAGACGATCCCAAAGCCTTGGATTTAACCCCCAAAGAAAAAACCCACACCATCATTAGCGAGCCTTTGATGTTCCAAGGCCACCACCGGGGCAGCATCTCCTTATTTAACAAGTTAGGCAGTTATCGGGGCGGACCGCCGGTCAAACCCCAGCCCTTTGACCGGGAGGACCTGGAACTTTTAAAGGCCATGAACAGCATGATCTCCGGGGTCGTGGAAAACGCTTTAACCTTTAAAGAGGTTGAAAGCTTGGCCCGCTCCAATGAGAACATGGTCCAAAATCTCTCCAACCTCCACGATGTCTCCTCGGCCATGATGACCACGGTGCGCTACGACGAACTCATCTGGATCGTCAATCAAGCTTTAACCGCTCGCCAAGGCCTAGGGTTCGACAAGGTCCTCATCCTTTTAGTCCACGACGAGGGGGGCGAAAAAGTCTTGGTCAGCTCCTCCTACTGGACCCCGAAAACCTTACCCCACGCCGAACTGGATCTGCCGCTGCCCCTGATTCTTCAAAAGGCCTCGGATAGCTCAGCCCAAGAAGAAGCCGTTTTAATGCTCGACAACGGCCAAGCCATGGGCCTGGCCATCCCCATCAAACCCGACTCCAAACGGATCTTGACCCGCGTCATTGTGGAGAAAAAACCTTTATTGGGTTTTCGAGCCTTAGACACCTCCGACGATCTGGAGCTGATGGACTTTGGCTTAAGGGCTTACGCGGCCGTGCCCATGCTGGCTAAAGGTCGGGAAGTGGGAGTCATCGCCGTGGATCGCTCGGTCTCGGGGGAACCCTTAACTCGGGAGAGTTTAAGAGATCTAACCATGCTGGCCAACCAAGCTGGCCTAGCCATTGAAAACACCCAGATTTACGACGAACTAAGACACGCTAACCAAAACTTAAGCCAAGTTCGGTTACGCCTTATCGAGGCTGAAAAGCTCGCTGCCCAAGGCGAGATGGGGACCCGTTTAGCCCACGAGATTAGGAACCCTTTAGTCTCCATTGGCGGCTTTACCCAAAGGCTCTTAAAAAAAATCCCCCCCGAGGATCCCTTAAGGCGCTATCCCGTGGTCATCATGGAAGAGGTGGAAAGGCTAAATAGCGTCTTAAACAACGTCTTAAATTTTTCCCGCGACGAAAAAGGCTTGGTGAGGAATTTTCAGTTAGAGGATCTGGCCAAAGAGTGTTTATTCTCTTTAAAGCACGAGCTAAAAACCTCCAACGTGGTCGTGGACCCCCAGTTCGAGAGTCATCTGCCGAGCGTCTCGGCCGACGACCGGCAAGTGACCCATGTTTTATTAAACCTTATTTACAACGCCATCCAAGCCATGGCCCCCAAAGGCGGGACCTTATACCTCCGCGTCTACCTAACCAAAGAAAACGAGAGTCGCTACGTGGCTTGTCAGGTCACCGACACCGGGCCCGGAGTCTCCGAGGCGGTCTTTAACCGGGTTTTCGACCCGTTTTTTACCACTAAAACGCAAGGAACGGGTTTAGGGCTGTCCATTGTCCGCAAAATCGTCGAGCGTTATAACGGGCACATTACGGTCGTGAACAGACCCCCCAATTACCCCGACAGCGGCGCTAGTTTTACTTTTATGTTTCCAGCGGCGGCGGGCAGCGAAGGCGGCGTCTTTTGAAAAGGCTTAGAGTTAACGGGCCTTGTCGAGGCGGGGGCTCGTGACCGCTTTTCGTCTTTTCCTTTTGGCTTACCTGGCTTTAGGCCAGATCGTGGCCTTATTCTTTTTAAAAAAGCGGCTAACCCAGGTTTTTTGGCGCTCGGCTTTAAAAGCCGTTTATCTGGCCATAAATTTTCTAGTCGTCTTAGCCATTGTCCAGTTGTACGTTTTTAAGGCCCTCCCCGCGGAAAAATTTATCTGGGCCTACCTATATCGACCAGCCTTAACCTGGTTTTTTGGTCACGCCATGTGGCTGACCGTGGCCATAGTCGTCTGGCTGATTGGGGTGGCCCTAAGTCCCTTCGTTAACCGGGCCCCCAAAGGTTTACCCCAGCTCTTTCGGGCTAAAAAAGACGGGGCCACGGTGGGCTTTATCGTTTTCTTAGCCTGGTTTCTCTGTTTAGGCGCGGCTTTTTACGGTTACTGGGTCCAGCAAGGCGAAGCCGTAATCCGGCGCTCGGTCGTGGCCATCCCCACCCTCCCGCCAGAACTGGAAAGCTTAAGAATCGTCCACTTAAGCGACTTTCATTACGGGTTAGGGGCGGATCTAGCCGATCTCGACCGCCGCTTAGCCCAGGCCGAGGAGTTAAAGCCCGACCTGATTCTGTTGACCGGCGACCTTTTGGACTCGAATAGCTCCTTGGCCCGCGACTTTCGAGAGCCTTTAAAACGCCTAAGTCGCGCTCGCTACGGGATCTATGGGGTGTTTGGCAACCACGATCTCTACGCCAATAACCCGGCCGAAGCGGCCAACGTTTTTTCGCTCCTTAGCGTCAAGATCTTAAGAGACGAGACCGTTAACGTGCCCAACCTGCCTTTAACCATCATTGGCTTTGACGACCCTGGCGTAAGAAGCGTATTTTATCGGGCTGACCCTAATACTAAACCTTTGGACTTTAAAAACTTAAAAGGCCCGCCTATTCCCCAAGAGAACTTTAAGATCCTCTTAAGGCACCGGCCCCAGGGTTTGACTGAGGCCGCGGCCCAAGGCGTTAACCTCTATTTAGCTGGCCACACCCATGGCGGCCAGTTTCAGGCGCCTTGGAATCCCCGGCTAAACCTCATGACTTTTAGCGCGCCCTATACCGAAGGGACCTATTACCTAGCCCCCACGACTTTGATTATCTCAAGCGGCTTAGCCTCGGCGGGGTTACCTTTTCGCCTTTGGGCTTGGCCAGAGATGGGGCTGATTACCTTAACTAAAGGGCGGGCCAACCACTAAAAAACGCCCTTAACTAAAAAGGGTCGCTTGACCTTAAAGGGCAAACCGCTCGCCGTAAAAAACCATTTTGGTCAAAGGCCAAAAACCCCCTTCGCCTTATTTTTTACGAATATTCGCTAAAAAATCCGCCAAAGCCTTGTTTTGAAATTTCAAACGTTTGATAATGCTACATCCACTTTAGGTTAAAAATTTCGCGGCGTATTTTCGGTCCAAACGCGCCCGGCCCCTAAAAAAGAGGTTTTTATTAGAAAGACTTATTGTTTAAGAACCTTTTGGTAAGGCCAAAAAGACGGGGCTTTTTATACCCGACTGGTTTTTCTAGGTCATTAAAAATACTACATCCGCTATATTAAGGGTGGAAAAGGCTTGAGAAAAGACGCCTCTTAATCATTTTGGGCTACTATATATTGACTAAAACCGCGCCGTCAAAAATTAGCTAAGACCTTAACATTTCAAAAAGGGTCGCCTTAAAACTAATAAAAAGGGTTCCTGACCCCAAGGCCTTTAGGCTGGGCGTTTAAGACGACTTAGCCTAACTATTATTAACAGAGTTAATTAGAGTCTTACCCTCCTTTTTTTTTTGGCCATGGTCCTAAGCGCCCTTGACTAAGGCCGAAAAAACCGTTTTATGTTAATATATTGGCCAATTCTTAACTAAATTTTCTAAAATAAGGTCACGTCAACCGCCTTTTCGCCGCGTTTTAAAGTCTTAAGCTTTTAAGAACCCTATTGGTTAACCTTTTTGGGCAAGAGGTTTTTAGCTGACCCTATAAAGATCTTTACTGGCTAACTTTAGCCTTTTCTGGCCTTTTCTCTTTCGGGCCGCTTAATTATTCGCCCCTCCCTTTTTAAGCGACCCCCCTTTAAGGGGATGACGTGAAAAATTTCCTTTTCGTCGCGCTCGCGTTCTTCTTTTTTAGCGGGTTGGGCCCTTTTCTAACCCCAAGTCTCGCCCAAGAAGACGACAAAACCATTCGTTTGCCTTTGCCTGACCGCGCCGGCGGCCTGCCTTTAAACGAAGCTCAAAATAAACGCCGCTCTCATCGCGCCTTTTTGAGCCAAGATTTAACTTTAGAGCAAATTAGCCAGATCCTCTGGGCGGCTTTTGGGGTTAACCGGGAAGCTGGCAAGATGCGGACCATCCCCACTTCCCACAACCGGCAGAACATTTTGATTTTCGCCATCCTAAAAAGTGGGGTCTGGCTTTACGGGGCCGAGCAAAACCTTTTAAGTCTCCAGCTAGCCGGCGACTTTACCGGCGAGTATAGTTCCGCCCCTTTGACCCTAATCTACGTGACCCCGGTCAACGATGGAGCCATAGGCGGGCTGCACGTGGGCTTGGCCGCCCAAAACGTGGGATTGACCTGCGCTTCTTTAGATCTGGCCAATGTCATTAAAACCACGAAAGCCGACGCCTTAAAAGGCAAACTGCCCTTGCCCTCGGGTTACCAAATTATCGCCGTCCACGTCATTGGCAGGCCAGATGGACCCTTGTAAGAGAAAAACCAAAAAAAAGACCGCTAACGAAAAACTAGAGGGCTAACTTTTTAGCCCCACCAGGGGAAGGCTAAGGCTAGGCGCCAAACTATTTCCACCTGGGCGATTGGACAAGGTTAAGCGGCCATTTCCAACTTTGGCAATAGGCCTAAAAGGGATTATCCGTTACCTGGTCCATTCACTAAGAAAGGCATTTCGCTCGGCGAAAAGTGATCGTCGTAAGGTTTATAGAGCCCTCTTCGCTCCAACTCATACCGTTTAGGCGTTTTTGCCGCGGCTACCACCTGGTCATTTTGATTTTTTCCCAAGGCCACCGCTATTTCGCCACCCAAGCGCTTTATGTAAGGCATAATTATTGATATAATCGTGGACACTATTTAATTAACTGATTAATTGAGATAAATAAACCTTGTTTTTAACTATTGAAGGGTCAGCGTTTTCCACTAACGCGATGGCTCCTGAGACATCGCCGACCCAACGAATCTCTATAATTGAGTTATGTTGATTTTTGCTAATATCTTTTCCTTTAAAGGCCATGATAAATAATTCTTTAATCTTTTTTGTAGGAGATGAGCGGACGTGAGCTTATCAAATCGACCCACACGTTGTGATTCGCGTTACACTATTGAAGAAATAAGAGAAATCGTGTCTCCCATCGCTCGGCGATTTGGAGTGGATCGCATGTGGTTGTTTGGCTCTTACGCCCCTCGGCGATATCAACCCAGATAGCGACTTGGATTTCCGATTGGACAAGGGGGAGATAGGGGGTTATTTCCAGTTGGCCGGCTTTCATAACGCGCTTTTGGACGCCTTTGGATTGAAGATCGATCTGGTGGAGACGGATTCCTTGGAGGATGAGTTTCTAGATCGAATAGCCGATGATGAGGTGATAATATATGAGCGCCCCACGTGATATTGACATTTTAAAGAACCATAATTAAGCGCTGTCAAGAAATAGAGCTAACCCGACAGATATTTGGCGACGCCTTTGAAGTTTTGAACGCAAATTTTGTATACAAAAACGCGGTGGCGATGAACGTATTACAAATCGGCGAGTTGGCCTCCCATCTTTCAAAGGACTTCAGATTGGCCCATGACCATATCCCATGGCGTGATATTATTGATATGAGAAATATTGCTGCCCATCATTATACTAAATTTAGCGTTAAAACTCTCTGGACGACAATAATAAATGATATACCTACATTAAAAACCTTCTGTCAAAAACAACGAGATCCGCTTATGGCCCAACAGGCCTCGGAAGAAACAGGTCCAAAACCGCCACGTCCCTCGGTTTTCCTAATATTCTTGAAAGCGTAAGCCCTTTTTATTGACGGAACTCCATTCTGTCATACTCTGGAGTTAGCTAGTCAATCCAGGCGGCCAATTAATTAATTTGCCGCTCTTTACTCAAATCTCTTTGTTTTTTTTTGCGCTCTACAATTCCTTGTAGAGCGGGTAAACCCAAAATTAGAATCGCTGAGTAATCAGCCTCGCGCTCGACAAGTCTTTAGACCAGACGCTCGCTAGAAAAGCCAGGCGACTTTTAATCGCCTGGCTTTTCTATTTGAGGTTAACGGCTATGAAAACAGTCCTTTCCCCTCGGCGGACCCAAAACAGGGCGGGAGTTTTTTTGTCGTGGCCGCGTAACGCCTTAAGGTACTCCTCAATCGAGGCCACCTCTTTCCGATCGACTTCCAAAATTATATCCCGAGTCGCGAGCCCCGCGGCTTTGGCTTTGGAGTCGTTGGCCACGTTTTCCACCAGTAAGCCCGCCGTGACCCCTAGCTCTTTGGCCGTGGCTTGGGCTAAAGGTTTTAAGGTTAGCCCCAGATCTAAAGAGCCCCCCGCCGCTAAAACTAAAGACGGGTCGTCTTCCATGCGGGCCACGGTCACGGTTAGATCCATTTGTTTCTTGTCCCTTAAAATGGCCACTTTGACTTCTTGGCCCGGCGGGGAGTCAGCGACAAACGCGCTTAAATCGCCAAACTCTTTCACCGACCGCCCGTCAAAAGTCAGAACCACGTCCCCATGCTTAAGTCCAGCCCGAAAGGCGGGGGAGTCAGGAAAGACGTCGGCTAATAAGGCTCCTTCGGCTTTGTCTAAGCCAAACGTTTGGGCCATGTCTAAAGTGATGGCCTGAATGTAGACCCCTAGCCAACCCCGCTCGACGTAGCCTTTGGTTTTTAATTGGTCCACGATTTTGGCCACTAGTTTTGAAGGAATCGCGAAGCTAATGCCGGTTCCGCGAGAGACTATTTTCGCGTTTACCCCCACGACTTCCCCTTTTAAGCTCAAAAGTGGCCCGCCAGAGCTCCCAGGATTAATGGAGGCGTCGGTTTGTAAAAAATCGTCGTAGGGCCCGGCGCCTATGGCTCGACCCCGGGCCGATAAGATGCCCACGGTCACGGTATGCTCTAAACCAAATGGATTGCCAATAGCCACTAACCAGTCGCCAATCTTTATCTGATCCGAATCCCCCAAAGACATATACGGGTAGGAGCCAGGGTCAGAAAGCTTGAGTAAGGCTAGATCGGTTTTTGGGTCGCGACCCACGATCTCGGCTTTCTTTTCCCGACCATCGTCAAAGTTGACTTTAATGTCTATAGCCCCTTCCACCAGGTGGTTGTTGGAAATAACGTAGCCAGCCGGGTCATAGATAAAGCCCGAGCCCTGGAGAACCAGCTTAGTCCCCGGCGGCGGGTTTAGCTCATACTCCGGGCCAAAGGGCGAGACGGGCTCTGGCGGCTTTTGGGTCTCGTTTTTCTCGACAATCCTAGTCACGACCAGGTTAACCACCGCGGACTGAGCTTTAGTCGCGATGGGCGAGAGCGAGGGTAGGTTGGTGAGATCCGGCGACTCCAAAGGCGGGGCTGGCGGCTGGGGTTTAGGGGATGGGGCTGAGGCCCGGCCCCTATTTTGACCGGAATTTTGGGCCAAAAGAGCCGAGCTAGACATATACCCACATAAGACCAACAAAAGGAGGACCAATTGGAGTTGTCGCATAAACAATCCTCTTAAAAAATCCAAGATTGGCTTGACTGATAAACTCGTAAAAACCCTATTTTAGTTTGAAGCTCGTTTAAATACTCTATATAGTGGTCACGAAAATAAAAAATCCACTTATATTGAAGAGGTCCGAGCAACAATTTCAAGACCGAGATTTTTACCCGGCTATCCGTTAGGAGCCTATAAAAAAAACCAAAATTGGTCTTTTATCGCGTATAAAAAAAAGACTAAAATTTATTATCGCGACTTAAAATAAACAATAATAGCTTTACGTCTCGTAATAAAAACCAAAATTATTTATTTATCGTCTTAAAATGGGCTCTACCGGGCTGACTTTTGGCTAATTGACGGGGCTAGGCGCTCTAAGGCCTTAATAAGATCTTGCTCCCGGCCGATTATGGTCTCCATCTCCAAAGGGGTGGGTTTCGCGAATTCCGGGGCCGTGGCTAAGAGACTATTTCGCGGGTCAACCAAAAGCAAGATCCCTAAATTTATCTTGGTGACCACGTAAACTAAGCGATTATCCGTCCAGCCGACGATGACCGGCAGAGGGAGAGACTGACCTAAAATAGGGGTCTGGTTATAAATAACTGACGCGTTAGCCAGAAATATTTTGACGTCCGCCTCCCTTAAGGGCGGTTCGGGGGCCATAATCTCGTATAGATGGGCGAGGCTTTTAGAGCTCATGGGTCCCTCGGCGTTAGCCAAGAGACAGGAGCCTAAAGAAGCGAGCCAGAGGCCGGTTAAAGCTAAGACTCTCCCCACTCGCCAAACCATAATTTTACTACCCTTTTACTACTTTTACTACTTTTACTATTTTTACTATTTTTACTACTTTTACTGTTTTTACTGTTTTTATAATTTTTACTGTTTTTATAGTTTTTACTTATTTTCTGTTCATATTATTTACATTATTCTTCCTGTTTTTAAATGTTATTAACTATTTATAATATTTTTAACTATTTTTTTAGTCCAAATTTTCTAAGACTAGACCCATTAAAAGAGGAAACATAATCTCATGGTGGCCAATAAAATAAAAGCCCTGGCCACCTTGTCGCGTTGGCCGCTCCACCACGTTAACCCGGGGCCGATACTGGTAAATAAAATCCAGGTTAATGGTGGTGAGGTTCTTAACCGGAAAGCCTAAATTTCGGGCTAGGGTCAAGGCCTTTAAAAAAACCTCGGGCATAATGACGGCCGAGCCTAAGTTAATAAAAACGCCCTCTTCCAAGGTAGCCACGATTCGGCAAAAAGTCGTAAAATCCTTCTCCGCGGCTTGACCTAATAGACCAAAATCCCTTTGCGGATGAATATTATAGACATCCGTGCCCAAAGCCACGTGAATGGTCGCCGGCAGATCCAAACGAGCCGCGGCCGCTAAAACGCTATTTTTTAAGGACGGCGTTTTAAACTCGTTTAAAAGCCTCCCCAAAGTCGCCCCTAACCCTAAGCGCTCGCGGGCGGCCAAGCGGGCGGCTTTATTAATTAAGGCCCCGGTCTCCGCCGTCACCCCAAAGTCCCCAGAGCCTAAGCCTTGACTCACGTCCTCAGAGGTCGCCCCCACTAAGGCTACCTCGGCGTCGTGGACCATGACCGCGCCATTGGTGGACAGAGAGTCAATAAGCCCTCTTTCTAAAAGATCCACCAAAATAGGCCCCAGACCGACTTTAATCGGATGCCCACCCATGGCCAGCATAATGGTGCGGCCGGCTTTTTTAGCCGTGGCTATTAAACTCGCGGCCGTTTTTAAGTCTTTGGCCGCTAAAATATTCGGCAAAGACTGGCCAAACTCCTTTAAACTAAGACCCTTAACTAAGGGTCGGCTAAAGTCGTCGTCCTTGGCCTTCGACGGCCGAGTCGAAAGGGCGTTTAGCCGTAAAGCCCCTAAATCCAGGTCTGGCCAGACTTTGGTCATGACTTATTTAAGGCCCCCAAAAAGCCGTTTTTCCACTATCTCGCACAAGATATGGCCATAAAAAAGATGGATCTCCTGGATCCGGGGGGTAGTCTGGCCGGGCGTATTAATAACGACGTCGACGTTTAAATCTTCTTTGAGCGGTAAAGGGCCGCGCATAAAAATGGTTTTTAAACCCCGTTCCGAAGCCGCGGCCAAGGCTTTTAAAATATTGGGCGACCGACCACTGGTGGATAACCCCCAGAAAACGTCGCCGGGCCGGCCTAAGGCCTTAACTTGCCGGACAAAAACCTCTTCGTAACCATAATCGTTGGCGATGGCCGTCAAAATGGCCGAGTCCGCGGTCAAGGCTATGGCGGGCAGACCGTAACGCTCCAGCGTAAACCGCCCCACGATCTCGCCAGCGAAGTGCTGGGCCTCAGCCGCGCTACCCCCGTTACCGGCGAGAAGGACCAAGCCGCCTTTGGATAAGCTCTCGGTTAAAAGGTCGCTAGCTTTTAATAATTGATCCGTCTCGTTCGCCGCGGCTAAAGACGCGGCGGACAAATCAGCCAAAGCCTTGGCCACTAGATCACGCGCCATATAAAATATTCACTACCAGATTTAGACCGCAAGAAAACGCGGCTTTATGATTGTTTGAAAATGGCCAATAGGGATCTACAAAAATCAGTCCCCAAACAAAGACCAACTACCTTTAACTAGGCCAAGGCGCGTCATTTTGTTGGCCTTTATCGCGTCAACGAGTCAAGGCCAAAAAAATTACGCCTCTAAAAACAGGTAGTTTTGGCTTAAAAAAAACGTCAAAAAAAACCAAAAAGGCGCCAAGGGCCATGGCGGCCGTCCCAAAAGGAGACGGGACAAGCGCTAACTTTTGAAAATAACGCCACAAAAGAGAATATCACATTTCGCGAAAGAAAGAGGGGCCAATTTGTCAGAGCCAAAAAAGCTTAAAGCTCCTTCTAGTTTTAACCGCCCCTTTTAAGTTTAAAGCCCCCTTTTAAGCTTTAACCTCGCTTTTTCAGCTTTAAGCTCCTTTAAGTTTTAAGCCCCCCGTAAAAAGTCTCTGGTCTTTTCAAGCCAAGCCCCTTAATTCCTGAAAAATACGCCAAAAGGTTTTCAGGTTTTTGGCCATTTTACCGAATCTTTATAGTCTTTTTGGCTTTGGCGGCCTTTTGGTTAAAACCCATAAGCGATAGCCCCTTAAAAGCTTAACCAGGCTATTTTATAGCGTTTTTGAGACCCTAACCCCAGTAATAGGGGCGGCCAGGCGTTTTGAACCGAAAACCATCTTACTAATTGTATAGAAAATTAAAAAAATCATAGATACAGTTATGTCGGCTAAAATTGTCAATAAATCCCATTTTTGGGCCATCAGAAATGACCCCATTTTAGCCATAATCTAAAAACCTTAAGTTTTGGGGCCAAAATCGCCCCGCGAAACCCAAATTTTGCCCCTGGTAGCCGAATTTTGGGGGGTAGATAATTTTTTTCAAATCAAAATAACTAAGCGGCGGCCTCGCTTAACGCCGCCAAAATCTAGCGCGAACATCTCAAACGGCCTAATTTAACCCCTAAAAAAACCAACTTACCCCTTACAAACCGGAAAGCGCCGGACGCCAAAAGGGATTTTGACCCTATAACCGGAACTCTGGGTAAAAACAGTTTTTAGTGGGTCAAATTTTTCGCTCTTGGGCTTGTCGCTCCTTTGCGCCCCAGAAGTCAGACATTTTTGTCGAAAAAACCGGGAAAGATTTCCCCATTTTTGGGGGTTTTTGGGGATAACTCGATTTAGGGGGGTTTTAAGGGGCCAAACCGCCCTCTTTAGTCAAAAAATAGGGCTCCATAATGGAGGCCAAATTCTCTGAAATTGGCTTTGGGCCAGGCGCCGCGAGTTTTCTAGCCCTAGTTTTCGACAAACTTTTGAACGCTTTTTGAACAGGAGCCAGTTTTGGCGTTCAAAACTTAAGCTAATTGGTTGACGACAATCACAAAAATTATGGTTAACTAATCATCAAGGGACCTTGCCCCCCTTTTTCGCCGGGCGGTATAGAGTCTTAGCTCCAGGCGACCTAGATTATCCAAAAAACGCCAAAAACAAAAAACTGATCTTACGAGGAGCTTTTAAACTTAGATCGCCGAAAATTAGCGAGTCGGGCTTTAAGGCTTTTTTGGCTTTGAGGCTTTTAACGCTTTAACTTTTTAACGCTTTAACGTTTTAAGGCCCTAACCCCAGTAATAGGGGCGGTGAGGAGTTTTGAACCGAAAACCTCTTACAAATTGTATATAAAATTAAAAAAACCATAGATACGGTTATGCCCGCTAAAACTGTCAATAAATCCCTGTTTTGGGCCCTCAGAAATGACCCCATTTTACCCATAATCTAAAAACCTTAAGGTTTGAGGCCAAAATCGCCCCGCGAAACCCGAATTTCGCTCCTGGTAGGCGAATTTTTGGGGAGGGGTAGATATTTTGGTGATGTATTATCCGTATTGACAAGTCCTTAATTTGTTCCCTTAGTACATAATAGCTCATAATAAATCCAAGGGCGAGAAGTAAGCCCAGCGGCCATAGCTGGAGTAGTAGGTATGTAATACTTCTTTCCAGATTGTTTATCGAACCGCCAGCTAAGAGTTGAACGCGGCTTGATAAAGTTGTAAGCCGCCACGTTTAACTAAAAACTTAGCGTCTAATAACACAGGTGATTTAGCGAAAGTTAAACTTTTACGTGTTAAATGTTAGACTAAAGTCACCAATTACCATTTATTAATTCAATAAATGACGTATTTATAGTTTTACTATGAGACTTAGCAAGACGTAAATTAACTTTGTCAAGATCTCCAAAGACAGTTGTCGTCTTTATTTCGACAACATTTTTGTTTACTCGTTTTTTGAGAACAGTCGCGTATAACAAATCATTGTCGAGAACTGACAAAGGCTTCCTGGGACGACCC
>JAIROO010000311.1 GCA_031257535.1 Deltaproteobacteria bacterium
TTAGGCTCGCTCCCTAGTTTATGGCTCGCCCTTTAAAATTTTAAGCCAAAAAGTTTTACCAAAGGTTAGCCAATTAGCCAAAACCAAAGACTTTTTTCCAGTCTCACTTTCCTAAACAGAAATGACTAAAGACCTCGGTTAAAAGATCCTCGGTCATGACCCGACCGGTGATCTGACCTAAGGCTTTTAAGGCCTCGCCAATTTCTAAATTAGCCACGTCTGGCGGCTGGCCCTCTTCTAAGGCTTGGGCCGCGTTGGCCACGGCCGCGGCCGTTTCTTCTAAGGCTTTTTGATGGCGATAGTTAGGCACTAACTCTGGGGGTCGCGACCGACTAAGGCCGACTTTGGCTAAGGCTTCTTTTTTTAGCTGAGGTAAACCCTGGCCAGTTTTGGCGGAGATGGCTAAAAGGCTCGGGTCTAAGTCTTTAGTTAGATCGGCTTTGGCGTAGACCGTTAAGACCGGGGCTTCGACGTCCTTGGGGGCGGGAGGAGAGTTTGGGTTAGTTAAATCCCTAAGCCAGACGATAAGGTCAGCCGCGGCCAGAAGCTTATGGGTCCGGTCTTGGCCTAACAAATCAATCTCGTCGGTCGATTCAGCCCACAAGCCAGCCGTGTCGATGAGCTCAACTCGTAAACCCTCCCAGTTAACGGTCGCCTCAAGATAGTCGCGGGTCGTGCCAGGGCGGGGACTCACCAAAGCCCGGTCTAAACCCAAAAGGGCGTTAAAGAGGATGGATTTACCCGCGTTGGGGGGACCGGCTAAAACGATTTTGAGGCCCTCGCGAAAGACTCGACCCTCGCGTCTTAGAGTTAAAAGGTCGGCTAAATCCTCGCGCAGCTCGGCGATGGCCGCTTTGAGCTGGGTCTGGTCGTCCGCCTCCCAGGGTTCCTCAAAGTCTAAGATGGCCGTTAAAGTGGCGGCCACGTTAGTTAACTTCTGACCAATAGGGTCAACCTTCTCTTTTAGGGCCCCGGCCAACTGGCGATTGGCTAAGATGGCTTCCGAGCGTGACTGGGCGGCCACCAGCTCAGCTACGGCCTCGGCCTGGTCTAAGCTTAATCGGCCGTTTAAAAAAGCCCTTTGCGTAAACTCCCCTGGATTGGCGAGTCTAGCTCCGGCCGCGAATAAGGCCTCTAACACTAGGTTTGGGGTCACTAAACCCGCGTGACCTTGGATCTCGGCGCAATCCTCGCCGGTAAAGGAATAGGGCCCAGGAAAATAGACCGCGAGAACCTCGTCTACGACTTCCCCGGTTTGAGCCTTAACCTGACCTAGCAAGGTTTGGCGGGGATTTTTAGCCAGATCGCGTTTTAAAACCAAAACTTTGGCTAAAGCGGAAAGAAGGCCAGGGCCAGAAAGGCGGACGATGGACACCGCCCCCGAACCCATGGGCGTGGCGATGGCCGCGATCAGATCGGTTGACCCTAGCATAAAAATGTCTCCTAAAATGAAGCTGAATAAGTTTTTTAGGGCTTTTACTTTTAAAAAAACTCGTATATTTAAGTCAGATGACGTTATTATTAGTTAAGAGAAATTTAATAATAGAAATACTAAGGCAAAATAACAACCTAAGCGTTAAAGTATAATTATTAGACTAAAAATATTAAATTAATTTAACTTAACGAAACAAAATTAAAATAACAAAAAATTAACCGCTAAAAAAGCTAAACTAAAACTAACGACCCTAAAATTATAAACCAAAACCGCCGCCTTTTTCCGGCCCTTATTCTTGAACCGTTCTGGTTAAGCCCAAGTGGTCGCCTTGGCTAGTCCTTATGACCAGCTTATCCGCGTCTGGATCGTACTCCACGAAAAGGTTTTGCCCGTCTAAAACCTCGCCGCTTAACAGCGAGGTGGCCAGGAGATCCAAGAGTTCGGTTTGAATAGCCCGTTTAATGGGCCGGGCCCCATAAACTGGGTCATAGCCGACGCGGGCTAAAAACTCCACCGCCGCCTCGCTTAAAGTTAGGGCGAGCTTCCGGTCGGCGATTCTTCGGCTCAGTAAAGCCACTTGGAGGCGAACGATCTCTTTTAAATGGTCTTTAGTTAGGTTGTTGAAGATGACCAGATCGTCGACCCGATTTAAAAACTCTGGCCTAAAGCTCGCCTTTAAGGCGGCCAGGACTTTTTCCCGGGTTTTGGCGGGATCAAACCCATCGTCCTCGGCGATAAAGGTGGAGCCAATATTGGAGGTTAAGACGATGACCGTGTTTTTAAAGTCAACGGTCCGACCCTGGCCATCGGTTAAGCGGCCGTCGTCTAGGATCTGTAAAAGAGCGTTAAACACGTCGGCGTGGGCTTTTTCGATCTCGTCAAAAAGAACCACCGAGTAGGGCTGCCGTCTAACCGCCTCGGTTAAGTAACCGCCCTCTTCGTAACCAACGTAACCTGGCGGGGCCCCCACTAAGCGGGAGACCGAGTGTTTTTCCATAAACTCGCTCATGTCTAAGCGGACCATCGCGTTCTCGTCGTCAAACAAAAACTCGGCTAAAGCCCGGGCCAGCTCGGTTTTGCCCACGCCCGTGGGACCCATAAAAATAAAGGAGCCAATTGGCCGGTTGGGATCCGCGACCCCAGCCCTCGCGCGCCGCACGGCTTTGGCCACGACCGATAATGCTTGCGGCTGGCCAATAACCCTTTGGCCTAAGCGCTCTTCCATCTTTAAAAGCTTGTCCCGCTCGCCCTCGAGTAAGCGCCCGACGGGGATACCGGTCCACTTGGAGACGATCTGGGCCACGTCGTCGGGGCCAACCTCTTCTTTAATTAATCTTTGCCCCGCTTCTTTGGCGATCTTCTCAAGCTGCGTCTCGAGACCAGGGAGGCGCCCATACTGTAGCTCGGCGGCTAAACCCAAGTCGCCATCCCGTTGGGCGCGTTCCATCTCGGAGCGGGTTTTTTCGATCTCTTCCTTTAGACTGCCGGCTTTAGCCACCACGTCTTT
>JAIROO010000330.1 GCA_031257535.1 Deltaproteobacteria bacterium
ATTCCAAAAATAGTTGAGGGAAAACCGTGATTTAAAAATTTCTTCCCAAGCAGTTGATCACCTTTCCAAGCGACACCATAGCTGCTGTAGAAAGAAAAATCCAAAATTAGAATTGCTGAGATGCGCTTGCCAAGCGCGCTGTGATATCCACTCGGCAACTGACTTCTTAAATTGATAGAAACTATCAAAATTAATGTCCAAATATATCTCGTCATTATTTAATAATATAAATAATAAATAAATAACTGATAATATTTAAATCAAATATAAAGGAAAAATTGTTATTAAGAAGAGTATAGTTCTTTTTTTTAATATTTGTGCGCCCATGAAGGCGCCTTATCAGAGCTGTGAAAGTCCGCTTCAGGGATAGTCAGCATCCCTGTAACCAATCGTAACCGCGTCATCGAGAGGTGGGGTGGGGAGCAACAGGAGGTGAATGAGCAGTCCGCAGGATGACGAACCTGTTTCGGCCTGGTATTGTGACGAGCATCCATATATATTGCGAAGTCTAGGGGCGGACCAAACGGTACGTACGGTGGCTTAGGAGGACGGCGGGGAGATCCCGCGCCCTACCCGGTTATTAAACAAGATTTTTTATTTGAATATATTAGTTAGTTGTCTTGAAGTATGTATATATATAGAAACAGTAAAACTAATCAATAAAAACACTAATTTATCAATTATATCTATGTATAAAAAGTAAATATTTTCATTGTTAATTCTATTGATAAAATACGTTAAATAGAATAAATCAATTAGAGCACATAAATCGATAAGCCCAATGAATAATTTACTTGTATTTAAAAAAGTTAATATGACAAATACGTATACAACAATAATTACAATTAAGTAACTAAAATAGAGTTGTAAATCAACTGTATAACTGTATTCATGTATAAAAAAATTATAAATTAATTCTAATTGAACTAATATTTCGTAGGAGTAATTAGTTATCCTATAGATTAAATATGAAAAAATACTTAACAATAAAGCATTATTTTTAATTTTTAAATATTTATTTATATAAAGGTCATTAACTTCCTTGGTATTTTTGTCAATAAAACTCTTATTTAACGTTAATAAAACTTTACTTTGCGCTAATGATTGATAATCAGCATTTCCTAATTCGCTTTTTTGGGCCTGGCTAGCGTCTTTGGTCGCGGCTTGTTCTAGTTCGGCTGTGGTAATTATTGGAAGGTTTTCGGACTCTTCCTTTAAGGCTGAGGCGGGATCTTCTTTGAGTCTCGCCTCTGGCCAGAGAGGGTTGAGGGCCTCGGAAAATTGTTTAATCCCCTGAATTCGTTTTTTGCGGACCAGTTTTAAACTTTTTTCCAAGGCCGCTATTAACGCGGGGTGATTTTCTTTGGCTAAAACGCTCAATTTCGCCGCCAAAGGGTCGGGCTCGTTTTCAGCCACGGCCGCTTGCCTGGCGGCGGCCGTGGCCGGGATCTCGCCGGTTAAGCAGTTATAAATGACCGCGGCTAAAGCGTAGACGTCTGTCCAAGGGCCTTGGGTCGAAATTAGGCGCGAGTATTGCTCGGGCGGCGAAAAACCCGGGGTTATGACGACGACCGTGGTGGGTAATGTGGCGGTTAAGGCGTTTCTGGCCGACCCAAAATCGATTAAGACCGGCTGGTTGATGGTTTTAAAAAATATATTTTCCGGTTTCAGGTCGCGGTGTAAAATCCCTTGGGCGTGGATGGCCTGAAGGGCGCTTAAAATCGGGGGTAACCACGTAAGGACCTCTTGGGTCGTGGTTTTACCCTGAGGGGCTTTAGCCAATTTTTCGGCTAAGGTTTGGCCTTCGTAAAAAGGCATGACGTAGTAGGCGGTCCCTAAGATCTCAAAATAGTCGATGATCTGGATAATGTTAGTGTGGGAAAATTGGGCTATGGTCTCGGCTTCCCGGAGGAAAGAGTTTAAACTCCTCTGGTATTCGGTCTCGCTCGTGGAGTTTTTGGGGATAACTTGGTAACTAACTTGGACTCTGGCCGCCAAGTCTTGGGGAAAATGCTCCTTAATAACGACAAATTTTTCCGTTTTAACGTCTTTCGCCTTATAAGTGACCCCAAAACCACCTTGGCCTAAGACGCTGACAATCTGATAGTCCTTAAGCGTAAAGCCAAAGGGTAAACAAAAATTTATAATATTATTTATATTGTCGTGCATGATGGTTTTTGTTTTCTACTGTCTTTAATTATAGAAGTTAAAGCGAAAATATCGCTATTTTAGTCTATAAGATAAATATTAAATGTCGTTAGTTAAGTGTTATAGAACTATATAAGCTAAGAAATGTATCCTACCTAGAATCCGGCAAAATTTTTACACAACAATCCGCAGTGACATTTTTGAATGGCAGTCGGATAAAATTTGTAATTAACGCATAATATTAGGTATATTAAGATAAATTATTAAATAAAAATATGTATTGATATAATTACAATTAATTATAGTTATTTTTTTAAATTTATTGTACTTAAATCAACATTAAAAGCAGTAAAAATATCGTTTTGGATTTTAGTAGTTGCAGAATATACTATACAGTCATTTATCATTATTTTTTTGAAACGTTTTGTCTCATTAATTAATTTTGTAATTGTAAAATTTTTATATAAATTATTTGAAATCATTATTTGATGAATTTTAGACAACAGAATAAGTGCAGTGAAAGAGATAAAAATTTTATTATTTAAGGCCTCTTGGCTTTTAACTATAGTTTTATATAGATCAAGAGATCCTTTAAGTCTTAAAAAACCTTTTTCGACAATATCTTTATTTCTATAAATGTTAAGAATTTCATTATTTGATAAATTATCATTAGAAATGAACGATAACCAACCAGCATTCCGAGACAATTTTTTTAATTTATCATCTGATATAGTAATAATAAATTGGTCATTACTATTTTTTAATTGTTTAAAATCTAAAAATTTTAAATAATCAGAATTTTTATAATATAATAATGGATTTTTTAGAGCTGTTTCTTGAGCTTGCAATGCATCACGTAAATTATTATCAAATACATTTGTATATTTAATATGATTATAAAAATTATATACATTTAAAGTGTTAACATTATTCCAAAAGTATTTGTCAGAAATAGTGTATAGAGATTTATCATTATGTATAATTGCATTTGAAATAGAAAATATAGCATCTCGATATTTAGAAAGCTGTTCCTTAGCTAAATTACATGTAAAAGGCACAGAAATTATGAACCGCATATTTTTATGTTTATTAAGTAAAAATGATATATTTTTCTCGCTATAAAAACCTTTATCCATCACTAATGAATATTTATCAGTTTTAGTGATTGATGATAGTAGATTAATAGTATTTTCAAGTATTTTAACATCGTTTAAACTACCTTGATAATTCATAATATATATAGGAAGCAAACTTTTTTCACCCATTAACATACAAATATTTATTTGTGGTAATTTTTCTTTATCTCTATTATATCCAAATTCAACATCATCTATTAATTCAGAATATGAAGAAGTTGAAGATACATCTAAAGCAAAATATTCTTGTTTAAGCATATTTTCAGCCCAATATTGATAGAACTTATTCCGTTCGACCTCAGTAATTTTGCGTAGTAAGGAACTAATATATTGAGATGACATTTCACCAACATTATATCCTTCGGAATCATTTATCCAGTCAGCACAATGTTGAAATGGTTCACCCGATGAAACTAAGTAACATGATAACATAAAAACATCTTTCCATAGAACAGGCAAAGCACTGGATAATGAATCTATAAGACCAATTTGATTTGATATATGTTCCATCAAATAAAAAAAACCGAAATCTTTAATTGTACAATTACTTAAATCAAGGTTAGAATGGCGTTTTATATAATCATATTGTGATACTATTTCATAACCAACAGGAAGTTTTTGTTTTAATAAGTCGATATTGTTTAACTTTTCTAAATAATCATCGTTAAAAATTGCAATTTTATTAACTGGATCATACGTACCGACACGGTTTTTATTAATAATCACTTTTTTACCTTTTCTTGAACCAGTACATTCGTATATATAATAATAATTTTTGTCGTGATTATGATTTATTGTGCTTAAATGAAGATACGTCATTGGGGCCTCCTTTGTTGTGTAAAATATTTTACACAACAAAGGTGAAGGTCGTCAAGGTTTTTTTTTTATTATTTTTCTTTTACTTAACAATTATTGTAGTATACTTTTAGGGCGCGATTTTGTTATGTAAAATTTTTTCCGGATTCTAGGTATCCTAGAATAAAGAGGCTCAATATTTTTATGGCCGCAAGCTTTGGCTTTTTTATAAATCGCTGGCCCCGTTGGTTTAGCCTTTTGGCTAAGGTGGTCTTGTTTTTTAGCCTCTGGCTTTGGCCCACTTTGTTATTGGCTCTTGATGACGCTATAGTCCAGCGAATGAAAGCCGAAGATGAATTATTCGCGTATGTTGAAAATACTATTGTTACTAATTGGCAAACATATCCACCTAATTATAAATCACGACTAAAAACAGATCAAATAAAATGGGTGAATTATAAAAGAGACATAGAAGCTGAATATTATATGTTAAAAGGCCTTTCATTTAATGACGCATATACATATGTTACTGCGGTTCGTAATAACGAAATGATTAGAATTTTACCAGGACATGTGCAAGATAAATATGTAATAATAGATTTGGATCTTTTAACTAAAATAATATTTAATAGTAAGTTAAATACGTTTAAGCCTGACCAAATCCCGCCTCAAGTTCAGACCCCGCCTCAAGCTCAAAACCCGCCTCCGCCTCGCCTCCCGACAGCCTCGTTTCAAAATAGCCCTAATGAAACTATAACGACTTCCCGGCCAGCGCTAGATTCGGGGCAAGTAGAACCTTTGTCTTTGAGGCCTGGTGAGGCTGAAATTATCAGTAAGTTTAAAGCTATATGGACTTTTGTTATAGTAGTACTTATATCTGCCATGGTTTTATTACAATATTATAAGCCTAATACTCAATAAATAATATTACATATTAAGTTTATTATTGGTTTTTTAAAATATAGTATACCGAACTGTAAGTAAAGCTAACATAATTTATCTATATTATTGTCTTCAATATTAATTTTTTAAATTATAATAAAATTACTTTATATAATTTATAACATTTAACTTTATCATATTATCATTTTTGTTGTAATCTATATGCAACTTTTTTTGATACATGTAAATAAAAAATTATACAAAATTCAATTACTAAAGTTAGTAAGCTTTCATATAAATTATTAATCATTGGTAATAAAAAAAACTCATTAGTTGAAAAAATAAAGTAAGTAAAAAATATTATATTTGATAGAAATGCTATATCATTAAATAATATAGATAATTTATTTGCTCTTAAAAACAGTATAAGTATCAAAAAATATATTGCAAGGATATATAGAAAATAATTTTTAAGATAATTAATTTCAATATTGTTTTTTAACATCTCTAAAACTGTAGCTTCATCTATTTCATATAAATCAATCGCTGCACTAACAGAATATAATAATCTGCAAATCATATAAAGAGATACAAATAATATAAGACAACCTGATTTAGGCTTTTCAGTCTTAATAGCGTCTTTTATATTATGTTTTTCTTTTACAACATTATTGTCCTTAACAAATTCCGTTTGTTCATCCGCCGACGCTTGTAGAAAATTTAATATTTTATTTAAATTATCATTAGGTAATGACTTATCGCTTTGTGGATCATATTCTGGCTGAGGGGCCATAACTGGCTTGGGTTTAGGGGCTAACGTCTTTAAGACGTTTTGCTTCGCTAAAGGCTCTAAAGGCTCTAAAAGTTCTAAAGGCTCTAAAGGCGTTAAAGGCGGGGCCAGAGGAGGAGGGCTAACCGCTTTTAGGGGTTCTTTTTGGGTTTTAGCTGGGCTAATTATGGCTAAAAATTTCGCTACGCCTTGGATTCTTTCGCGCCTGTTCAATTTAAGGCTGCCTTCGATGGCCTTTAAAAAATCGGGTTTAAGAGCTAGTTTGTTTAACAAAGGCCAGATTTTGGCGAAGGGATCCGGCTGGTGTTCCATAACAGCCATTTGTCTATCTGGGGAGGGCGGAGGAACCTGGCCAGTTAGGCAGTAGAAAATAACCGCCCCTAAAGCGTAGATATCCGTCCAGGGTCCTTGGAAGGCGACGTTAGTCGAGTATTGCTCGATGGGCGAAAAGCCGGGCGTTAAGATCATGTTTAACGATTGGGTTTTGACGGCTAAAGCGTTTCTGGCCGCTCCAAAATCGATTAGCGTCTTTTGGCCGGTGGTTCGAAAAAATATGTTTTCCGGTTTTAGGTCGCGGTGTAAAAACCCTTTCGCGTGGACGGCTTGGAGCCCCTTAAGAATTTGGGGCAAAAAGTCCAGGACCTCGATTGGTGGCATAAGGCCTTTAGGACGTATGGCCAAGATGTCCGCTAAGGTTTGGCCTTCAAAAAAAGGCATGGCGTAATAGGCCGTCCCTAAGATTTCAAAATAGTCGATAATCGGCACGATATTAGGGTGAGAGAACTTGGCGAGGATCTCGGCTTCTCGCAAGAAATCTAAAAGGCCTTCTTTAAATTGGTTAGGGCTCACGCTGGCTTTGGGCGTGACTCCGTAACCCTCTTTATCCCTGTCCGCGGTATCTTGAGGAAAGTGTTCCTTAATAACGACCATTTTATTCGTTATGGTATCTAAAGCTTTATAAGTAACTCCAAAGCCGCCTTGACCTAAGACGCTTATAATTTGGTAGGCTTTAAGGGTAAAACCTTTGGGTAAGCAGAAATTAACGATATTACCGTGTTTAGGCTTCATAATCTTTTTTAGAATAATTATTTTAAAATTTATATATTTCAGTAATTTATTATATTATTAATGATTAAATAGTTGATAAATATAAATTATTAATGCTTAACATTTGGTAGTTAATAAATATAATATATAATTACGCTATAATTATCATATTCTTGTTTAGCGGAAGATTTGGCTATAATTTCTTCTTCTAATGAATTAAGAATCTTAAAACGCTCATTATTTAAATTATCTAGGGCCGAAAAATCAAGGAGTTTGAGGGAGTTTTCCTCGATCAACTCCCAAAAACCATCGGTGACCAGAATAAGAGTATAGGGTTTGTCGGTTAGCTCATAATCGCCTAAAGTTGGCTTTGGGTAAGGCGAGTCTTGGCCTAAGGCCTTGGTTAAGACGTGGCGGTCAGGGTGCCCTCTAATTTCGGCGGCCTCGATTTCGCCTAAGGCCACCATCATCTGAGCCACGGTGTGATCTAAGGTCTGGACCAGAATTTTTTGATTTTTTAGAAGGTACAAGCGGGTGTCCCCTACGACCCCCCAGCGCAGGATATTATCCTTGACCGTGGCCACGGTCAAGGTGGAACTCATAGAAGCTAAGCCTCTATTATTGTTTTTAGCGGACATTATAGCTTCATTAGCGTTTTTAAAAGAATTTAGAATAGTTTCATCACTATTTTCAAGGCCATTTAAAGTCGCTAAAGCTCCTATTATGGCTTTTCTTGAAGCCATGCGGCCCCCAGCGTGACCGCCTAACCCATCGGCCAAAGCCAAACCTGAGAAAGAGGGGGCTAAAGCCAGCCCAAAGGCATCCTGATTTTCTGAGCGCCCCCCGCGAGCGGACAAAGCTAAAATATCCCCGCCGCTAACTTCTGCGAACGTTGAGGCCCGCTCCCTGGCGGTTTCCGCTTCCCAGGAAAATGAGTAAAACAAGCCCAAAAACCTCCTAAATTGAACTATATCACTATAGATATATTTTTATAAAACGCTTATTAAATGAAAATACAGCAATAATTAATGTTATTTTGGTTAGTAAACCTTACTCTATCGACTTTAGCGTTAACAAAATTTTTTTTTCGATGAATAGATATTAACATATGTAAAATATCAGCGATATAACTATAATAAATACTATGAAAAAAATAATACTTGATTTATCTTTAAATAAAAACATCCTAATATCATTATAATAGGAAATTATAGTAGTCCAAATATTTTTGAGTCTACCTTTTAAACTTAAATCTTTTGGGTTAATAACGTTTTGTTTATTAATAGCTTCTGTTTTAAGACTTTTTGGCTTAATTTTTGATGGTTGTTCGGCAATTTCTATGCCTAAATATCTTCTTAATTCGGCCACCCCTTTAATTCGCCCTTTAACCTCTGGGCAAAGGCACCCCCTTAAGGCCCGCGCCCATATCGGCTTGAGCTTAGTTTCAACGGCCTGTAAAGTAGGCTCTAAGGGATCGAAGGTACCTTCAGTGGTGGCGATCAGCCGGGCAACCGAGTTGGGTAAGTCCCGCCCGGTCAAACAGTAAAGCAAAACCGCGCCCAAAGCGTAAATATCGGTCCACGGGCCCTGGGCAATGGCTGTTTGTAAGTACTGCTCGGGGGGGGCGAAGCCATGGGTCACAAATTGGTTTTGCATGTCCCCGCCCAAGATATCGCCGGCCGACCCAAAGTCGATTAAAATTGGGTTCAAGTCAGTTTGGATAAAGACATTTGAAGGTTTAATGTCGCGGTGCACGATCCCTCGGGCGTGGACGGCCTGCAGACCGTCTAAGATGGGCGTAAACCACTTTTTTATCTCTTCTAGCGATTGGCCAGGCGATCGACTAAGGATCGTTTCCAAAGATTCGCCGGCCAAAAAAGGCATGACAAAATAAGCTGTCCCCAGGTCGCGGAAATAATTTTTAATCTTCACGATGTTGGCGTGGTTAAAATTGGTTAGAGTTTGAGCTTCTTTGAGAAAATGACCTAAACTTTGTTTAAAATCAGCTGGACCCGCCACCTGGAGAGGAATAACGCGATTGTCTTGGCGCGTGACTAAGTTTAAGGGAAAATGCTCTTTAATAACGACCTTTAGATTTGTTTTTAGCTCAGTGGCTTTATAAGTTATGCCAAAACCGCCTTGACCCAAAACTTCTATGAGCTGATACGGGAACTTCGAAAAGGTATAGCCGCTCGGGAGGGCTTGGTTAGGGGGTTCTGGCGACAGGCTCATTATAGACGATCCGCGTTAAATTGGATTTGAATTTGGTTAAAAAGTTAGTTAATTAGTCGCCGGCGATTGGTCTGGCCTGGTCTCTATGGGCTCAGAGACGCTTTGATTTTTGGGTTCAGAAACGCTTTGATTTACGGGCTCAGAGACGCTTTGATTTGTGGGCTCAGAGACGCTTGGCGGCGACAAGTTCTTGTCGGTTTGGTCTGAGGTAGACTCTTTGGAGGGATGGAAGACGTAGAGCCAGCCGAGGCCAAAAAGAATGGCGAGGAATATAATTAGCCCAATCAGCCAAAAGCGCCGCGGGGAGTCAGGGATTGGGTCAAAAAAATCGGTGGAGTCGACCTTAGGCTCGTCAATTTGGGCCAATTGGACGGTGACGTTGTCCGGTCCTCCGGCTTTAAGGGCCGCGGCCACTAGATTTTGGGCCTTGGCTTGAATAGAGGCCTTAGAGGTTAAGATGGATTTGACTAAGTCCTCGGAGACGGGCTCAGTTAGGCCGTCTGAGCATAAAAGAAACAGATCCCCTGGCTGACAATTCAAAGATTTGACGAAAATGGACTGGCTGTCGACGTTACCCCCTAAGGATTGGGTAATGACGTTCCTTAACTCAAAATTTTTGGCTTCTTTGGGCGTCAGTTGGCCAGAGTCTATTAATTCTTGAACGTAAGAGTGATCTTTGGTTAAAAGCTCTAAAACCCCGTTCCTTAAACGATAGAGCCGACTGTCGCCAGCGTGAATGACAAAGGCCAAGTAGCCACTAAATAAAATAGCCACTAAGGTGGAGCCCATGCCCTCTAAATTAGGATCTTCCGTGGCTTTGCGCGTGACCTCTTGGTCGGCGGCCAAGAGAGCCTCTCTAAGGATAAGGCTAGGGTCTTCGAGGTTGGCCGCTTTCACGCGGCGTTGAAAGACGTCCACGGCGATTTTGCCCGCCAGGTCCCCCCCCACGTGACCGCCCATGCCGTCGGCGACCACTAAAAGCTCCCCGGCCCGCGAGCTAAACCAACCAAAACTATCCTCGTTGTTAGTCCTGACCAACCCCGGATGGCTGGCCTGGGCGACGCGGAGGCGAGGAATAGCTATAGTCACTCTTTTGTTTTGGGAAGTTACGTTAAGGGTTTTCACCAACGTAACGGGCGACTCATTATGAAGCGTGGCTTGGGTCATTTTTCAAAGGGTCTTCTTTCGGCACGACGACCAAAACGAAAGCGTTCGAGCCTAAGCGTAAAGTATCGCCATGGTTGAGAGTAACTTTGTCGGAGATTTCCTGGCCATTGACCCAAGATCCATTGGAAGACATGCTATCGCCAATGGTAAATTTACCGTTTCGGTAGAGAATCACCGCGTGTTGGTCGGATAAAAGAGCGTCGTTGATCCGAATCGTCGAGTTAAGGCCCTTGCCAATAGTGTGTCGACCTTCCCGAAGGGGAAAAAACGCGCCTTGGGTCGACATGGTGTAGCTGACTAAAAAACCGGTTAAAGCCGGTAATTCCGAGCCAGCGATTTTGGTCCCTTTTCGATCAATAATCGTTTTTTTAGAAGTCGATTCGCTTAAACGGACCGTTTCTCGGATATCTGAGGGCGATTGTTGGGGGGAGGGGTTCGCGGATTTGACGACTAGCTCTCCACACCAGGGGCAAAACTCGGAGCCTTCGGACACAACATGACCATTAGAGCAGCGGATAAAATTGCCATGAGTCGTCGGCGTCTGATCTTTACCACAATGTGGGCAGGTTTGCGCGCCAGGTGGAATGGGTTGAGCGCAATAAACGCAATATTCGTCGGACAATTTATTTCCTCATTTACTTAGGTAAGCTAAAAATCAGACTATTTCCTAATCAACATGGCTCTAGCTGTTCCGAATTTTAGAATATCCCCGATTTTTAAAGTCGTGAATTGACGAATTACCGTATCGTTAACCAAAGTTCCGTTTGTCGAGTTAAGATCTTTTATTTGACAGCCCAATTCGGTGACGTGAAATTCGGCATGACGACCGGAGACGGTGGCCACGTCAATGACGATATCGTTGGATTTATTGGCCCCTAAAGTGGTATGGCCAAACTTTAAGGGGTAGCGTTGATTAAACTCCATAAACTCCAAAATAAAAGGGCTAGTTTGAGTCGCGGGGAGGCGGACGGTTTGGCCGACTTCCCGATCGCCGCGGGTAGTGTTCCTCACGACTAAAGTGGGCGTGGTTTCCTTTAGCCTTTTTTTCCTTTTTAAGAATAAAATCAAAATAACGATAAAAATTAAGGCCGAGACGCCCGTGGCCACGACGAGGGCGGGATTGGCGCGATACTTGGCCACTAACCAGTTTTCTTCTGAGCCTGGCTTGGACTCGGGAGTTTTCCCAGCCTCGGGCGATTTTCCAGGCTCAGAGCCTGGCTCTGTCTCGGGCTCGGGCTCGGGAACTTTAACCAGGTTTTCTGGAACTTTAAGCTTTAACGGTTGGGTTATGACCTGGTCGTCAACTCGGCGGATAAGGTTAGCGTCTATTTCTTTGGCCAAAGCTTCGTAACCGGTTAGCTCAAAGTTGATATCAAGTTTGACCGGCGGGATCGGTAAAGAGGATTTGTCTTTCATGACGTCGTAAACGGCCATGGACAAAGACTCGGGGCCCTCGACCGCCCAAAAACGGCCATTGGTTTCAGAGGCCAGTTTTTCCATAAACAGTCGAGGCCCTGGATCTCTATTTTGTTGCGATAGATAAATGGCTAAGATCCGGATATTATTGCCAGTCGCCGAGTTTAAAACGTCCACGGAACTATAGCCCGTCCCGTCGTCTTGGCCATCGGAGACAACCACCATAGTTCGGCGGCCAGGGATGTTTTTAAGTAGGTCAAAACCCGTTCGCAAGGCCTGATAAAATTCCGTTTTTGACCCTGATAACTGAAGCGCCCTTAAGGCTTGGGAAAATTCGCCTCTTTGGGTGGAAAAACCAAACGGAATTTGGACCGTGTCGTTAAAGGCGATTAAAGCTAATTGGTCGTCGCGATCTAAGAGGGCGGCGAGTCGGCTTAGGCTGTCTTTGGCCGCGTTCAAATTGTTCAAAGTCAGGCTTTTACTGGTGTCTAAGACTATTAGGACGCTATAGCGGTCGTCGTCGGGCGAGCTGACGGTGGTCAGCGAAGTGGCCGGAAACTCTTGGTCATTGGGGAGGCTTAAGAACCATCGCTCTTTAGTCTCTTCGCGCGTTGGAAAGTCCAAGGTCAAAGAAACTTTAGGCCAGAGCGCGGTCTCAAGTTTTTTGACGGACAGACCTTGGGCCGACGCGGCTTGGGTCCACAAAAACAAGATAAAAAATAAGGCGACGACCTTTTTGGCCATGATGAACCTCGAGTAGTTGTCTTAAAATCTATTTATTCGTTAAGGGCGAAAATTCGCTCCTTTTTTTTGGTTTTACTATTAATTTTGGAATGTTATATAATAAAAAATATCCAAAAACTAATTTTATTGGTTAAAAGGGATGGAATTTTTCCGTAAAAAATTTATAATGCTTTGGGAGCTTAAGGCAATATTGTATTGAAGCGTTCTAAAGAGAGCGTCCGTTTTTATTCCACCTAACGTGTTTACGCCCACGACTAAGCCTCGGTTATTTAAAAGAGGGCCTCCACTGTTGCCGGGAAAAGTTTGGGCTGAATGAAAAATAATTGTCCCGGAATAGATTTTATCTACCTTGTTAATATGACCAGCTTGAAAAACGGGTTCCGGCGATTGAAAAATGTTATCTGGGTCGCTAGCTCTGTTATACAATCCTGGGTAACCCCATAAAAAAACGTCATCCCCATTTTTGAAGTTGGGGCTGAAGGCTAGGGCCTTCGCTAAAGGTGAGGGAGAAAGCTTAATTACCGCGAAATCATTTAGAGAGTTAATATTATGTTCGAAGGCGATAACTTGGCCTTTTACCAGTGATAACTTGTGATTATTTATTAGGCATAAATTGTTTATATTTACAGCTACATGTGCGTTAGTAAATATTAAATCATGACCAATAAAAAAACCTGTTCCTTCCCTTGAGGCATTTTGAGTATTTTCTCGACATGAAATTATAACCGTAGCGTTTTTAGCTATTTCTTTGGCCTCTGTCGTCGGAGTCGAAGGGATTACGGTCGCCGGAAGAGGCACGGGGGCCTGGGGCAAAGGGACCTTTTGGCCAGGGGCGACTAGGCCCGGGGTCGGTTGAACGGGCGGGGGACTGACCTCTGGGGGAGGCGGGGCCTCAACTCGCGGTTTGGCCGGCGAACTCGACTCTTTTCGGGGAGGTTTAGACTGGACCGTCTCGGGTTTTTTCGAGGGCTCGGTCATCAACTGGACCAGGCCGACCACGGTCAAAGCCAGACAGGCTAGAGCGAAATATTTGGATAAATGATTCCAAAATAATGTTTTAAAGTGAAAATAATAGCCTTTAGGCTTACTGTTTTGGGCCAAAACTAAAAGAGATTGTAAATCAGTCTGATATTGACCAAACCTTATGTTGTTTTTCAGGGTGACTAAACTTTTTTGGATCTGGCGGCCGTCGACAAAGGAGCCATTTTTTGAGGACGCGTCGGTTAAACGCCAAGCTCCATTAACGTCTAGGCTTAAAGTAGCGTGATTTTGGGAAACGCTGGGGTGGTTTAAGACCAGATCGCTACTCTCGCTCCGACCAATAGTAAATTGTTTGACGATTGACCTAGGCGGGTCCGGCCCAGGCGGGAGCTTGGTCCGACCAGTTAAAATGGCGCTGGCCTCGTAACGTAGGCCCGCTATGTAAATAATATCCGTAACTTTAATGGTCGCGGTTTTAATTAAGTTGCTAGGATCGCCTACGGCCGTGCCATTCGCCGAGTTTAGGTCCGTTAATAAGTACTCGCCCGGGCCGATTGGGCTTAAGTAAGCGTGGCGAGCGGAGACGCGGCGGTCGTTAATATAAAAATCCGCCTCCTTCCCTCGACCGATCAAGACGTCGGCGGAGGGATCGCCGGCTTGGGTCGAGAAAGAGGCTCCGCAAGCTGAGCAAAACAGCACTCCATTAGCTGAGAGCTTATGGCATCTTGGGCAGATCAAAGGCAAACTCCCAAAAAAAAAGATTTTGCTCTAAAAAAAACGAGCTAACCTAAAAAAAATTCAAGCTAACCTAAAAAGACCAGGGGGCTTAAAAAGCGGCCATGGCCTAAAATAAAATTTGACGAATAACTTTAGGGTATTATAGCACAGTTTTTTTGGGATAAATTCTTAAGAGTTAGGAAGGGATAAAGCGATTCTTAAAGTCGCGAGGGCCTTATAAGCCTTAACCACAACCCTTTAAGTTCGCCTTTGGCCTTACCTCTAATATATGGTCCCACTCGCGGCGGAATAATTTCTATAAGTCTAAAATATGAAACAAAAAACGACCGAGATTCGTTAACCGCAAGGTCTTTAAGCTCGGTTTTTTTGGGCCGGTCAATTGACTATAGTTTTATAATAATTTAACTTACGTAATTATAAATAATGTTTTTATGATATTTTAATAACAAATAAATAATTGGCGTTAAGCTAAAAATTATTTTTCATTTGTTAGGTAAAAAAATACAAGTTAATATAAATTCGCTCGTTGCGATTACGTCCAGAAAGACCCTAAAAAAAGCCACTGTCAAAACGTAACTCTTCCCCTGGTTGTTTTAAACGGCGGCCAAAACGAGCCGTGGGTCTTTTTCGGCCGCGGATTTCGGCTCGCGACAAAAACGTTAAAAGTTTCTCCTTGAAGTCTAACGGGCAAAGTTTTTGGTCTAAAGGATTTTTGTTAGTCTCCCTCTTTTGGTCCTTACGTTTTATGTTTTTTGGTTAAGCCACTTTTTGGCTTTTTGTTTGCCGTTATGGACCGCTAGTCGGTCTTGGACTTGAGTTCGCGCTCGAGTTCGAGTTCGTACTCTTTTAGCGTATCTTGAAAGTCTACGAACTCGAAATGTGGATAATAGTCATAATTTTCGGCCTCGGAGGCCGTCTGGGGTTCGTCCTTAAGACACTCGACGTTAATACCCAGGGCGTTAAGGATTTTAAAAGGTAACATAACACTTTCTGGTAAACTATTTATTTGGAAAGTTTTTATATTATATATCTTTAAAATATTCATGAGCCGACCGATAGGGTCGTCGCTTTTACTGGACAAAAATTCTTTCAAGTTATAAGCCGCGCCATAGGCTGAAAGGGCCAAGATCGCCTCTTCGCCGAAGAATTGAGCCCCATTTTTAGCTAAGCTAGTGGTAGGTCGCTTGGATACTAAGGAGTTGGAGAAATAACCGTGGGCTTGGAAGATCTCATCTACGCCTGGGTTGAGTTTCGTCATATGTACAACCCCCATCGTAACTTCGTGGTCAAATTTTTCGCCAGTTCGTCCGTCGAACAACGCGCTCTGGCCAGTGGGGGAAAGATTAGCTTTTTTGAAAAGGTCAAAAATAGCCGATTCGTCGGCTCCGTCAAACGGGGGCGAGACAAACCTAAGACCGCGTCTTTCGCGCGCGGCCCTCTCCATAAGCTCTAGGTCGCTTAAATTGGCGAATTCGCGCTCGAAGTCTTGGTCGCCTAAGACGCTTTTTAAATAAGCTTTTAGAGATTGGGGATCGTTCGCCTCGATTAAATTCCCTATTTTTTGGCCAATAGCGTAACTCGCGAAACCTAAATGGGCTTCCAAGGTTAGGCCAACGTTTAGGCCCTCGGCGATCAATAAAGGACTTAAAACCACGTCGACTGGGGTCCCGTCCTCAAGAAATGGCATGTCCTCGACGGGAAGAATCCGCGAGACCGTTCCCAAGTCGCCGTGGCGGCTGGCCAGGATGTCGCCCACGGCTAGTTTCTGTTTATTGGCTAAAAGGACTTTCGCGATCAAGTTGAGGCCGACGGGTAACTGAAAGTTCATTTGGAGCTTTTTTAGAGCGCTTTGAAATCTAACGTCGATTTTTATTAGAGCTATTTGGTAGTCGCGGACTATAGCCTTGACCTTAGACTTAAGGGTTCCTTTTTCGTTCCCTTTAAAGTCTACCTCCGCCCAAGCCGCGATAGGCGTATTTTTAATAGCCTCTAAAGTGACGGAAGAAAGCGGTTCTAAGAAAGGCGATGACCCATTTTGGCCGGTAATTGGGGCCTTTAAGGGCTGACCCAAAATAATTCGGGTCAGAGAGGCGAGGGCGTCGTTTTTAACGGTTTGGAGGTTATTTTCATGTTCTTCCTTAAGGAGAGTAATTTCGCTGGCCTTAAAACTTCGAATCCCGTTTAAAGCGTCATCTGAACTATCATACGTTTGGATATCTTTAGGTCTACAAAAAATTTGGGCATCGACCACCACGCCTTTTTGCCCAACTGGGACCTTTAAAGAATTGTCTTCTACGTTATTATGAAACTTTTTACCAAAAATAGTATTTTTAAGTTTTATTTCAGGCGTTGTTATGGTTCTGGGAGGAAAAAAGATCCGCCAGACCAGGGAGTCGTCGGTTTTGACCATCGTCCCCACCTTAATGACTCCTGAGCTATCAGCGTTGGGCTCAGGTTCATCATACCGCGTAAAATCTTCGTAATAGCCGGACATATAATCAATCGGCTCAAGACGACTTCTTTCCCTTAACTCGTTAACCTCAAGGCGGAACGAAGTAAAAATATCTTCTTGAACTAGACGTTCTGAGACTATGATTGAGTCCTTAAAGTTGTAGCCTTCCCAGTTCATAAAGGCGACCAGGACGTTTTGACCTAAGGCTAGCTCGCCATTTTTCGTGGCTGGACCGTCGGCGATGACTTGATCTTTGGCGACGAACTCCAAAGGTTGGACCAGCGGTTTTTGATTAAAGCAAGTTCCTTGGTTAGAGCGTTTAAATTTGGTCAGCTTTTGGACGGTAATATTTTTGATTTCAGCGTTATTCGAATGGGATAAAGGCCTAATGACGATTAAGTCGGCGTCGACGAATTCGACTATCCCATCGTGACGAGCTAAGACGACCGCCCCTGTGTCTTTAGCGATTTTCGACTCCAGGCCCGTTCCCACGAGAGGAGCTTCGGGCCGCAGTAAGGTCGTGGCCTTAAGACTCGCGTTTAGGCCCTTTATCGCTTGGGTGGGCTCGTTATGCTCCAAAAAGGGGATTAAAGAGGCGCTCGCCGAGAAATTTTGAGTGGGGGCCACTTCCAGGTATTTTAGGCTAGACGCCGCGACTAAGACCGTCTCGCCCTTAAACGACAAGGAACTAGTTGACTTAAAAAATGACCATTTTTATCCAAAGGCGCGTTACTTAAGGCGATTGGCGACTCGGACTCCTCTAAGAGCGATAGATACGCGACTTTAAGCGTGGGGACTCCATTTTCGACTAGTCGAAAGGGAGTCTCGATAAAGCCGTCCTGGGTAATTCTCGCGTAGGCGGCCAAAGAAACCACGTGGCCAAAATTAGGCCCTAGTGGGGAATCGAGTGGGCAAACGCGGCCCAAGTGAGAGGGATGGCCGTTTACCCAGGCGAAATTGGTTAATTTGTAAGGTTCTAAAGCCGGGGACTCAAATTTCCCGAGTTCTGGGAGCGTGGGTTTTAAGGTTGAAAGTCGTCGATGGTGGGCGATTATGGCCAGAGGGTTATTCTGATCTATCGGTTGGAACAAAGAGCTGGTCGCGAATAAATTTTTGAGCGACAACCAAAAATGATTGGGCGCGAATATCTCTTCGAAGCTTAAGCTTAAGTTTGAGTTTGATGATTTATTCAGCCGTCGCTTTAAGGTTTTGGCGAAGCGTTTAAGAGCCAGCCGACACCGTTTATCTATAAGCTCGCCCAAGGTTAAGACCTTAAAGGCTCGCAAGTGGTTAAGATCGTCGCCTTGATAGTCGAGGTCTTTTAAGCGTTTAAGCTCTTTGACGACGGCTAAGACGTCCGCTCGGCTTAAAAAGGTCTGGTCCGATTCGCCTTCGATCGAAGATTTTACGCGGTAATTGAGAGCTTTTCGACCAGCGGGGGAAAGGTCGTAATTATTGGCGTTAAAGAACATTTGATGAAGTATCGGCGTAACCTGTAATAAGTTTTTCGGTCGGGCGCCCCGAATTTTAAGGCCTAAGCGTTTTAAAGCCTCGTATTGGCTCATAAGGTCTTCTTTGGCCACAGAGTCTCTAATGAAGGAGTCCCCATTGGTTAAGTTAACGCGCAAAAGGTGAATTTCCGAAACTCCCGCGGCTAAAGCGCTAAAGTATATTTTTTCAGTAAACTCCTCGTTTAAATCCAAAATAAGCGCCCCGGTATTATCGCCAAAAACCGGCCTCGCCGCGTAGCGACCATAGAAATGAAAAGCCTCAATGGCGATCTTTTCCTCTCGCTCGACTTTCCAAGTCCTCTGGTCGCCGTTAAGGTTAAGGTCGCCCTTTTCCTCACTCGACGCGTTTTGGGGATTGAAGAGGACGTCGAAAAAGCTCTGGTCGATAAAAAGGGTGGGCACGTCGTCTCTTTTGACTTCATTAGGCTTAAAATAGACAATGTCTTTTTCGTAGAACTCGTTTAAAAGTTCTTGGGGGCTATAACCAAAAGCCAGTAACAAAGTCGCGGCCGAAACCTTCAGCCGGTGTCTAATTCGCGCGTTGATAAAACCACTTTTATCCAGCTCAAACGTTAGCCTTTCCCCTCGATTGGGGACGATTCTGGCCAAAAATTCAATTTTGTTCGGATGGCCGCTTTTTTGGTGGTTACGAAAGAAGTAAACGCCCGGGGCGCGGCGGAGTTGGGCGTCGAAGATCTTTTCCACGCCGTTTATGGCCAAGGTCCCGTTCTCGGTCAGAAGCGGGAAATGGGCGAGATAGATCTCCTTTTCTTGGACTTCAATAAGTTTTTTCATCCCGGATTCGTTGACCTTTTCGTAGCTCTCAATGGCGACTTTAAGTTTTAAAGGCGCCTCATAAGTTAAGCCCGTGGCCAGGCACTCGTCGAGGTCGTGGGTCGGCTAGCCAAAGGAATAGCTAAGGTATTGACATTTGGCGAGCTTAGAAGCGTTAACCAAGGGAAAAAAGACATTGAAAAGGGCTTCTAACCCGAAATCCTCTCGCGAAAGCGGCGGGACGTCCTTTTGCAGGAATCGCTCGTAGGAGAGTCTTTGGGCGTCAATCAAATTAGGCGCCTCAAAAAACGCTTGGGTCCCCCCAAAATTTTGGCGAACGCGAAAACGAAGAATTGAAGACATTAAATTTCCCAAAAGATCGTGGCCTTAAGCGAAAAAAAACCAATCGCGCCGTTTTTTATTTTTTAGCGCGAAAATTAGAGCCAAAATCGAGCGCTTGACTTTAGCTAATCTTGGAACGATAGTCAATAAAGTATGAACCTATTATACCATTATTTAGGGGAAAAAGGGATTTTTTTAGGGTAGCGGGCGAATCGCGCCTGGACTTTAGAGGCGATTGGCGCCGATTTTTTGTTTTCTGGTAAGTTCGCGCCTTTGGCTAGCTTGGCCTAAGGCGAGCGTTTTAGGCGCGTTTAAAGCTTTAGTTAGAAATTTTTTCTCTATTTTTTTAAACTTAGTCGTAATAATCTGGTTTGAGTTTATCGGCCTTATCCGTCAGGCTCTCATCCTCAAGGGCCTCGACCTCAATACCTAAGGCCATAAGTTCCTTAACTAAAATTTTAAAGTTTTCAGGCGGCCCGGCTTCTAAGAAGTTGTCGCCTTTGACGATCTTCTCGTACATCCGGGCGCGACCGTCCACGTCGTCGCTTTTGACGGTCAGAAACTCCTTTAGACTATAGGCCGCCCCGTAAGCCGCCATAGCCCAGACCTCCATCTCCCCAAAGCGTTGGCCGCCCAAGAGGGCTTTCCCGGCTAAGGGCTGCTGGGTAATTATGGAGTAAGGCCCTATGGACCGGGCGTGGATCTTGTCGTCGACTAAGTGGTTGAGCTTTAACATATACAAGACCCCCACCGTGACCTCGTTTTCAAACTTCTCCCCGGTCCGGCCGTCGCGTAAAAAGGTCTGGCCATTTTCCGGCAGATTAGCTCGCCTTAAGAAGGCCCGGATCTCGGACTCATTGGCCCCGTCAAACGCTGGAGTCGAAAGGTGGAGACCATTTCTCGCTCCTTTGGCGATCTTTAAAAGATCTTTGTCGCTAAGGTCGTCTATAAAGCGGTTAGCGTCCTTTTCCCCCAAGATCTCCCTGAAGTAGGCGCGGAGTTTTTTGGGGCTACGGGAGTCGACCAAGCGACCGATCTCCTGGCCTATGATAAGGCTCGCCCAGCCTAAGTGGGTCTCCATGATCTGCCCCAAGTTCATGCGGCTAAGCGGGCTTAAGGGATTTAAAACCACGTCGACTGGCGTCCCATCCTCAAAGAAAGGCATATCCTCTGCCGGCAGGATCCGCGAGACCACGCCCGCGTCGCCATGACGGCCGGACATTTTGTCGCCCACCGCGAGCTTTCTCTTCATGGCCACGAAGACCTTGACCGACTTAATGACGCCGGGCGGGAGTTGGTAGTCCTTTTGGACCTTAGCCACTTTTTCTTCATAGCTAAGGCGAATGGCCTTTTGACTCTTTTGAAAGAAGTTCACTAAATCGTCGACCCGCGACCGAACGCTCCTGGTCTTGTCCTCGACCAAGTCCACTCCCAACCAAAGAGGGATGGGCAGCTTAGCGATGGCTTTATGGGTAATGACTTTTCCCCGCTTAAAGACTGTCTGGTCGCCATCCCAGACCTCGGCTTTTAAAGTCTTGTCCACTAAGATCTTGATGAGCTGGTTTCGGACTTGTTGGGCGAGGATCGTCAGCTCGTCGGTTTGGTCTTTCATGAGGCGACTAATCTCGTCGGCTTCAAACCGCCGCGAGCGCTCGTCGCGTTCGACGTCTTTTCGATAAAAGACTTGGGTGTCGATCACCACGCCCTTAACTCCAGGCGGCGTTTTTAAGGAGGAGTCTTTAAAGATTTGGGCTTTCTCCCCAAAAATAGCCCGTAAAAGCTTGCGCGTGGGCGTGTTATGGGGCTTGGCTTTGGGGGTGATCCGACCGACTAATATGTCGCCGGTTTTAACTTCCCTTCCTATCTTAATAATCCCAAAAGCGTCCAGATTGGCCAAATCCTCTGCCTCGTGATTCGGAATATCGCGGGTGATCTCCTCAGGCCCGAGTTTGGTGTCTCTGGCCGCCGCCTCGTAAACCTCGACGTGGAACGAGGTAAAAACGTCCTCTTTAACCAACCGCTCGGAGACCAAGATGGAATCCTCAAAGTTGTAGCCGTAATAGCTCATGAAGGCCACCGTGACGTTCCGACCCAAAGCCAGTTCGCCCAAGTCGGTGGCTGGCCCGTCGACGATGACCTGGCCTTTTTTCACCGACTCCCCGGGTTTAACGAGGAGTTTTTGGTTAAAGCAGGCGCTCTTGTTGGAGCGTTGGAACTTGTTCAGCTTGTAAAACTTGATAAACTCGCCATCGGTTAAGGGCCCTTTGGAGTCGTAGCGCATGACGACACGGGAGGCGCGGGCGTCTTCGACCACCCCGTCGCGCTCCGCCAAAATGGTCAGGCCCGAGTCGCGAGCCACCGCCGACTCTAAGCCAGTCCCGATTAAAGGGGCCTCGGTTTTTAGTAAAGGCGTGGCCTGCCGTTGCCAGTTGACGGCCAGGACAGCTCGTTTGGGGTCGTCGCGCTCTAAAAAGGGGATCAAGGAGGCGCCCACGGAGACCATTTGTTGAGGCGAGACGTCCATGAGCCGAACTTGGTCGGCCGGAATCAGGACGTAATCGCCGTTTAGGCGACAGGGGACCAAGTCGTTTAAAAAACGGCCTTTCCGAGTTAAAGGCGCGTTAGCTTCCGCCACCGGCAGATCGGCTTCTTCCATAGCCGTCAAGTAACCGACTTCCTTGGTGGGGGCCCTGTTTATCACCAGTCGGTAGGGAGTCTCGATAAAACCATACTCGTTGACCCTGGCGTAGGTGGCCAAGGAGACGATTAAACCAATACGTGCGCCTGATGGAGTCTCAAGGGGACAGAGGCGGCCGTAGTGAGTCGGATGGATGTCCCGCGCCTCAACCCAGGCCCGGTCGTGAGACCAGCCGTCTGGGCTTAAAGCCGACAGGCGACGCTTATGGGCGATCTCGGCTAAGGGGTTGTTTTGGTCTATAATCTGGGCCCGATGACTTTGCCAAAAGAATTTTTGAATCGCCATGGAGACGGGTTTAGAGTCAACAAGATCATAGGGAGTCATGTCGACAAGGTTATTGTCGCGCATCCATTCTTTAGCCTTCCGCGCCATCCGGAAGAGGCCAGCCCGATACTCGTTTTCTAAAAGCTCCCCCACCGCCATGACTCGCCGGGAGCCCAAGTCGTCGAGGTCGTCGACCTGACCGTTTAAGTCTTTTAAGCGGACCAGCTCTTTAACCGTGGCTAAGACGTCTTCCCGGGTTAAAGTCGTTTTAGACGCGTCGTCCTTGGGGGCGGTTTTTAAGCGTAAGCTTAGTTTTAAGCGGCCAGCCGGGGAGAGGTCATAGAACTTGGGATTAAAAAAGAGGTCCTGAAGATAAGCCTTAGCGTTTTCTAAAGTTAGTGAGAGCGCGGGTCGATTCGTCCGGATGAGGGCTAACATGGCTTCTTCCTTTGTTTTCACCCTCTTTAAACAAATGGTTTCCCGAAAGTGGGAGCTAAGGTTAATCTGGTCGACGCGTAAGAGAGGGATCTCTTTGATCTCGGCGGCCAAAGCCTTGTCGTAAACCCTCTCGGTAAACTCCTCGTTTAAGCTTATAATGAGTTCTTTCGTCGCGTCGGAATAAACGTCCTTGGCCGCGACCAACCCATAGAACTCGGACGCTTCGGTTCGGATCTCTTTAATCCCGGCCGCCGCTAGCTTTTGGGCGCTGACCTTATCGATCTTATCGCCTGGCCGTAAAATAAGTCGGCCGTCGCGGGGGTTGACCACGTCCTCGTAGGCTGTTTGGCCAATAATCCGGTCCGGGAAGAGCTCTCGAGTCGCCTGGCCCATGGCGTTAAAACGGAGGATCTCTTTTTCGTAGAACTCGTTTAACAGCTCTTCCGAATCGTAACCTAAGGCTTTGAGGAGGACGCTCGCCGGAAACTTTCGCCCTTTTTTGAACCGCGCGTAAACGATGTCTTTATGATCCATATCCAGTTCCAGCGAAGCGCCGCGACTGGGGATGATCTTCGCCGAATAAAGATTTGTCCCCAAGGCGTGGGTTTTGCCTTGGTCGTGGTTAAAGAAGACGCCGGGGGACTGGCCCAGCTGGGGGACGACAACGAATTCAGCGCCAGAAATTATGAAGGTTCCCCGCTCGGTCATTAAGGGCAGGCTCCCAAAGTGGAACTCCAGCTCTTTGATCTCCTTAATTTTCTTAGCCCCAGATTTATTGTCTTGGGCGTAAATCTCCAAAGAGAGCCCGAGCTTTAAGGGGACTTCGTAAGTTAGGCCCTTAGCCAGACACTCGTCTGGGTCGGACTTGACTTCGTCTAAGGCGTAGTAAAGGAACTTTAAGTGAGCTGACCCAGAAAAAGTGGAGATGGGGAAAACGCTTTTAAAAACCGCTTGGAGGCCGTAATCTTCCCGCTCGTAAGCCGGCGCGTCCTTTTGAAGGAAGCGCTCGTAAGATCGCCTTTGCGTTTCAAGGAGATTGGGCGTTTCGGTAACCAGTTCGGTTTTGCCGAAATTTTTACGAACGCGGGGATGGAAAACGGAAGGCATGGGCGCTCCTTAGCGATGTCTAGCCCACTTAAAAGGCGTGGCGAAAAAACTGTCTTGTTTTCGTCAACAAGACCTCTCTTAAAGTTTAATTCTATTGGCGCCCGTAAGTGGTCGCCGTAAAGGGGCGATAGATTTTTTTGACCTCAAACTTAAAGTCCTCTCAAAGCGACGCTTTGGCCGTCTTGGGATTTTTTTCGGTCGCTAAAGCCGCGTAAAATATTTTTGACCTGTTATTCTATCGTCTATTTTTTAAGTTCGTCTATTTTTTAAGTTCGTTTATTTTGGTTAAGTTAAATCGAAAGCTTAAAATCGCCGTTAACTAAGGGCTCCGGGAATCAGGGCCTAACGTTTTTTTAAGTTTTTAAACGAAAAAGTTTTTCTATTTATCTTTATTGGCTTTTAGTTTGGCTTCCCGTTCGGCCAGAAATTCGCCGATCCGCTTTTCCAGGCCGCGATTTGTTGGGTGGTAATATTTTTTTCCGCTAAGCTCTTTAGGCAGTCGCTCTTGATCGACTATGGCTTCCTCGTAATCGTGGGCGTATTGGTAATCGCGGCCATAACCCAAATCTTTCATTAGCTTGGTCGGGGCGTTGCGAATATTAAGCGGCGTGGGTAAGGGGCCGTAATTCCGCGCGTCGGCCCGGGCGGCGTTAAAAGCCACGTAAACCGCGTTCGACTTGGGGGCGGTGGCTAGATAAGCGGCTAAATGAGCTAAGGCCAGATCCCCCTCCGGCGAGCCCAGTAAGCGGTAACTGTCTAGACAGGCGGTCCCTAAGGTTAAGGCCCCATTGTCGGCTAAACCCACGTCTTCCGAAGCGAAGCGAATCATCCGTCTTAAAAGGTAGACCGGATCCTCGCCACCTTCTAACATCCTGGCCAACCAGTATAAAGCCGCGTCCGGATCGCTGTCCCTTAAGGACTTGTGCAGAGCCGAGATCAGGTTGTAATGCTCTTCGCCGCCCTTGTCGTAACGCCAGGCCTTTTTCTGGACCGCTTCCTCTAAGACGCTTAGGGGAATGACTCTTTGCCCTTCCGCGTTAGGTTTAACCAAGCTCGCGGCCAGCTCTAAGGCGTTTAAAAGAGAGCGAGCGTCGCCGCCCGCGCTTCTAAATAGAAACTCCTTAGCTTCATCGGTTAGGCTGGCCTTAAGACGCCCTAAGCCTTTAACCTCGGTCAAAGCTCGCCGCGTTAGATCGGCCAAGTCCTCGGAGCTTAAGGGCTCTAAGACCAAGACCCTGGCCCTTGAGATCAAAGCCGGAATGATTTCAAATGAAGGGTTTTCCGTGGTGGCCCCGATCAAGGCGATGAGCCCGTTTTCCACGTGGGGCAAAAAGGCGTCTTGCTGGGCTTTGTTAAAGCGATGGATTTCGTCGACGAACAAAACCGTCTGCCGTTTACTTAAGCGCAGCCGGGCTTGGGCCGTGGCCACGACCTCCCGCACGTCTTTAATCCCAGCTAAGACGGCGGAAAACTCCACGAACTCGGCCATGGCTTTTTGGGCTAAAATCCGAGCTAAAGTCGTTTTTCCGACTCCGGGTGGCCCCCAGAGAATCAGGGAGGCGATCCGGTTTTCCTCGTACAGAAGGCGTAAGAGCTTACCCGGCCCCACCAAATGGGCTTGACCGACGAAGTCGTCAAGGTTGGTCGGCCGCATTCTCTGGGCCAAAGGAGTCCAGACAGGGTCGGTGGGGGTAAAGAGGTCCATTTGCCGCCTTTTTTCGTTTTTTTGGTTAAACTCCACGCAAAACTAGAACTTTACGCGAGTTAGTTGGTGAAAATAGTAAAGTAGTTAACGGTTTTTTTGACAAAAATTTGGCATTAAGCGTCTATAATTAAATAAATATATGATTTTATTATAGTTGTTAGAATTATTAAAATATTTTATGATATTGTTAGATATCATGACGTTTCTTACAAGTAAAAATTATCTTAAAATAATCATATAAAATTTTTATCAATTATTATTAGTTAATCAATATTGATTTGGTTTAAAGGTCATTTTAGGCGCCATTAGGCCAGGCTTTGAGCCTTAACCACAGATCCTTCGTTTGCTGGATCAAGCGACTAAGGGAGCCGCGGTTGTCGATGATAGCGTCGGCTAAGCGGATTTTATCGGCGTAGGGTTTTTGACTTTTGATCATTCTTTTGACGAGGAAGCGGGACTTTTTGGGGTCTCTGGCTCTCAAGCGGAGGTATTGGGTCTCTGGGTCGGCGAAACAGACCACGACCGGTTTAAAAAGGCTATTGAGGTTAGCCTCAAAGAGCAAAGGGACATCGATTATAACTAGGGGACTGTCTTTAAGCTCGTCGAGTTTTTGGAGCGTAAGTTCCCAAGTTAAGGGATGGACGATATTTTCTAAAGCTCGCCTTATAAGGGGCTTTTTAAAAACCAAAGCCGCGATTTTTGGCCGGTCGAGCGACTGATCGGGTTTTTGAAATTTCGGGCCAAAGAGCTTTAGGGCTTCGGTCCAGCCCGGCGTAAAAGGGGCTAAAACTTCGCGGGCTAAGACGTCGAAATCAATGAGATCCGCTCCTAAAGCCACTAAGAGCGAGGCCACCGTAGATTTGCCCGAAGCCACGCCCCCGGTTAAGGCCGCCCGGACGCGACCAGGCTGGCTTTTAAGGGCGTCGGCCACGTCCAGAGCCCAACTTGGCGGCGGCGGCTCTTCGGGGCGACGGGTCAGTTCAGGCGGAGATTCGGGCATGGTTACCAATTGGCCACGACTTTATGAAAATCGGCGGGGGTGGTTAAAATGGCTAAAGCCCCACTTTCCAAGAGCTCTTCTTGGGGTCGAAATCCCCAAGCCACGCCAATGGGCCGACAACCCGCGCCTTTAGCCGTCGCCATGTCCACCGCGCTGTCCCCCACGTAGAAAACTTCTTTTGGCGATTGACCTAAAGAGGCGCAGATGGCCAAAGCTCCGGTCGGGTCGGGTTTAGGGGTCACGCCGGGTTTTACGCCCAAGATTTGGGAAAATATCCCTGGAAAATAGTGGTTGACCACGGCTACGGCGTTTTCGTGGTCTTTATTGGAGAGGAGGCCTAAGCTCCAATCCTTAGCCACTAGATCTTGTAAAAGCTCCATGATCCCCTCATAGGGCGTGGTTTTGTCGCATTGGCGGCGGGCGTATTCATTTTTAAAAAAAGCCATAACTTTCGTCTGGGTCGCGGGATCCTTATGGTCCGGCGGCAGGGCCCTTTCAATCATTTTGACCAGGCCATTACCCACCATTTGCCGACAAGCGCTAAGTTCGCGCGTCGGTAAATCAAAGGCCGCGAGAGCGAGGTTTAAGCTATCGGCTAAGTCCGGCAGAGTGTTTAACACGGTGCCGTCTAAATCAAAAATGGCCGCTTTTTTGGTCATCCAGTTCTCCATCTTCGTTTTTAATTTCCCAAGTTTTGCAGTTGTGATCTCGGGAAAGCTAGACCACGCCTAACTTTCAGTGCTATTTTAGCACAAAAAAAAGTCAGGAAAATAAATTTATTTTTGGTCGACGGTGGGCTGGAGTTAGAAGACAATTGTCGCTATTCATTCTTCTAGATATTACAGACATGTAGTTCTATAATCTGATCTTTCTCGCTACATTAGAGGTTATAAGATTAGTATTTATGTCAAATATTTTCGAAAATATCTAATTAAAAAAATTTTTTTAAAACTTTATATATAGTTGAGTATAATTCAATTTTTATGTATTATTACTTTACTTTTTAATTTTTTTTTTGTAATAAATGTTGATTTAATAGTTCTTTTGATTGTATTTAAGAACTATTTTAAGTTAGTCGATTTAGGTAAACGTAGATTATAAATTATGCCATAAGCGTCAAGTATCAGCTGGAGATCGGCATTTGTTTTAGTTAATCGGTAATATCCGTCGGGCAATGGGTCAGCATTCCAAGAATTGAGCGCTTCTTGAATTTTTTCTGTTGTAAGGCCAGACTCCCAGCCGTCAATATTTAGGGTGTCTTTTCCTTGAAATTTAAGAATTCTATTATGAATTAGTCTCACAATAGTGTGAGAGATGAAACAAATTAAAAAATGGGCGTTAATATGCTCTGGAGTTCGGACAAATATAGGTCTTCTATCAAGATAGCTCTTAATGACTCGAAAAGAATATTCAATACGAGAAAGTCCATGGTATTTTCCGATTATTTCAAGATCTGATTATCAATTTCAGATGTAATTATAACATAGTAACCAAATAAACTAGTATACTCATTTAATTTATCAAAATCAATGCCCTTTCGTAGCAAAAGGAAAAGTACGCCCTAGATGGTAAAACATTTAGCTTTGCGGATCAATGTAAACATCTAACAATATGGAAGGAAAACAAAGAGACAAGTTGGCTAAAAGAGGTTCCCTCCCAAACTCTCCAGCAGACCCTAAAGGATTTGAACGTAGCCTTCAAAAACTTTTTTGAAAAGAGAGCTAAACTTCCTAGGTTTCAAAAAAAAAAAGGCCAAGAGGATAGTTTCAGGTATCCGCGGGGCTTCAAGTTGGACGAGGCTAACGACAGGGTTTTTCTCCCGAGACTAGGCTGGACGCGTTATCGCAACAGCCGGAAACTGGACGGTAAACCGAAAAACATAACAATATCGATAGTTTGCGGTCGTTGGTTCATGTCCGTATGCGTAGAACGTCCCTTCGTGGTCGAAGAACACGAGGACCAGGGACCCATTGGCGTCGACATGGGTATCAAGAATTCCGTTTTTGGCTTTACGGGGCGGTTGTTTTTTTAGTTTTTCACGGGTAAATTTTGTCGGCTATAAAGTCAGCTTATTGTTAGCTTTATAGGTTAATTTCGCTAAAAAAATCGTTAGAGCGAGCGCGTAAGGGGCCTTTTTTGAGGAAGCCAAGGCGAGGTTAGGGTCTTTTTTAAGACTTAAGCGGGCTGGTCTTTAAAAAGGCGGGGCGTAAAAGGCCTTTTTAGAGGAAAAACCTCTAAAAAAGGCCTTCGCGTTTTTTGGCGTTAAAAGTCAAGAGCTTTTAAAAACTTATTGAGCGGCTGGAGTCTCGGGAGCGTCGGTCTCGCTTTCCGCCGGAGCGTCAGCCGGAGCGGCGGCGTCTTCAGCTGGCGCGCCTTCGGCGGGTGGAGCCTCGGTGGTTTCGGGGGCCGCCTCGGGAGCGGGAGTCTCGGCGGCGGGGGCCGCCGCGTCAGTGGCCTCGCCAGCCGGCGGAGCTGCGGCTTCAGGAGCTGGAGCCGCGTCAGGAGCCGGCGCCGGGGGCTCAGGAGCCGGAGTCGGGGGCGTGGCCGGGGGAGTAGCCGGAGCGGCTGGAGCGGCTGGAGCGGCTGGAGCGGCCGGAGCTGGAGTAGAGCTAGCTGGGGGCTCGCTACTACAGGCTAAAAGAGCCAGGGAACCGAGGCAGACCAAGGCCAGCCCCAAGAACAGGTTTTTCCAAATAGGGGTTTTGGGCATTTCGATTTTCGCTTAATCCCGGGTCAAGCCCTAGGGATCCTAGCGTCCTCCATAAAAATAAAATAAGGCGGCCTTGTGGACGCCGATAATGTAGCCAAAATTGGGATAATGACCAAGAAATGGCCTTTAAAGGGAGAGAAAAACTAGTCAGAGCGAAGAGTCCTTTTTTTGGTCTTAAAAAAACAAAATTCGCTACTTCCTTAAACGCCGAAAGACAGCCTCCCCAACCCGCCTTAAGGAAAAATTTCCAAAAGATTTCGTATACTATATGTTAAGTTTGGGCAAAATTCAAGTCGAAGACTTGATTAAAAAAAACTGGTCTTGGCCAATAAACTAACGGCCACTAACAATTAAGTCAACTAAAAAATTATAAATTATCTGAGTAAATTGTTGTTTAAGTAAAATTTGCTAAAATAACTTATATAAAAGACGTTTATAACTTTTTAAATTGCGTAATAAAGTATCAAAATATTTTATATGCAATAAATAGGAGTATTAAATAAATTTTAGAGCTAAATTAGGCAATCTCTCTGGCTTGACAAAAGACTGGCTTTTGGTTAAATTACTTTTCGCCCCCAAAAAAAAAGGCGATGTTTAAGTTAGGCTAAAACGCCGGGGATTTCTTGGGCGTTTATTTTTTTGACTCTGAGCGGACATAGCTCAATTGGTAGAGTACAAGCTTCCCAAGCTTGGGGTTGCGGGTTCGATCCCCGTTGTCCGCTCCAGTAGTATTTAATTGCCTATAAAACATCTCGCAAACACCTCACAAACACATCTAAAAGCACCTTTTAATTTATAAAATATTTTAAACGCAATTTATAGATATCTATAGTTTAGCGTTTATAGTAGATCCACTAGCCTAAAATGGCGAAATATGGGTTTTACTAGGCCATCTTAAATAACAGGTTCCTTTCGGGCTCGCTAAAAGTTGTCGAAAATATTTTTCTTGCCTTGTCGCTATACCCAGGTTAATAAGATACAAAAATGAAAAATTACGCGCTATTATTTTAATAAAGCCATTAAAGTAGGTTGAAAGTTTAATTTAATTTAAAAATATTGTAAAAAAAAGTAAATAGATAATAAAATTATCTAACAGAAGTATATTGATGATTGGTTAGGGTAAATAAGGAATTTTGTAGACTGACGACAACAAATTAATTGAATAAAAAAGAGGCGCAAAGCCAAAAGTCACGAGAGAAAGAAAAAAACCCGGCTAAAACGCCTTGGCCCTATTAATGTAAGTCGACTAAAAAGTTTGTCAAGGCCTAAAAAACCAAAAAATAGGGATTTTTTAAAAGAAAATTTTTTAAAAATATGTGGTTCAAACCCCCTGGCCGACTATGGCCTTAGAAGCTACTAAATAGGGGAAAAAAGCGAATCATGCCTCAATAAGTCGCGTCCCTTTTCCCTTTAGCCGCTACGCGATTATGTCGCTCTTTTTAGTCTTTATCGCCTTTTTCGTCGAGGAGACGGCGGCTTTTAGCCCTATACGCGAAGGGCCGGGTAGAAAAGAAGCTTTTGGCCATAAAGGAACGGCGAGATAAGGGTCAAGGGTTTTTAGGCGTCCCGACCAAGGGAGGGGTCTTTTCGACTTAGCGGATAAGTTCTCTTTTTAAGCCGCTTAAAGAGAAAAGCGCGCGTCAACCAAACTATTTCGCTCCTTTTTAAGCGGGCCAAAATCAGAAGAGCCCTTAAGGTCAAAACGGTCGTTGACCTTTAGGTTTTAAGGCCAAGTTACCCTCCGAAAGCCTAAGTTCATTAAATCATTAAAGTTTTTTTATCTTGAAATCGAACTAAATTTCCGCCTCTCTAAATCACGCGCTCCTTATGGCGAAAAAAAAGCGAGTGGCCTATAATTACTATAGTCAGACAATTACTTTTACTGTTTTTGGGGGGGTCATTTTTACGCCCTCTATGGGGGTTTTGGGAAAGGCCTAAAGCTTTTAGGGGGCTTTTTGGTTTTCGTTCTATTTGGTTATTTTTGCTTGTTAGGCGATTGATTCAATTGTTGGTTTGTCGATCGATTGATTGATTGATTGATTGATTGATTGATTGGTTATTGGCTAATTGGTTGGTTCTTGGCGAGCGATTTATGGGTCAGCTAAGGCGAGCTTTCCGCTTTTTAATCTTATTGATTTTCGCGACGACCTTAACTTTAGGCTTTGGCGTAGCGACGATAACCTTCGCCGCGTCCAACGAGGCCACGAGTTCTTTGACCTTAAAAGTCGAAGAAGTCGCCCCAAAGGGCGCCCTTACGGTTGACCCATTTCCGCCACCTAAGACTCTGATTAAAGACGAGCGGACTCGGCTGAACGCTCTCCAAGCTCTGCGTATCGCCATCGCTTCCATCTCCGATATCGTCAATTCCCGCGACCAAGTGGTCGTGACCAATATCCGCGACAACATTTTAGGGGCTTTAAACCAAAAAGAGATTGACTTCAATTTTGAAATTATAGAACTGTATAAAGCCATCGCCACCCGGGTCAGCCAGTATGGTTTAGATAAGGCCGGCCAAGACGCTTTTCAAACGGCGTACGACCGCAAAATTCTGGAAGCTTTCGCCGCTACCGCGACCGACGCTGGACCGACCTTTGGGTGGTTAGAGTATTTAGCCCCGGCTTTTAGCTCAACTCTTTCGGACTACCTGGACTATGGGGTCAACTCCCTGGCTTACCGCGGTTCTTTAGGCCCGAAAGTCTGGCGGTTGACTCCTAAGGAAGCCTTGGCTCTAACCGAGTCTTTAAACTCTTATCTTTCGCGAGCTTGGGCTTTATTGGATTTTTACGCTAAACCCGGCGACTATCGGTTAACCCCCGAGAACTTTAACCAGTTTGGCCAAGCCTTAAACGCCAAAGACAAGGCCGCGGCTCTGGCCGCTTTAGTCGCTTTGGAAGAGGAGTTAGGCTTTTATCCGCCTTACTGGTTTTACCGTGGTTACGCTCTTTTGACTTTAGATCGCTTAGAAGAAGCCGTGACTTGTTTTGAGCGATTCATAGCCGTTTGGCGGCCAGTTTTGAATAAAGACGGCTTATTGGCCGACGCGGCTAAGTACGCTCTTATCTTGGCTATCCGCCAAGGGGATCTGGTTAGCCAGAAAAAATACGCCGACCTTATCGCTCAAAGCGCCGACAAAGACGGCTGGCTTAATTTGCTTTTAGCCGGAGTCGTTTACGACGAGCTAGGCGACCAAGAAAAGGCCGAGGATTGTTTTCAGAAGAACTTAGACAACGGACGGGGTCCTTTAGCTAGTTATTTGGCCCTAGATTACGTCCACCAAGGCGGTCAGGCCGCGGCTGGCTTACTTGAGTACGTGGGTTTAAAACCTTATTACGAGGACGGGACCAGGGAAATCGCCATCGTGAAAGAGCGAGCCGACGCCGGCGACCCCTTAGCTCGCTACGCTTTAGGCGTTTTAACCCAATCTGGGGTGGCCACGAGCCAGGATCTCAAAAAGGCCGCTAAATGGTTTGGTTTAGCCGCCGACCAGGGTTTCGCCAAAGCTCAAAACGCCTTAGGCGAGCTTTATCGCGATGGCCAGGGTTTAACCCAAGATCTAGCCAAGGCCGCTAATTTGTTCTTCCAGGCCGCCGACCAAGGCGACCCAAGAGCTGAAGCTAATTTAGGGCTTGCTTATTTAAAGGGGGCGGGGGTAACTAAAAATCCGGTCGAGGCCGCGAAATGGCTAAATCTGGCGGCCACGGTAGGGGAGCCGCGGGCTCAACTAGCCTTAGGCGAAATCTATTTTCAAGGCCAAGGAGCCCAAAAAGATCAGGACGCGGGGCTAAAGTGGCTCCTTTTAGCCGCGGAAAACGGCTCAACCGAGGCCCAGTTTCAGCTAGCTAAGGCCTACGCCGTGGGCGAGGGGACCCCCAAAGACCTGGATTTGAGCCAAAAATGGCTCCGCGCGGCCGCCTTAGGCGGCAATCTTAAGGCTCAAGAAGTTTTAGACTCCTCGCTGAAATAAAGCCGCTAACCGAAAAAAGTCAGCCGTTAGTTTTAAAAGCCAAAAAAAACCAAAAAAAGCTTAACCGGCTTTAAGCCACTGTCTATAGGGGATAGGGCTTAAACGTCGCTTTTGGCTTTTTTAAATTTATTATTCCCTAATTCGTCTTGGGCGCGAACGAGCCGCGAAAAACGACCTCGCTTTAAGGTTTTTTTGGCCTGACAAAAAAAAAGGGAGGGGAAGTTTGGCGGCTAGCGTGAGGGGCGACATAAAGTCGGAAAATTTCTTGACATAGCTAGTCCTTGATCTAAGATGGTATAGATTCTAAGGAAAAATCCTAAAAATAAGGCCAAAGACCCCTTGATCGACAAGAGCGAAGAGGGGTCTAAAAAGGCTTAAATAATTGTCGCTCCAAAGTTTTTTGTCATATTTCGATTTTTTTGGGTTATTTGGTTGGCGCTAGCTATTTTTTGCCTTTTAGTATATTTTAGGTTGCCTTTGACCAGTTTTTAGGGTTTAACTTTTTGGTTTATTTTGATCAGTTTTTTAGGGTTTTAACTTTTTTTTCTGGTTAAAGTCTAAATTTCCATGTTTTAAATATTTTCCCGCTGATTATACGAGTAAAGGCCGGACCGTCTCTTAAAGGCGCGCCGGTTTTTTTTTTGGCTAAACGTCCGCGCTCTGTCAGGAGGAGCCCATGAGTTCCTTGGTCTATTCGCCGCAAGAAAATCGTTTACGGGTTTTAGCGGCTGGCCAACCCGATCCCCTTTTAAATCGTCATGAAAGGGCCGCGCGCTTAGTGGCCCGCTTACAGGCCTCTAAACCCGTTATCGACGTGGAAAGGGCTTTATATTTCACGCGCTCCATGGCCGAGACCCAAGGTCAGCCCTTGCCTTTACGCTGGGCTAAAGCCCTCTACCGCGTGGCCCAGAACGCGACCGTTTACGTGACCGAAGACCAGCTGCTTTTGGGTCGGGTCGGTCAGCCCGGTCGCCACGGGATCTTATATCCAGAGTTAGACGGGGATTTTTTGGATCTCGCCGTGGCCTCTTTACCGGGTCGCGTTGGCTCGCCGGCCGATATTAGCCCTAAAGACGCCAAGATAGTTTTAGAGGAGATCTCGCCTTTTTGGAAAGGCAAAACTTACCACGAGGCCTTAAGCGCGAGTTTACCCAAAGACGTTTTTAATTTAACTTACGACGACCCGGCTGGCTTAAACTCGCGGTTCATCGTTAACGAGACTTCTTCGTTTCGATCTTCGATCCAGTGGGTCCACGATTACGAAAAAGTTTTAAAAAGAGGTTTTAAGGGGATCGCGGCCGAGGCTAAGGCTCGTTTAGAGGCCCTCGATCCCTATGACCCCGTGGCTCAAGCGGAGAAGAAACCTTTTTACGAGGCCACGCTTTTAGTGGCCGAGGCCATCGCCTTGTGGGCAAGACGGCACGCGGATCTGGCCGAAAAAGAAGCGGCTAAGGCGAGCGATCCGACCTTAAAGGCGGAGCTTTTAACCATGGCCGCGATTGTCCGCAAAACGCCTTGGGAGCCCGCCGAGACCTTTCGCGAGGCGGTCCAAGCCCAGTGGCTGACCCAGCTGTTTTCGCGGTTAGAGCAAAAAACCGGGACCATTATCTCCAATGGGCGCCTCGACCAGTATTTATATCCTTTCTACAAAAGAGATCTAGAGTTGGGCGTAATCGACGAGGAAGGGGCTTTAGAGCTTTTAGAGTGCCTTTGGGCGGGGATGGCCGAGTTCGTGGACTTGTATATCTCGCCGGCCGGGGGAGCCTTTAACGAAGGTTACGCCCACTGGGAAGCGGTGACCATTGGTGGCCTAAGGCCAGACGGTTCCGACGCCACTAACGAATTGACTCATTTAATCTTACGCTCTAAAAGAGAGTTTCCCTTTCATTATCCGGATCTCGCGGCTCGGATCCATAGTCGCTCGCCCGAGGCTTTTTTGTGGGACGTGGCGGAGACCATTAAAGAAGGCTCGGGCTTTCCTAAACTTATCAACGACGAGGAAGTCATTCCTTTATTCGTTAAAAAAGGAGCCACCTTCGCCGAGAGCCTCGATTACTCGGTCAGCGGTTGCGCCGAGGCTCGCCTGCCTAACCGGGACGTTTACACCTCGGGCGGGGCTTACGTCAATTTCGCGGCGGCCTTAGAAATGACCTTAAGAAACGGTCGTCTTTTAAAGTACGGGGATCGACTTTTAGGCTTAGAGACCGGGGAGGCCAGGGAGTTCAAGACTTTTGACGAGCTTTATCAAGCTTACCTAAAGCAGCATTTTAATTTATTACGGGCGGCTTTTGTTCAGCAATACCACGTTAATAAGCTAAGGGCCCGCTATTTCGCCCAGCCCATGGGCTCGGCTCTCCATGACCTGTGTTTAAAGTACGGGATCGACCTCCATCAAGAGTTCGTGCCCGAAGGCCTTAATTTTGGTTACGTGGAGTTTATTGGTTACGGGACGGTGATTGATTCTTTGGTAGCCTTAAAAAAGATGGTCTTTGAGACTAAGCGCTTAACTATGGCTGAGGTCCTTAAAGCCGTGGACCATGATTTTGTGGGTTACGAGAAAATCCGGGCCATTTTACGGTCGGCCCCGGCTTACGGCAACAACGACCCTGAGGCTGACGTCTTGGCTCGAGATCTGGACCGGGTCAGCGTTTTATTTTGCGAGCGTAACTCCAAGTCTTTAGGGATAAATAACGATATTCGTTACGTGCCTTTTACCTCCCACGTGCCGTTTGGCCGGGTCATCTCGGCCACGCCCAATGGCCGAAACGCCTGGTTTCCTTTGTCCGACGGGGCCTCGCCGTCCCAAGGCGCCGACCGTAAAGGCCCGGCCGCCATTTTGTTGTCCAATTTCGCTAGCAAAAACTACGACTTGTCGGCCCGAGCCGCGAGAATGATTAACGTTAAGTTTACGCCCAAATGCTTAGAAGGCGAGGCCGGCACGGCCAAATTGGTCGACTTTATCCGGGTTTTTTGCGATTTAAAGCTCTGGCACCTCCAGTTCAACGTTATTAATCAAAGCACCTTAATCGCCGCCCAAAAGGATCCCGACCAGTATCGTCATCTGATCGTGCGGATAGCTGGTTATAGCGCGTTTTTTACGGATCTCTCAAGGGATTTGCAAAACGACCTTATCGCCCGCTCGGCCCACGAGACCCTTTAAGGCCAATTTAAAGCCAATGACCTTGGGCCTAGTTTTTAACGTCCAAAGTTTCGCGGTCCACGATGGCCCGGGGATCAGGACTTTGGCCTTTTTAAAGGGTTGCCCTTTACGCTGCCCCTGGTGCGCCAATCCCGAGTCCCAAGAGTTTCGCCCGGAGCCGGCTTTAATCTTAGACCGCTGCTTGGGCCTTAACAAATGTGGCATGTGTCGGTCGGCGTGTGGCTATGGGGCCATCGGGGGGGACGACTACCCCGTCTTAAACCGCGACCTTTGCCAGGTCTGCTCGGATTTCGTTTGTCGAGATAGTTGTCCGGCCGAGGCTTTTTTGGTTTACGGTAAGTGGCTTACGCCTAACGAGGTGATGGCCACGGTTTTAAAGGAGAGCGTTTTTTTTCAAAGGGGCGGCGGGGGGCTCACCGTCTCCGGGGGCGAGCCCTTAAGCCAACCGGATTTTTTGCTCGAGCTTTTGGCCTTAGCCAAAAAGAATCGCTTAAACGCGGCCTTAGAGACGGCCGGGGTGGGCTCTTACGCGGTCTTAAGGCGAGCCGCGGATTTTTTGGGGACCCTTTTTTATGACGTTAAAATCGTCGACGACTTTAAAAGCCAGCGCGTTTTGGGCCAGGCGAGCGCGGGCGTTTTGGACAATTTAAGGCGTTTAGCGAGCGAGAAGCCAAACTTAAAAATAATCGTCCGCGTCCCTTTAGTCCCCAAGGTGAACGACGATCCGAGCGCGGCGAGGGATTTAGGTCGTTTTTTGGCTAAGGTCCCGAATTTAACCTGGGAGCTTCTCCCTTACCACCGCTTTGGGGAGCCAAAGTACGCCGCGTTAAACCGGCCCAATCCCATGGGGACGGCGACCTTAGAGCCTTTAGCCCTCGCCCGGTTTCAAGAGGAGGTCAACGCGGCCAAGGCCTTGGCTAGTTAACCGCGGCGTAAGCTCCGACAAAGTCGACCGCGTCTAGGGCCCCGGCTTTAAAGGACTTTAAGGCCTCTTCGTGGAGGAGTTCTAAGCTTTCGGCTTTTAAGGCCAAGTACTCGGGGGAGTTTCGAATAGTCTCTAAACGGGGCCGGGGGAGATTTACGGGGATTATTTTTTTAACTTTAGCCGGTTGATTGGTGGTAATGACCAGGCTATCGGCTAAGAGAAGGGCTTCGTCCAGCTCGGCGGTGACGAAGAGGTGACAACCTTGGCTTTTTTCGAAAAGCTCAAGGTAATAATCCCGCATTAAAGACCGAGTTAAGGCGTCAAGGCCTCGAAATGGCTCGTCCATAAGGGCCACTTTGGGGTGGTTAATCAGGGCCCGGGCTAACTCGGCTCGTCTTTGCATGCCTCCGGACAATTGGGCTGGGTACTGGTCCCGAAACTCGTCTAAGCCCACTAAGCGGAGGAGGTCGCGGACGACTTTGGTTAACTCGGCCCCTTTGTAAAGCCCTTGGATTTTAGGGCCATAAGCCACGTTCTCAAAGACGCTTAACCACGGAAATAGGGCCGTCTCTTGGAAAACCACCAGGCGGTCGGGGCCAGGGCCGGAGATTAGTTGGTTATCTAAGTAAATAGCCCCCTGGTCGGGCTCCTCGTAACCGGCCAGTAAATTAATGAGAACGCTTTTGCCGCAGCCCGACGGTCCCATTAAGGCGGTTAAAGCCTTGGGGGTCAAGGTCAGGTTAAACCCGCCAATGACCTGGCGCGTGGCCCCGGACTCTAAGCGATAAGTTTTATGAAGGTCTACGGCTTCTAAACAACCTTTAGGCCAAAGCGTCTGGCTCATTTGGCGACCCCTTCTTTTTAGCGGCTTTTGAGCCAGGGCGTAAAGTATAGGCCGATCCGGCGTATTAAGCTTGAGGACAGGTAACCAGCGAGGCCAATGCTGAGCATGCCCACGACGATCATGGGAAACTCGCCGGCCACGTACCCCCGCCAGGTGAGGTAACCTAGGCCCGTGTTGGTGGCGATCATCTCGGCGGCCACGACCACGCACCAAGTAATCCCCATGCCCACGGTCATGCCCACTAAAACCGAAGGTAAGCTCGCGGGCAGCAAAACCCGCCAAAAGACGTCCCTGGGGCTGGAGCCCAAAGAGGCGGCGGCCCGTAAGTAGCGAACGTCAATGGCCTCAATGCCCTCGACGATATTTAAAACCACCGTAAAAAAAGCCCCTAAAAAAGTCACGAAAATCATGCTGGCCTCAGCCGAGGGCCAGAAGATGACCGAGACCGGGACCCAAGCCAAAGGCGGCACTGGCCGGAGGATCTCGACTAGGGGAAAAACTATTTCCCTGGCTTTTTGGCTGTAACCTAAGAATAAGCCCAAAGGCACGCCCAGGACCTGGGCGATCAGAAAGCCGGCTAAGATGCGGCCTAAGCTGACCCCCCAAGAGCGCCAGTAGTAGGGGTTAAAAATTTCAACCCAAACCCGAGCCAAGACCTCCGAGGGGGCGGGGATGGCTCCTAAAATAGGGGCCTTAAAGCGGGCGGCCAGCTCCCAGCCAATAAAGAAAAGGGCGATGGCTAAAGCGCCCCGTCTTAAAGACGGGGCGCTTAGAGATTTTTTTAAGCGTTGGCCAAGGCTCGCCATTTACATTTCCCTTTCGCCTTTGGAAAAGGCTTTTCTGGCCTCTTCCCGGACCGCCTCTTGACACTCGTCTCTTAAGGACTGGTACTCGGCCGTGGCTAAAAGCCGATAATCCCGCGGCCGGGGTAAGGGCACGTCCAAGATTTTTTTGACCGTGGCTGGCCGGGTGGTCATGACAAAAACTCGTGAAGCTAAAAACACGGCCTCGTCTAGGTCGTGGGTGATAAAAAAGACCGTTGGACGGTCGCGGTCGTAAACTTCCATTAAGAACTGGTGCGACACGGTCTTGGTTAAGGCGTCTAAAGCCCGAAAAGGCTCGTCTAACAACAAGACTTTGGGTTTTAAGGTCATGGCCCGGGCGATCTCGGCTCTCCTCCGCATGCCTGAGGAGATCTGGCCGGGGTAGTCGAAGGCGATCTGGGCCAAACCTAAGTCCTCTAACTTCTGGCGGGCTAAGGCGTGGGCCTCTTCTTTAGAGTAGCCTTTGGCGGCTAAAGGCCCAAAAGCCACGTTATCCAAAATGGTCATCCAGGGAAAAAGGGCCCCATTCTGAAAGACCACCACCCGGTCGGCCCCGGGGGTGGCGGGCTTGGTTGGGGAGCTTAAGAGGTCCCCGTCTAAATAAATCTCCCCCGAGCTTAGCTCGTGAAACCCGGCGATGGCGTTTAAAAGGGTGGTTTTGCCACAACCAGAGGGACCGACGACCACGGAAAAATCGCCAGCCCCAATCTCCAAAGAGCAGCGATCCAAGGCCACGACCCTGGCCCCATCGGGATCGTAGACCTTAGTGGCCTCTCTGACGCTTAAGGCCCCGGAACTCACTTAAAGCTCTCCTTATCGCGCCACCTGTTTAAAAAGTCGCCTAAAGAGCGAATGGCCAGGCTACTTAAAGAGCCCACCAAGCCTAAGGTGAGCATGGCGATAACGATAACCGGATACTGAACTAAGATGTAACTGTCCCAGATTAAATAACCTAAGCCAAACTCGCCGGCCAGCATCTCCCCGGCCACCAAGGAAAACCAGGCGTAACCCACGCTAATCTGCAGGCCCGTAAAGACGAAGGGCAAAGCCCCGGGCCAGACTATTTGGCGAAAAATAAGGTAGGGCGAGGCCCCTAATGAGGCCGCGGCTCGAAAATAGGCCTCGTCGATGGACTTTACCCCTAAGTAAGAGTTTAAGGCCGTGGCGAAAAAACTGCCTAAAAAAGTCAAAAAAACAATGCTCGTCTCTCGCCCTGGCCACATGAGAATAGCCAAAGGCACCCAGGCCAGCATGGGAATAGGCCGGAGGAGCTCTAAAATGGGAAAAGCGTAGTCGGAAAAGGTTTTTTTCCAACCCATTAAAAGACCCACCGGGGCCCCTAAGCCCGTGGCTAACAAAAAGGCCAGAAAAACCCGTAAGCAGCTTAAGCCAATGTGTTGATAATACTCCACGGTAAAAATGGAAATCCCGTAAACTGGATTTAAGGAAAACCACTCCCTAGCCGTCTCTAAAGGACTGGGGAGCTTCACAAAGAGCGGGACCTTAAAAACCCGAGTCAAAAGCTGCCAGAGAACCAGAAAACCGATTAACCCTAAAAGATTGAGCCAGGGACTGGAGCTTTTTAGCCAGCGTCTCGTTCCTGTCCATAAGCGAGCCAAAAAGCCAATTTTGGGCTCCGCTCCTTTGGGCTCGGCGTTAAGGAGCGGCGAGCGGGCTTCGACGGCCGAGTCGGACATTGTTGGCTCCTATCTTCCTCTATGTATTAATAGTTACGGGGATCTTACTTAAAGGGGCTATCCGCGGCTTTGGCCCCGTAAATGTAGCCCAAAGTCGCTTCGTCGTCGACCGGGGCGTAACCGGCTTCCTTAAAGACCTCCCTGGCCAAAGAGTCGTCGACCACCCAGTCTTTTAATTGAGGTTTGTCGATGACTTTCTCGGCGTAGAGGAAGGGAGCCACGGCCGCGATGTTGTCCCTTTCTAATTTGTTAAAGTAAAAGGACTTCCACTCCCTAACTGGATTTTGCCGGTCCACGGGGACTTGCCCATAGATGGAGTACCATAAAACGTTTTTATCGATTCCGGTCGCGTATTTGGCTACCATTTCGATGACGTTTTTCTGGTTGGCTTTATCTAACACGTAGCGTTGGGCCTCGAGTTCCGACCGCACGTAGCCCTTGGCCGCGGCTGGGTAATTCTGGATAAAATCGTCGCGTAAGACCAAGATCCCTAAATCGTAGTTGTCGGCGGCGCTGCCATCGGCGGCGATGCGGACGTAACCCTCGCCCACGTTATCGGCGATCCGGGAGACGGTGGGCTCCCAGGCCGAGGCGGCGTCAAGTTTGCCAATCCTAAAATTGGTGGCGATGACCTCAATGGACTGGTTTAAATATTCTTTGGGTTTGACGTTGTATTTGTTAAAAAAACGACGCAAGTACTGGTCCGAGGCGCTGCCTTTGGGGGCGGCGATGGTTTTGCCGTCTAGCCAGCGGGCTAATTCCTCGGAATTTTTAAAGGCCGGGGCGTCTTTTCTAACCAAGACCACGGAGCAGCGCGTCCCCTCGGACATGCCTAAGGAGGCCGCGATTTTGATCCGGGCTTGTTCGTCTTTGGAGGCTAAAATCGTGGCCGGCATGACGCTCATATAACCAGCCACGGCTTTGCCGGCTAGCATGTTGTTGGCCACGATGCTGCCTTGAAGAGCGGGGGTAAACTCCAGCTCCGTCCCTTGGGGCATGTATTTTTTCCATAAACCCAATTCAGCGTTAACGATGACTTGGTAAGAAATGGTGTCGTAAGGCTGAAAGCCGATGGTAAATTTTTCGGCGCTGGCCGGGGAGCTAAAAAAGAAAAGGGCCAAAGCGATAAGGGCGGTCTGAAAGAGCTTGGCAAGGCCAGAGGTTGTCCGCGACATGGGCGAGTATCCTTATTGAAAAAATGGCGTTCGGCCAAAAAAAAAGGCCAAACCGCTGTCAAACGGTTCGGCCTTCAGATTTCTGATCGGCGAAATTATGGAAAGTCCAAAAAAGGGGAAAAACGAAAAAAGTCCAATCCCTTTAAGGGAACGATATTTATAGGTTAGTCGGGGGGATTGTAGTCTAGGCAGACTAAGTCTGTCAACTGATTTTCCGTCAAAAAAGGCGGGGCTAAAAAAAGAAGTTTTATATCATCTTGCGCTTTTAGTTTTATCGCTCTTAATGGTTTCTGACCTAAGATAAACAAAGGCGTAAAAATCGTAATAGTTAATTATTATCAATTTTTTTGTTCGTTTATCGATAAAGAATCAGATTTTTATCTATATAAATATAAATAAAAATCTGATTAGAGATTAATTTAAATCCATAAGTGCCGCCAAAGCCTTTAGAACCGCCCATTTCTTGACCTAGACGCGACTTCTCTTTGGCCTTGGGTTGACCAAAATTTAGGCGAGATAGTCTTGGGACCGAATTTGGCCCACAAAAGGCCGGGCCGCGAGCAAAGCGCATAAAGGCTATGGCCAAAAAAAAGTGGGAAAAATTATATAAAGTTCTTGACAGCCAAGAAAGAAAAGTTTAAGTTAATTTTACTCAGATTCAATAACAAAAAAGTTAACGCGAATTAAAGAGTCGATAAACGCAAAAATTCGCGCATGGAAAGACCAAAAAAATTAGATGGCCAAAAAGAGGTCAAGATGGGGGGAGTGAAAATCTGATTTTTGGCCTTTTCGCGAGCCAAAATTTTAAAGCTAGCCCTTAGGGCGTTAAAACAAATAGATTTCTCTTTATAACAAATACAATTAACTATTAATACTGTATAAATTTTTATGTATATTTACGCTATTTATTTCGCGCCTTTTGTAAGTACGTTAGCGAGTATGTTTTAATGGTTAATTCTATTTACGCCAACCCCCCCCCCAAGGCTCAGGCCATGGTCAAGTCTTAGACGACCAGGGCCTGAGCTTTTTTATATGACTTAAAGGTTTTAGGCCAAAATAGGCGGCAGCGTTAAGAGGGGAAGAATTTGAAAAGGACAAATACTAAAAAATCGGGAAATTAGTTTGGGGCGGCCAACGAAAAACCATCTTTATAACTAGCGGTTTATTAAAGTCGCCAGCTCTTAAAGGAGGAAAAAAAAGTCAAGGCTAAACGGGCGATAACTAGATAACCGTCTTTGGCTAGTTAAGAAAAATTAAACGCGGAAAAAATCAATTCTCAATTTTTAGGGCAAAAATTTGGGACGCTATTATTGCGCCTTTAGTTCGAAAAAACGCGAAGGCCAGGAAGTTGAAGTATTTTCCCCCGTATTTTGAAAGATTTTTTTTTCGCGAAAAGGTCGCGATATTTAAAGCTAAAAGCTAACGCGCGTAAATAACCTAAGAAAAATCTTAATCGAACATTCGTTTATCGGCCATGACAAAATCGTCAAACGCGTCGCGAACGATTTGACGCTTAGCCATAATTTTGTCGCCGATTCTGGACAAAAAATAGTTGGCGGACGCTTTTCGAAAAATGCCAAAAACGGGTCTGCCAACCTAATGGGCAAGGCTTAGGGAAATCCTTATTTAGTTGAGTTAGAGATAAGTCCGTCGCGATTTAGGTCGTCGTTCGGGGTTTTGCCAAGGCGACTGTTATTTATTGAATTATTATCAAGGAGAATCTAAATTGATGAGTTTTAAAATTAAAAAGCGACTCGGATTTTTTGTCGCGATTTGTTTTTTTTGGGCTCTGGCCTTTGGGCGGGCTGGAGCGGAGGAACCAGTAGTTTCTATTGAGCCAATTATCGTTTCCGCGAGTCGAACGGAGTCAGATCTTTTAACCGTGCCTATGTCGGTGTCGGTTGTGGACAAGATTCGAATCGAGGAGCATTTCACTGGAGCCAATACGGCTGAAAAATTGCTTGAGGTCCCGGGAGTGAGTTTGTATACCCAAGGTCGATTCAAGCCAGGTAACAACAGCATGGTAAACATTAGGGGTCAAAATCCCTGGCGGGTTTTGTATCTTATTGATGGGATTCGCCAAAGTTCGCCTTTTAAAGAAGACACGAATAAAGGGCTTTTAAACGTTGATCCCTTAGACATTGAAAGAATTGAGGTGATTAAAGGCCCCGCCTCGTCCCTATATGGCTCCGACGCCATTGGCGGGGTCATCAACGTCATCACCAAAAAAGGCGGCGAAGGTAAACCAGTCGGTGGGCGAGTTGGCCTAACTTACGATGGCTCTAATCAGGGATTTCAGCCAAGTATGGCCATTTACGGCGACACGGAGAAGTTTAATTATCGGTTAAGCGGCTCTTACCAGAGCGCTGGCAACCGACGGTCGGCCAAAGCCGGCCGCCTAGATCATAGCTCTTTTAAAACGGAAAGTTTTTTAGGGCAATTTGGGATTAAATTTGATAATGGAACATTAGATTTTAAATTTACACATTACGATTCAGATGTGCAAGAGCCACCATTTAATTTTGAAAATAAAAAATTTAAATATTATAAGAAAAATAGTCCACCAATAACTGAATTAAGCGTTTTCCCTAAAAATCAAAGGGATAGCTTCCAGTCTAAACTGACTGTTAATACACTATCTAATTATCTTGAAGAATTTTCAATTCTTGTTTATTACCAAGAAATTGATACTGTCCAACAAGGTAATTACCAAAATGTAGTCAACCATTATAATGGTGAATTTAGATCAATGCTTGAAGATATTGTCAATACTTACGGCGCTACAATTCAGACTAACTGGTCCTTTGGATCTCATAAAGTTATTTTGGGTTTCGAGTATCTTTACGACGATTTGCATAGTCATACCGTCAGCCCAACTTCAAATTACTTTATCGACGCCGACCAGACGACAAAAGCCGTATACATCCAAGACAGCTGGAATATCTACGGCCCCTTAACGTTAATTGGGGGGTTACGGCAGACCTGGATCGAATTGGGGCTGAACAGATTCACCTTAATTCCCGACCGCGAAACTAAGTTAAAATTCGACAATTTAGTTGGGAATTTAGGTTTGACATTCGCCGTCACCGATAATTTCGTCTTACGTGGCCAGTATTCCCAAGGCTTCCGGACCCCTGATTTGGCCTCCAAATTGACCGGAACCAGTTACATAGTCCCTAGAACGGATCTTGGCCCGGAAGAATCCGAAAACTACGAAATTGGGGCTCGGTATTACGACGGGGACTTATTCGCGGACGTGACCTTTTTTCATGACAAAGTCGAAAATTATATAAGCGCCAATTATCTTTACAGCGCTCAGGGCCATTGGTTTTGGGACTACGTTAACACCTCTGAATACGAGTCTTATGGTCTTGAATTGGCGGTATCCTACCGGATAGGTGACACTGGTTTTACTCCATACGGCAACATTACCAGTCTCCACACGAAATTTAAGGAAAAAGTCACCCAAACTGAAACGAAAAATAATGGCACTCCTCGCGCCTGGGGCGCGATTGGCTTGAAATGGGAAAAAGATTTCGGGGATAGTGGACGATTTTTTTCCGACGCGGCGTTGCGAATTTCCGGTGGCTCTAAACTTTCGAGTTCAAGGCTTGGAGTTTGGCACGTTAAAGAAGCCGGTCGAACTTTGGACTTAACCCTGGGATTTCAGTATGGCCAGGAAAGCCAAGTCAAAGCCATGCTCAGCGTTAAAAATATTTTTGACAAAGAATTTGAGGCCTCATATTTCTACTACCCTGGTCGTCACGTACTATTGACAGTTTTATACTCGTTCTGATTAACGCGTAATTATTTTGTTAGTATTTTGCCAGAATAATTTTATAGATTTGACGATTTGCGCGGGTCTTTGACTCCAAAATATGAAGACCTCAATTTTGTCAAATAAATTGGGGACGCTATTACTTCGCTTTTTGTTTTGACTAGGCGAAGACGTGGATAATTGACGCGTTTTTTTTGGGAGCCCTGTTTTCTAAGAGTTGATTTGTTATCGTCAAAAGTCGCGATATTTTTGGTTTTCGCTGGCGTTTACGCGATTTAGCGATAGGCCTTAATTGGTGGCTTATCGGCCAAGACGATAACGTTATTTTTTTCTGAAATAGATTTGACGTTTGGTCAAAATTCTGGCCTCGAATTTGGGCAAAAAATTTACTGCGCGAGGTCTTTCGCCAATCGTCATTTTGGGAAGTATGTAAATGGGCTTTTAAAAAATACCAGAAAAAATCTTTTAAGATTTTATGGAGATAAAAGTTGGGATTTCAAAATTATCGGTTTTTTAAGAACCTATCTTTTAAGGTCAGCCTTATTTTTAGTTTAACCTTTTTATTAGCTGGGTTTTTGGGAGTAAGCGATCTTTTGGCTCAGAGCGAGTCAATGATAACCCTTGAGCCTATTATGGTCACTTCAACTCGCGTCGAAAGAGAACTCAAGGAGATACCGCTCTCCGTTTCAGTGATAGACGAGACTGAAATTAACGAACAACCCAGGCAAGACGCGGCTGATTACATAAGGACTATGCCCGGCGTTCAGATATCCTATTTAGCCAATGGGCAGGCTTTTTATAGCGTGCGCGGTTTTGGGACGGAAAGAGTCTTACTTTTAGTCGATGGCGTCAAACAAAAATTGGCCTCAACTTTAAACTCCAGCGAGGCGGGGTCGGTAAATTTGGATCCTTCTGAAATTGAGCGAATTGAGGTCATAAAAGGACCAGCCTCTGTCCTATACGGTTAGGACGCGATAGGCGGGGTAATTAACGTTATTACGAAAAAACAAGTTGATAAACCCTTTGGCTTTTCTTTAGGCCTTAATTATGATGGATCCACTACTGGTTGGATTCCTAGAGCCTCGTTTTATGGTTCTCATAAAGGGTTTTATTGGCGGGTCTCCGGCCGTATCGCCAGGAACCACGATCTAAAAATTAACGATGGGGATCATTTTCATCATACTGACAATAGAAAAGAGTATTATTCCGCGAGATTAGGTTATGAATGGGATAAAGTGACTTTTGATTTAGCCTTTTCCAGATTTGAGACAAGACGCAATACAGGCGTCTTTGTCATGGAAGATCATACTTGGAAACAGCTAAGTCCATCGTTTATGCGCGCGAATAATATTCCTTATTCCAGCGTACCCAAAGAAAATAGTCAACAGTTTAGCGCTTCTTTAAGTTTGAACAATATTTCCAGTTATTTGGAACGTTTACTAATTAAAGGATACACGATTAAGACTGATATAATCCATAATTCTATATATCCTTACGTTGTTCAAGGGGTTTATTACAACGCGCTTTACGAATTTATTATTACCGATAACGCGAAAGGTTATGGAGGTAGCCTTCAGGCGGATTTCGCGTTGCCAGCCGAAAATAAGTTAACGCTAGGCGTTGATTACGATTTCAGCGAAGTTCACAGTATCGCCGATTACGAGCAAGGCTACGCCCTTTTTTACGTCGACGAGGATAGGGAAGGCGAAAGCTCGACTATAGCTTTTTTCGCCCAAAATGAGTGGCGGCCTATAAGTACCCTCATGATTTCGGCCGGGCTTAGATATTCGACGATTAGAAACAAAGTCACGAAATACAGAAACTTTCCAGATCGGGTAAGCGAAGCGAAAAATTCCTCGACCGTCGGCAGCCTGGGCGTAGTTTTCGACGCGAGCGACGAGCTGGCCATTAGGGCTTTGTACTCCCAAGGCTACCGCGCTCCCTCGCTCAACCAGCAGCTTATGGGTTTAATCCAGTATTTTCAAATCAACCCGGACTTAAAACCAGAGCGAAGCCAAAATTATGAGCTGGGCCTGCGTTACGTGGGTTCCGGCCTTAACGCGGATCTTTCTTTTTTCTACTCAACTCTTAAAGACGCTTTTTATCAGCACGATACCGGCGTTCCTATCCCGAATAGCGTTTATACTTACCAGCAAACCAGAAACGCCGAAAAGGCCAAGGCCAAAGGCGCGGAAGTGGCCATATCTTACGACATAGCCGACACTGGCCTAACTCCGTACGTCTCGTTTACGGCCATGAGATACGAGCGCCAATACAATAACGGGAAAAAGACCAAAAACACCGGCGTTCCGCATTCCTGGGGTATGGGTGGGTTTCGGTATTCCAATAATTACAATTCTGACCTGCGCCTGTTTGGCGACGCCAGATTGACTTGGTCAGGGGGATTTTTTGACGAGCCAGCTGGCAATCTTAGTAGTGGAGCCTCAATTTATGGCAAGGGCCTTAAAGGCGACGTGACTATTGGTCTTGAGGCTGGCGTGGACCATAAATATCAGGCCATCTTGAGTTTTAGGAACATCGGCGACACTGATTTTCAGCCTTGGGGTTGGTTCCAACCCGGGTTCCATATAGTCGCGGCCGTAGGTTTTGAATATTAAACGTAACTCTTTATAAGCTTAAATGGGCCTTATATTCATTTTTTATGTATAAGGCCCATTTAAGTAATATTTTCTCAGATTATAATTTTTTATTCTCTTTATATTTAATAGTTAAATACACTAACTTACATACTATTTTATTTTATAATAATTTCTTTTTATGTTATTAATATTACTTGTAATCATACACACGCTTTTGATATAACAATGTATACTGTATGTTGAACACGAGATCGGCTCGGCTTTTTTTCGACCCGACTCCAAAAAACTAAATGCAATGAGGAATCTATATTTCGATAAAGTTCCAAACTATTAGCTTTTAATAACAAATTTTTTGTCTTAATAATCAGTTCTATAACAATATAAAATCATAAATTATTCGAAAGTAACTGATAATCAACATAAAAATATCCTAAAGATACTCAAAAGACACTCAAAAAACACTTAAACTACTCAATACCTACTTGATACGGGCATCAAATTCCTCTCGCATACTATCGCAATCATTATAGTCATTAAAACAACCTTTTAAAAGTTTCCGCCAATTATAAGAACGCTATGGCCGAAAATCGTCGTTTTAAAGCCCATAACGCTTGTAAGAACGACGCGATTACCATCAAGTTAACAGGCAAAATCAGTGAGTTAAAAAATAAACTGGCCGCGTCTGTTTATTCCATAGATAAAAGCGCCGTAAAAAGTCTTGGACAAAAAACAAAAATATCGGTTATTATAGGCCGTTAAGGAACGGCCTTTAGACTGGATATCTTTCCAATCCTTTTAGTAAAAAGCGATCTGAATCACCCGGAAAGACGGGATGTATTAAAAGCCGAAAAAGCGTTCTATACAATTTTAAAATTTAGTAAAAGTTAATTAATATTAATCTACTATATACTTTTTTACCATTTATCCTTGATTATACAAATATATGAAGGCAAAATATTAATAATAGATCTTTTTTAGATCGTCTGAAGTGGGACGCCCAAAGATCAATCTTCGCAAGCCTTTATTTTTCAAGGCTTTTTGAGGCTCAATTGGCCCGGACACTATTACTTCTAAAACAGACTTTATGTCAGCTAACTTTCTCTATTAAGTAGTTTTAGTTAATATTTTTTTAAATTCGAGATATATATGAATAAAAGACCTTTACAATTTAAGATAAAAACAATTATTTTAATTGTGCTATGCTTAGTTATTTATGTTGAGCTAAAACATATCATTAAAGTCCGAAATTTACGTAAAGCGCAACAAGAGTATAATAAAAATTTTAACGATCAACGCATATTTACCGACCACAAGAAAATAGTCCAAATACACGCGAACGAAGGAAACAGTGACTCACAGTTTTATCTTGGCCTTAAGCATTTGAAGGGCGAAGGCGTTCCCAAAGATAACGCCAAAGCCGCTGAATGGTTCCAAAAAGCCGCGGATCAAGGAAACAACCTCGCTCTAGTTTATTTGGCCATAATGTACTCAAATGGCGATGGCGTTCCCAAAGACGAGGCCAAGGCCGCTTTACGCTACCAAAAAGCCGCGGATCAAGGAAACGCTTTCGCTCAATTTAATATTGGCCAATTTTACGAAAAAGGCAATGTTTTCCCCAAAGATATGACTAAAGCCGCGGAATGGTACCAAAAAGCCGCAGAACAAGGAAACGTTTTCGCTCAATATAATCTTGGTAGACTATACCAAAGAGCCCAAGGCGTTAGTCTAAGCCTTGCCAAAGCCGCGGAATGGTACCAAAAAGCCGCGGATCAAGGAAACGCTTCCGCGCGATATGAGCTTGGGTTCCTTTATGATTACAGCGCGGGCTTTACCCATGACGCCGCCAAGGCCATAGAATTGTACCAAAAAGCCGCGGCTCAGGGACACCCTAAAGCTCAGGCTATTCTCGCCAAAATTTACTCGCATGGCCTTGGCCTTCCAAAAGACATGGACAAGGCCGTGGATTTGTACCAAAAAGCCGCCGCTAAAGGACTCCATTCCGCTCAGGTTAATCTTGGCCGGCTTTACGAAAACGGCGGCGAAGGAGTCGCCCAAGACAAGTCAAAGGCCGCGGAGTGGTATCAAAAAGCCGCGACCCAAGGGCTGGCCAACGCCCAATTTAATCTGGCCGTAATGAGCGCTAATGGCGATGGCGCGCCCAAAGACATGGTCAAAGCCGCGGAATTGTTCAAAAAAGCCGCGTATCAAGATAACGTTTCCGTTCAGTTTAATCTTGGCTGGCTCTACGAAAACGGCGAAGGCGTCGACCAAAACAAGCTAAAGGCCGCGGAATGGTACCAAAGCGCCGCGAATCTAGGGCACGTTGAAGCCCTTTTTAGTCTCGCGAAAATGTTCGAAAATGGCGATGGCGTTCCCAAAGACCTGGCTAAAGCCATGGAATTACGCCAAAAAGCCGCGAATCGAGGGCACGCCGAAGCTCAGGTAAATCTTGACGTAATGAAGTCTAATGGCGATGGCGTGCCCAAAGACCTGGCCAAGAGGGCGGAATGGCTCAAAAAAGCCGCGCTAAAAGGGGACGCCGTCGCTCAAAATATTCTTGGCTGGCAATACGAATACGGCCAAGGCATCCCAAAGGAAAAGCCAAAGGCGGCTTTTTGGTATAAAAAAGCCGCGGAACAAGGGCTCGCCGGCGCTCAGTTTAATGTTGGCCGGCTATACGAATATGGCGAAGGAGTCCACCAGGACGACGCCAAGGCCGTGGAATGGTACCAAAAAGCCGCGGATCAAGGGCTCGTCGAAGCTCAGTTTAAGCTCGCGAAAAAGCGCTATAATGGCGATGGCGTTCAAAGAGACTCGGCCAAAGCCGCGGTATGGTTCCAAAAAGCCGCGGAGCAAGGGCTCGCTGAAGCCCAGTTTGAACTCGCTCTAATGTATTTATATGGCTTAGGCATTCCAGAAGACAAGTCTAAGGCCGTTTTTTGGCTGCGAAAAGCCGCGGATCAAGGGTACGCTTTAGCGCAAAAAAATCTTGATAAGCTGTCCAAATAAGGGTAAAGCGTCTTAAATTCGTTAAAGAGAAGCCGATAGTAAAGATCATAAATGTTCTAGCCTAAGGATTTCACTAGATCGTTTTTTTTGTGGGCTCGCTTACTTTCGTAAAGTTGAACATAGAGTCAATTTCAGGACTAAGATCGTTAATATTGACATACTTACAGTTGATTATATTATCCTCGGCCTTTTCGGATTGTTTTACAGTCTAAATATACTATATAGATAAGTCTTTATCAACATTAAAATCAAAATGTTTAAAATTTTTTGCTCAAGGCTCGCTTTGGCTCGCTTGGCTCCCTCCAGTCGGTCGTCAATGGCTCCGGACTGTAAACAAGAGGAGTCATAAATCTCGCCTGACTTTTGGCAAAATTTGGCCCAATCATAGAAAGATATTTCCCTAAACCCGTAAGAGCGCGTCCTTATCCTAATCAGCGCTAGGCGCGTCCTATTTATTAAAATAATCCGCGCGTTCAAGTCCTATTTAATTGAGGAGCCCCTCGCGTCAATCGCGCCAGCGGGGATCCGCGCGGGGGGCCTGAAAGGGCTTTCCTACCGCGACTTAAAAATTTGATTCGTACGATTGCTTTAATAATGTAATTACGATATTTTATGCTAAATAAGACAGCTTAAGCCAATATAATATATATAAATTTGCCTAAAGAGGAGAGCGTAAGAAGCGATTGAATGAACCTTTATAAATTTATTTAGATCTTTTAAGTTCATTTTCAACAAAGCTATTGATTACTTGCCATACATATGAATATATTTACTTTATGAAGAATCTTTAGATCGATAAAGGTCAATATAGTTAGCTTTAAATCACAATCTTTGGTTTTAATATAAGTCATATAACATTATAGACTTTAAAAAATGCTTAGTTGCTATTCAAAAATGACTAAAATCTATCTGAAGATACATATAACATACATAATGCATGATTAATACTTACTTGATACATACTTGTTAATGATATCAAATTCTTTTATCAAACTATGGCTATTATTTTAGTGATTAAAACAAGTCTTTAAAAGTAATAGCCAAGTATAAGAGTGCTATAGCCGAGAAATGTCGTTTAAAAGCACATAGTACTTGTAAGAACAACATTGCGATTACCATCAAGTTAACAGCCAAAATCAGTGAGTTAAAAAAAATAAACTGGCCGCGTCCGCTTATTCCCAGATAAAAGCGCCGCAAAAATTAGAATTGCTGTAAAATGCCAGCGTTATTTGATTTCCTGTGATTTTTCAGTTAAGAGCCCATCGTAACGATTCATAGTGACCGTGTCTACGCCACAAACGTTTGTTGGCGCTGTGATCATGAAAAACTAAATTCAAACAACCAAGGCAATCAAAATATTGAGGAGTCCATGGAAGCTAAGTCCGCTAAACAGTTTAACACCACTGGTCCTTGCGTGCCTTTTAAGCACTACATGTTGCCAGTTTTGCCACGGTTGTCCGCAGTGGAAGACATGATTAAGGGTGAATTTTATTTTGTCGTTCACGCGCCTCGTCAGTCAGGTAAGACTACTTTTTTAGATGTTTTAACTGATAAAATTAATTCAGAAGGCAAAATGTACGCCTTAAATGTGTCTTTAATGACTCTGCAAACAGTTACTGACGTGACAAAAGGCATGAACGTAGTAAATGACATGCTTAATCAAGCTTTATTCTCTTCCGAGGTTGAGATCCTTAAACAAAAGGCTGACACATATAATTTATTGCCAGGGATGTCGTCTTTTGGGCGAATGGTTAGGATGTTTCTCATTTATCTGTGCGAAGATCTAGATAAAGAGCTGGTTATTTTTTTTGATGAAGCTGATTGTCTACCAGAAGCTCCTCTTATTCCTTTTTTGGCACAGATTCGCGATGGTTACAATAATAGATATAAAAAGGGTAATAAATTTCCTCGATCAATGGCCTTAGTTGGTATGCGGGACATCAGAGATTACTTAACTCAAGTTCGTCCAGACGAACAGTCAAAAGGCGTAGCCAGTCCTTTCAATATAAAAAAAGAAGCCTTTACGTTGCCCAATTTCACCGAAAGAGAGATTGGGACCTTATACCGGCAGCACACGGAAGCCACTGGTCAAGTTTTTGAAGATTCAGCCGTCGCTAAAGCGTGGTACTGGTCAGAAGGACAACCATGGCTAGTCAACGCTTTGGCGGACGTTGTGATTACTAACCAACTTAGAAACGACTACAAAGCGCTCATTACCGGCCAACATATTGATCAAGCCGCTCATATTTTAATCTTACGCAATGATACCCATTTTGATTCCATCAAACAAAGGCTTCTAGAGCCAAGAGTGAGAAGGGTAATAGAAGCGGTATTGATCGGAGCTAATGGTTTTCCAGATGGTATTTCGGACGATGACGTGAAATATGTTATCGACCTTGGACTATTGAAAGATGACCCAACCAACTCTAATGATTTTAAAATAGCGAATCCTCTCTATCAAGAAATTATACCAAGGTTTTTAAATTCCAAAATTCAATATAAAATTACCAAAACATTGCCAAATAATAATATTTTAAAGTGAATGGATGGAATTTCCCTTGATATGACTGGTCTGCTTAAGGCTTTTCAAATCTATTGGTCTGAAAATTCAGAAATGTTTTTTTCAAGTAATAAATTTGATAGCCTTGTTGATGATAGTATTGACGCGGCTTTAAGTAAAAAGAGCTTGCCTAAATACCTAGACTTTTCAACAGAGATAATTGATAATATAAAAAACAGTTTAGTCAATCTTACTAACGAAGCGTTAACTCACTTAGTTCTTTACGCTTTTTTACAAAGAGTCTTAAATGGGGGCGTTGATTTTATCCAAAGAGAATACGCCCTTGGATCGCTTAGGGCTGACATATGCGTCTCCTATAAAGACCTCCGTTATCCACTAGAATTGAAAATAAAAGATCATAAATCCCAAAGCGCGAGCTTAGAACAGCTTTTTGATTATATGAACAAATGCCTGGCGTCGGAAGGTTGGCTGGTCGTTTTTGACAAGGATTTCGCTAAACCATGGGACAAGAAAATTAATTGGAAAACACGAAAATATAAAGGCAAAACTATACATATTGTCGGTTGTTAAGTTTATCTTAATTTTTCTATTTAAGCTATCTAAGTACATATTTTATTTTATATCGAATTTTTTCCGACGCGGTGTCGCGAATTTCAGGGGGTTTTAAACAACTTTTGGAGTTCAGTCTGGCCAGGTAAGCCAAGTCAAAGCCATGCTCAGCCTCAAAAATATTTTTTTCGAAGAATTTGAGGAGTCATTTTTCTACTACCCTGGTCGCCACGCGCTATTGAAAGATTTAAACTCGTTCTGATTAACGCGTAATTCTTTTGTCAATTTTTCGCCAAAATAATTTTAAAGATTTGGCGATTTTTTCTTTATCTAGTAATTTTCTAATATAATTGACCAAAATAAGCCTTTGGAATTTATCGTGGGTCGATGACCCTAAAAATGGGCTAAATGACTGAGGCGAGGCGACTTATTTTTAATGGTCCGTCCTCGTCTCCTTTATTTTTGGCGTCCGATTATCTCCTTTATTTATAGCGCGTTGGACTTCGCTCGATTACCTTCAGTTTAAATACCCGTCCGGCGATTCAATTTCGCCAAAAGTCGGGACCGACTTGGTCTAGTCATAGCGCGAACGAAGTGGCTTAAGCTTTTTGTGGACGCTCTTTTACTTCTTTATATTCATTATATAACTTAATCCTTAAATTCTATCTTTTGACGCGACTATATATACTATATGTTGTCCCCGAGATAAGCCCGCCCCTTTTCCTCCACCCCATAAAACCTGAAGCAATATGGCATTAATTTTGCTTGTTTACTCGCGGGAAACCTAAACTAGGCAAAAATAGCCTGGGACGGTTCTAATTGGAGGCGGCCATGGAAAATTTAGCTCTGGAAAACGAGGCCCCGAGTTGGGCGGAGGGTTTACGCCAAGTTCAGGAAGGGGAGCTGTTGTTCGCCGAAGGCAAGGTTAGCGAAGCTAAAGATTTGTTTCAGGCGGCCGTGGACCTTTGTCCAGGCAACGTCCAGGGTTGGAATAATTTGGCCGTCGCCTCTCTCGCTCAAGATCATTTACCAGAAGCCGAAAAGTGCCTAAAAAAGGCCCTGGAGCTGAAACCCGACTTTTGGGAGGCCCGTTTTAATTTAGCCGAGGTCCACGTTCAGGCTGGCCATTTGGCTAAGGCGGCTAAAGAATTTAAGAAAATCTTGGAGTTTAAACCCGACGATTTGCCGACCGTCAAAAGGTTAGCTCAGATTTATCTAGAAATGGGGGACTCCGAAAGCGCCCGGGCCATTTTGGAGGACTCCAATAACTTGGGGGCCACCCGAGCTTTTATCGACTCTTTGTGGTTAGGGATCAAATTTTACGCCATGGTCGAGGGCCTACCCATTCGGGCTCGTTTAGAAAAACTAATCTACGCCATTTTAAAGCTCATCGACGGCCAAGACGGGCGGAGCCAGGTTTACCGTTTAGTCGGCCAGGACCCCTTGTCTGGTCGCGAGGTGGTTTTAGAAAATTTGGCCGAGCGCTTTTACTACAAAGAATCAAGGGAGATCCAAGACGACTCGGATCAAAAGCCCTTAGGCTTGATCCTCACCATTGGCGACAACGAGGACTGGCTGGCTTTTCCTAAGGCCTTAAAAAATGAGATGCGGGCTGAGGGTGGCTGCTTAGGCGATATGACCCAGACCAAAAAAGTCCTCCGCTCCCAAGGGCGCATCCAAACGTACGATCTAAAGGCCACTTTGGATTATTTTCTGGCCAACGTCGGGCCCTGCGACTGCCAT
>JAIROO010000058.1 GCA_031257535.1 Deltaproteobacteria bacterium
GAGGAGTCACGACGGCTTGTTCAACAATTCGGCGGAATAGTTTGCCCCGACTACGAGATTTGCGGCGATTAAACCTGAAGGTATACTCATCTAAATAATACTCTAGATACTTATGGCTAACTGATCCTTGAAATGTCCCAAGATTCCACCTTTTTAGTAGGGAGAATACCAAATGGACATGTGGCAATATGTCCTTATCGCTTCCCATTTTCTTAACAACGTGATTGAACCCCATTTCTTCGAGCGAGGAATAGCCTCTCCAACCATCAGTCACAACTGTGGCTCCAGGCTCAACGTTCTTCACTATAAATGAGGAGAGAGAGGAACTACTAGCGTCAGGTATTGGAGCAAACCTAGCACGGCCAAGTGTTCTATAGTCAGAGGAAAGTTCAACAGCCAAAACGATAAGGCTCTTTTTTTTCGCGCCTCTTCCTTTCGCCCCTTCTTCGAGAGCGCCTATAAAAGCCTCATCAACCTCAGCCACTGGGCCAAGTTTCTCTCTATTAGCTCAGACCATAGTCCTTCGAAGCTTTTGGAGGATATTCCAAGCTGTCGTGAACGCTATACCGAGAGTCCTTGAAAGACCGGTGGCGTTTGCCCCATATTTTTGGTACATGATTTGCCATATAGCCTTGAACCAAATAAGTATCGGCGTATGGGAGTCCTGAAAAATAGTTCCGGCTAAGGGACGAATCTTATGGCCACAGGCGGAACACACAAAGAGCAATCCGTTGTCGGCGCGCCAAAATTTATCGCATTGGCATTTCTGGCAAAGAAGTCCGCCAGGCCAGCGGACTGAAGCGATAAACTCAATACAGCTGGCATCATTGTTGAACATATTGTTGAACTATATGTCATTGGTTGGAAAATTTGGCATTTGGTGATTCATAAAGCAATAATTTCCTATATTCAGGCGTTTTTATGGGATTAAATTATAGAAGTAATCACTTTAGTTTTTAGCACAATTTAGATAGGTATGCAAGAAAAATGCCAATGCTATAAGATTGTTTTTTCTGCCAGATCGCTAAAGTCCTTTAATATAAGCTTACTCCCGTGATCGCTAAAAAATGTCTGAAAAAAATATTTACTCCCGTGATCGCTATACCCAGGTTACTTTTTTTATTGAATATATCTTAATATATTACAAAAATAGTTAAAATAATTAATTTGTCCAAAAAAAATTTGTTTTTAAGATATATAACTCAAAAATATTTTAATCAAGCAATTTGTACGCCTAAAAAATCTAAAAATGGCTATTTCACAGGATTTATTTAATTATTTACGCCCTCAACTCGAGCCTCCCCGACTATTGACGCCTCGGCCCCATTAATAGTATCATAATAGATTACAAATAAGCTTGGCTCTTATGGCCTCGCCTTTAACCTCGCTCCCCACCCGCTAATGGCTTATGGCCTTGTCGGGACTACTTATGGGGGGCCTTACGTCCATGAGGTGTATTTTATGCGCGCCCGAAGGTACGAAACCCTTATTTTGCTGTCTCCCAACCTCGGCAAGCCCGAATTGAGCGACTTCATAACCAAGATCGACGGCATTTTGGCCCAAGGCCAAGGCAAGATCGTGCGTTTTGAGGACTGGGGTCGCCGCCGGTTGGCTTATCCGGTCAAGAAGGAACTCTACGGTAACTACGTCCTTTACGATTATCAAGGTCTCCCGACCCTGGCTTCGGAACTGGAGCGTAACCTGAAGATCGACGAGCAGGTCTTTAAGTTTCTGACCATGGTCTTAGACAAGGACTTCAACGACCAGCGTTACGAGGAAACCATGGCCAATCTGGCCAAAGAAGCCCAGAAGAAGGAAGGGGACAAAGCCGCTGGCGAAACTTCCCCTGACGCTCTTCAAGAGTACATGGCGGAAGTCGCCGAAGTCAACCCTGATTTCGTCGAAAACCCCCCTACTGATGAGACCTTTTAAGCTACTTAGGAGACTTTAACCATGGCTTACGACCATAATAGCGGCGGACCCAGTTCCGGCCAAGGCCAAGACCGCGACGACCGTTACAATCGTCGCGGACGCATGAAGAAAAAATCCTTCCACCGCCGAAAAGTTTGCCGTTTCTGCGTTGACCACATAAAACACGTTGATTACAAAGACGTTAAGACTATCCGCGTCTTCGTCACCGAGCGGGGCAAGATCGTGCCTCGGCGGATCAGCGGTAACTGCGCCAAACACCAGCGGCTCCTAACCAAGACCGTCTTAAGGGCTCGTTACATGGCCCTTTTGCCTTACACGGCCATGGTCCCGTCGGCCAGTTATTAAGGCTATTGGAGATCGAGATGGAAATAATCTTGACCAAAGACGTGGATAACCTAGGGCTGGCTGGCGAAGTCTTAACCGTGGCCCCTGGTTACGCCCGTAATTATCTATTACCCCATGGATTCGCTCTTTTAGCCAACAAAGGCAACCTTTTAGCCTTAGCTAAGAAAAGGGCCGAGTTTGAGTCCCGGGCTCGTTCTTTAAAGGACAACGCCCTGGCCTATCGCGACCAGATCGCCGAGGTCCTTTTGATTATGCCCAGAAAAGTTGGCGACAAGGGCAAGCTTTACGGGGCTGTGACCGCTCAGGATCTGGTCGAGGCCGCCGAGGCTAAAGGTCTGACCCTAGACCGAAAAAAGCTCCGTTTGACGGAACCCATTAAAACCCTCGGCGACTTTGAGATCACTTACCGGCTGCACCCAGAAGTCATGGGCCTTTTACGCGTTCGGGTCGTCCGCGAAGGCGACGAGTTGGCCCCTCCTATAATTGAAACCCCGCCCGAGGACGGCTCTGATAATCTAGCCCCTCCCTTGACCGCGGAAACTTTGGCCTAAAACACTTGGTCCGGCCGCCCTACTATTATAAGAGTTAGGGCGGCCGGTATTTGGCCCAAAAACCAGGAGGGCCACTTGTCCGCGATTGTCAAGGATTTCCCTAGTCTTTGGAAGAATATTGAAGAACTCTTAGCCACTCAAGATGGCGAATCGAGTTGGCTAACGGGTTTATTGCCCCTAATTTTGGACTTAACGGGCTTAAGTTGGGTTTTTCTGACCGAGACTATTGGCCACGACCCAGATCATTACAACGTCTTGGCCGAGTGTCCCAAGGTCCCGTCCCTGGCGACCCGACAAGCCTTTGACGCTGGTTTAGCCGGTCTAGTCCACGCCAAACTGAACCCCCTGGCCTTACCCAACCTGACCGGTGGCGACGAACTCTCGGTAATATTTCACCCTGGGGATCCATTAAAAAAGGCCACCGCCTTTTACGGCTGGCCTTTAGTCTACGACAAGACGCCTTTGGGAACCCTTTTACTAGTCGGGACCAAGGGTCAAACCTTAAACCAGGGACTTCTTGAGTTTTTAGAGTGTTTAGTTTTAAGGATCGCGGCCAAATTACAGCAAGAAAAGCTGGTGGGCTGGATCTATGAGTTAAACGAACTAGACCCCCAAACCGGTCTCCCCCACCGTAGTCAATTTCTGGCTCGCTTACATGACCAAGTTGAGACAGCCTTAGCCCAAAAAAGAGACCTCATCCTCACGATCATGGGCGTCTCCGGCTTAGGTCGTCACGCCATTACCCACGGTCAAGTCAGCGCCGTTAAGCTTCTTCGATCTTTGTCGAACTTACTTATTCAAAACCGCGATGTTTCTTGGGAAATTGGCCACGTTTCTTATGGAATTTTCGCGATCTCGGTGCCAGCCAAAGAAGAAGATAACCTAGACAAGGCCACTTTTTTATTTAAAAAACGTTTAATCGACGTTTTTGGCCAATCTGGCTTTAGCTACCATCAAGCCAAGGTGATTTGCCCCCGCGACGGGACCAAACCCGAGGGCTTATTGGAAACCGCTCTGACCGCTTTAGCTGAGGTCGCTAGCTGACCTTTAGCTATTTTTGTTTAAAGTATAGTTTTTTTTGAGGGGCGGCTCGATTTTTTTAGCCCCTTTGGTATAATAATAAAAACTCCCGATTTTCCGCCCTCAAACTTAATATTGGCGTTGACCGTCCTTAGCCCCATTTTTTGGCCGTGGCCATAATTTGGCGGCATTTTTGAGCCTTCCCGTCCCAATAACAATTAACCCTTGATTTTCTTTGTAAAAGGTTGTTTATTTAAACAAGATTGTGAAGTCTAACCCTTGACTCTTCTCCGGGCTTCTTTTCGGGAAGTTCTTATTATATATGGAGTTTTCATGGATTTCAGTAAATTTGACCTTCTGGAAACCCGCCTTGGCGCGCTGTTGGACCGTTTAAAAGGCTTGGAAAACGTCAATCAGACCTTAAATGTCGATTTAAAAGCCGCTTTGGACGAACTGGATTCGACCAAGCGGCGACTTAACGACTTGGTCAAAACCAATGACGCGGTAGTCGCCAGAATCGACGCTTTACTTGAGCGCCTAACCCAAGCGGGTCTGTCTGGCTAACCTACCCCTAACTATTATTATATATATACTGACTGAGTGACTAGCTTATGCTTGGGTCTGGCCCACCTCCCCCAAACCCCTTAATCTTGGACGAGTCTAACCCCGCCACCCAAGTGGTGGAAGTGACGGTTTTAGATCGCCATTACCAGATCCGGTGCGAGCGACCGGAGTTGATCTCCTGGATCTCCCAGTTGGTTAACGATCAAGCTTCGGCCATTAGGCTCCAATCGCCGAAAGCCGAGCTCGCCGACATTGACGTCTTGGTCCGCGTGTCTTTCAAACTGGCCTTAAGTCTTTATCACGGCCGTAAGGATCAAGAAGCTTTAAAAGAAACCATCCGAAAGGCCGAAGCGAGAATCGAAAATTTAGCCGCGGCCATTGATAAACTTTTGCCACTCGCTTAAAGCGAACCGCCCCCTTCGCGCGGCGGCCTCTAAACTTCTTTGGGAACATATAACGCGCTATTTACGCGGAGCTTTTTCCCCTTTAGGCGCTTAGAGGTTGTCTGACTATATATAGGCCTTTTGGAGCAAAAATGAATATCAATATGCCAATTTTGGCTATTTCTATAGTTCTTGTCTTGTTCTCTGGATTTTATTTTGGTTTCTGGTGGAGAAAAAAATTTTTTGAGACTAAAATTAACGATATAGAGTCTTACGCCCAAAAAATTATCAACGAAGCCCATCGGGACGTAGTCAATATCAAAAAAGAAGCCCACCTTCAAGGGCAAGATCTCGTTTTCACGATGAAAAACGAGTTTGAAAAAGAGATGGCCGAAAGACGGGTGGAGCAAAAACGCCAAGAAGACCGTTTAATCCAAAAAGAGGAAAATTATGAGCGCCGCTCCGAGACCTTAGCCCAAAGAGAAGCCACAGTCGCCATCCAAGAGTCGGATTTAGTTAAAAAAGACAAAGAAAACAGCCAAAAAGCCGAGGAGTTAACCCGCTTAGTCCAAGAACAGACCCAAGCTTTAGAAAGGACGGCCCAACTGACCTCGACCGAGGCCAAAGACTTTTTGCTCCGCAACATGGAGGACGAGGCCAAGCACGAGGGAGCTCGCTTAATCCGCCGGGTGGAAGCCGAGACCCGGGAAATCGCCGACAAAAAAGCCAAGGAAATCTTAGCCTTAGCCGTTAAGCGTTACGCCGGCGACTACGTGGCCGAGCACACTATCTCGGTCGTTAACCTGCCCAACGAGGACATGAAAGGCCGGATCATTGGCCGAGAAGGCCGGAACATTCGGACTATAGAGGCCACCACGGGCGTGGATCTCATTATCGACGACACCCCGGAGGCGGTTATTCTGTCCTCTTTTTCGCCTTTACGTCGGGAAATCGCCCGCCAGGCCTTGGAAAGACTCATCGTCGACGGCCGGATCCATCCCGCCCGGATCGAGGAGATCGTGGCTAAAGTCAAAGACGAGATGGAGCTGTCCTTAAAGGAGATCGGCAAAGAAGCCGCCTTTGACGTTGGGGTCCACGGCATCCACCACGAGCTGATTAAGCTTTTGGGTAAGCTTAAGTACCGGACCAGTTACGCCCAGAACGTCCTCCAGCACTCCATGGAGGTGGCCTTCTTGTGCGGAGTCATGGCCGCGGAATTAGGCCAAAACGTCAAGCAAGCCAAAAGAGCCGGTCTCCTCCACGACATTGGTAAAGCCGTGGACCACGAGATAGAGGGTCCACATGGTTTAATCGGGGCGGATTTAGCCAAACGTTATGGCGAGTCCCCGGCCGTGGTCCACGCGATCATGGCCCACCACGAGGACACGCCTCCAGAGAGCGTCTTAGACGTTTTAGTGCAGGCCGCCGACACCCTCTCGGGAGCGAGGCCAGGAGCTAGGCGAGAGATGCTGGAAACTTACGTCAAACGCTTAGAGGAGCTAGAACGCATCGCCAACTCCTTTGTGGGCATCTCCAAAACCTACGCCATCCAAGCCGGGCGGGAGGTGCGCATCATGGTCAATAGCGAGCAAGTCACCGACGATCTAGCCCAAGTTATGGCCAACGACATCTGCCGGCAAGTGGAAAAAGAAATGTCCTACCCGGGTCAAATCAAGGTGACGGTAATTCGAGAAACCCGGGCCGTTAGCTACGCGAAATAGATCTTTTTTTTTAGATCTTTATATAGATCTATTTTTTAGATCTATTTTTTAATACTTTTTGTGTCTTAAATCTAAGTTTATAACTCTTTTAGCTGCTTTAAAATAAAAAATGGTTTACTTAGTTTTACGACGCTGGTCAATTAAATATAGATTTTAGGATCGCTAATGAAAATTAAGTTTTGGGGAGTTCGCGGCTCTGTCCCCTGTCCGCCTATGGGCGAGGAAATCCGAGCTAAAATCCTCGCGGCCCTCAAACTCTGGTCCCAAAACAATTATCCCGACCCGGAAAGCTTTCTGGACTCTTTGCCACCCTGGCGAACTGGTCTGGTGGGCGGGAACACCATCTGCTTAGAGATTAGCGACGACCAAGACTTTTTGATCTTTGACGCGGGCACGGGTTTACGGTCTTTAGGCCAGACCCTGATCTCCTCGACCGTCTATGAGCTCTTAGAGCAGTTTATCACGTCCGAGAATCTCCCGATTCTGTCCAGTCCCCAAATGGAAGACGTTCCCAGCCAGCTCTTTAAGCTTTTTATGACTCACACCCATTGGGACCACATCCAAGGTTTTCCTTTTTTTCGCCCCGCTTACGCTCCATCTTGTCAGATTGATATCTACGGGGCTAATAAAGACGAGTTAAAAGCCGCCTTTGAGACTCAACAGTCCGCTCCTCATCTTTTTCCAGTGCCAATTGAATTTATGCGCGCCAAAATTACGTTTCACGATTTTCCTAAAAAAGGCTTAAAGATCGGCCAGTTTTTCATAGACTCCTTTCCTTTGCCTCACCCAGGCGGTTCTTTAGCCTTTCGGATTAAAAGGCGGGACAAAAAGGTCGTCTTCGCCACGGACTACGAGATCCAAAAACTTGACGCGAGCCCGATCCATGGCCGACTAGAGCTAGCCGAGTTCGTGGCTGGGGCGGATCTTTTTATTAGCGACACCCAGTATACCTATCTGGATCACGCCACTAAAGAAGGGTGGGGCCACTCCAACGCCTTAAGCGTGGTGGAGATGGCCGCCCAAGCTGGGGTCAAATCCTTGTATCTCTTTCACCACGATCCGACTTATAGCGACGATAAACTCTTGGACATCTTGGATAAGACCCGCTCTTACGCCAATCTTTTCCAAAAAGAAAAAGCCATGGCAATTGAGCTGGCCATGGAAGGGGCGACCATCGAACTGTAAGGCGACTTGCGGCCGACGACTTATAGCGCCGACGACTTATAGTAGAGTAGTGTAGAATATATGTAGCGCGGCCTTGTAGTAGCTCGGCCTTGTAGTAGCTCGGTAGTGGCCGAAGCCAAGTGGCCAACGACTACCAATCCCCTTTTATTAAGGAGGATAAAGCGACCCGCAAAATACCTAATAACTCCAGGTGGCTCTTGGCTCCGGCTTAAAAAATCTCTTTGGTTTTAGTTTTTTTAACTAAAAAAATAGACGCGTTTACCGTAAAAAGATATTTATTTAACGATTAAAATTTGGTTATAATTTTATACTATCGCATAATTGCTTAACAATATCTGGAAAAAATCTGGCTACCGACACTTAACAATCATTAATTTTTTATTTAACTAACTAAGCGACTATAGATTTTAACGTGCGTTTACTTTCATTTTTAATAAGGTAACCATAGTCAACTTAACCTTTTATTGTCTAAAACGCTAATCTTAACTATCCGACCCCGATAATCAGCCCGAGTTTCAAATTATATACCTTTTATTTTAATAATATTCAGTGATATTTAACGTTAACTACTTCTCTGTCGGCCTTAAATTTTTTCGACCTGACCGACTGTTGCCTTGACCGCTTTTATGTGATATTAAACCTTTTCGGCCCTTTTTTGAGCCGCTAGCTCCTCTTAGGCTTAACGCATGCCCAAAGACCTTCTGATAGTCGAATCCCCCGCCAAAGCCAAAACCATCGCCAAGTACTTAGGAAACCAGTACGAGGTCTTGGCCTCCGTTGGCCACGTCCTTGATCTCCCCAATAAACGCTTAGGCGTGGACATAGACCACGATTTCCAACCCGAGTACGTGGCTATCAGCGGCAAAGAAAAAATCATTAGCTCCTTAAAAAGGGCGGCTAAAGGCAAGAAAACCATTTTCCTAGCCCCTGACCCCGACCGCGAGGGCGAGGCCATCTCTTGGCACATCGCCCAGCTTTTAGGTAGCGATCACGAATATAAAAGGGTTCTTTTTCACGAGCTGACCCCCAAAACCATTTTATCGGCCTTAAACGACCCCGTCCCCTTATCCGCCCCCCGCTTTGAGTCCCAGCAGACTCGCCGGATCTTAGACCGGCTGATGGGTTACCTCATCTCGCCCTTATTGTGGGCCAAAATTAAGGTTGGTCTGTCGGCGGGCCGGGTCCAGTCCGTGGCCTTACGTCTGGTCGTCGAGCGCGAACGGGCCATCTTCGCCTTTTTACCCCGGGAGTTCTGGACCCTTACCGCTCATTTTGAGGTAGACGAGACTCCCTTTGAGGCTCAATTGACCCGCCATTTGGGGGAAAAGATCGAGCTCAACAACGAAGAAGAGACCATGACCGTGGTCAAAGGGGTCACGGATCAAAATTTTTTAGTGTCGAGCTTAGTTAAAAAGGAGCGGAAAAGAACCCCGCTCCCGCCTTTTACCACCAGCTCCCTTCAGCAAAACGCTTACACTCGGCTCAGGCTGCCTTCGGCTAAAACCATGCGGATAGCCCAAACCCTGTACGAAGGCGTAGAGCTGCCAGAGGGTTTAGTCGGGCTCATCACCTATATGCGCACGGACTCGGTGCGCTTGTCCGACCAAGCCGCCGAGGAAGCCAGACAATACGTGAGCGGCTTTTATGGCTCTGATTACGCGGCCAAAGAAATTAACCGCTTTAAAAACAAAAAAGGCGCTCAAGACGCCCACGAAGCCATTCGGCCAACTTCCGTCGATCTAACCCCGGAGAAAGTCAAAAACTACCTCGATAACGATCACTTCCAGCTCTATAACCTTATCTGGCGACGGTTTGTGGCTAGCCAAATGAGCCCGGCCGTTTTAGAGCAGACCACGGTCGATCTCACGGCTGGGGACTATGGGTTTCGCGCGACTGGGGCGATCGTTAGATTTCGGGGTTTTTTGACCGTCTACGATCCCGGAGCCGAGGACGAGAAAACCGTTTTACCGCCCTTAGACGAAGGCCAGAGTTTAAGCCCCACCGAACTCGTCCCCAAACAGCGCTTTACCCAACCCCCGCCCCGCTTTAACGAGGGGACCTTGGTTAAAGAGATGGAGGAAAAGGGCATAGGTCGACCCTCAACTTACGCCACTATTATCTCTGTTTTAAAGGATAAAGGCTACGTTTCATCCCAAAAAGGGGTTTTAGAGCCTACAGAGATGGGTTTTGCCGTGAGCGACCTGTTGGTCGACAACTTCCCGAAACTAATGGACGTCGACTTTACGGCCGACCTGGAAGAAAACCTGGACCAGATCGAGGAAGGTCAGGTCGATCGTCTAGCCATCCTCAAAAAAATGTATTCGCCTTTGGCTGAGAACTTGGAGACGGCCAAGCGAAACATGCTCAATTTTAAAATAGAAGGCCAAAAGATCCCTCTGCCCTGTCCCGCCTGCGCGGCGACTGATTCCATGGCCATTCGTTATGGTCGAAACGGGTTTTACCTAGCCTGCTCCGCCTGTGGCCTAACCCGCGATTACGTTCGCGACGAACATGGGCAACCTCAACCAGTCGAGCCGCCAACTTTGGCCACGGTCATCATCTGTGAAAAATGCGGCCAACCTATGGTCACCAAAAAGAGTCGCTATGGGGCTTTTTTGGCTTGCTCTGGCTACCCCAAATGCCACAACACCAAACCATTGATTATTAATAAAGATGGTTTAGCCGAGGTTCCCAACGACCCGCCCCCGCCCTGGCCCCCGGAAGTTCCGGAAGTCTGCGACAAGTGCGGGGGCAAGATGATCCCGAAAAAAACGCGACGCGGCGGCTGGTTCATCGCCTGCGACAACTATCCCAAATGCTCTAACGCCAAGTCCTATCCGACTGGTTTTAAATGCCCTAAAGCTGGGTGCGACGGCGATATCGTGGAAAAGCGCTCGAAAAGAGGGGTCTTTTACGCCTGCTCCAATTACCCAACTTGCCGGGTCATTATTCGCGGTCAACCCGTCCTCCAAAAGTGCCCGGACTGCGGCTTAGACTACATGGTCAAAGGGCTCAAAGACGAGACTCGGTTAACCTGTCCCAACTTTAGCTGCCCCTCGAACCCGAAAAAGACCCCTAGCGAAAAGCCCAAAAGCGTTAAAAGCCGGGCCCCTAAAAGCCCGAAGAAAACCGCTAAAGGCCAAGACGTTTTAGCGGCCACCGACGAAACCCAAGCGTCTCCATCGACCAATGCCGACTCAAAACCGGCGGAAATTGATTTTAAGCCCCTGCCGCCTCTTCTAACGCCGGCCGAAAACCCGGTGGAAGCTGAAG
>JAIROO010000091.1 GCA_031257535.1 Deltaproteobacteria bacterium
AAGCCGCAAATAGTGGCGTAATTCTTGTCTAGAGTTAAATCCTCAAAGTTGTTAAGGGAGGAAAAAATAGAGGTTTTGGAGAATTTGGTCACCCCAGTGATAAAAGTAAAACCGCGATATTTTTCCACGTTCTTTAAAACGGCGTAGAAAGAACTCGTGGCGTCCCGAATTTCTTTGGCCAATTCGGGGCGCTCAATCTGAGCGAGGATCGGGGCGTCGTACTCATCAATCAACACGGCCACTTTCCGGTTATATTTTAAATAGAGATCGGTAATCAAAGTTCGAAAAAAGGTGGTAGGGTTGGTTTCATAAATTGTTAATCCCGCTAATTTAGCGATATTTTGTAAATACGCGCTCAAATCGCGGTTCAAATCCTCCACGCTTGTAGTCACTATCGAGGTCAAGCTTAGATGGACAACTGGATTGGGAGTCCAGTCGTAATCCGAGCTATCTATCCATAGACCCTTAAAAAGCTCCCGGCGGCCCTCTAGGATAGCTTCAAGGGCGCTGACCAAAAGCGTCTTGCCGAATCGACGGGGCCGGGACAGGAAATATGGCGTTTCGCCGCCTAATAAATTGTAAAGGGACTCAGTCTTGTCGGCGTAGAAATAGTTTTCTTGCCTGATCTCAAAAAAATCCGCGATTCCTATTGGTATTTCTTTCATAAACAGCCTTAGATCTTAAAATGATCTGAGCGAAAACGAGAGTAGTAACAATACAGGCTTAAATTTCAAGATAGCCTTGTAAAAATCCTTATTATTTAAATTTTAGACGTGTAACTCTACTAAAAACGCTAATATAAAGTTATTGTGACTATCTTATGTTGAGTATAAACAAGTCCTCATCAAAATTAAAAGGGAGTTTTTAAGAAAGCGCATTTCAACACAATTAAAAAATACTATAATCCAATTTCGTTCTAGCGCCAACAACCCTCAGCCCTATTGCCTTTGACCTAAGGCCAAAGAAAGGCGCTCCTACCCCTATCCCATCCTCCTAAGAATTAAATGAATGATTCGCGACTAAAATTAACCCGCGACAAGTCCGATTGTTTGGAGTTCGCCGCCGCTTTTAATGGCGGACCGCGTAGAAAAAAATAGTCAGCCAAAAATGGATAGGCCAACTGGCCGCTAAAAGCTTAAGGAACCTAATTCTCCAAGCAAAACCGCTGCCTTAGCGTAATGTCTGAAAGAGAAGTGGACCAAAAAGCTTATTATGGTCAAAGATAAAAATTCAAAAAAGGCTCATTTTGACTAAAGAGAAATTGATTAAAAAACATATTTTGGTCAAAAAAGTCATTTTATCCAAATAGAAGTGAGCCAAAAAGGTCATTCTAGCCAAATAACAAGTTCTTTGACCAGGTTTTATCGGCGAGAAGAAATTAAGATCGCTAAAATTTCTCTAAAAAGATAAATCTTTTAAAAGGTTCAGCTTGAAGAAGATTTAACTTCAGAAAGGATGGCCGCGTAAAAACCCCCTCGCTTTGAAATTATAGACAGATAGCTATACTATAAACGCTAATCAAAAGTTAGAGCGACCAATGTATGTTGTGTATAAACAAATTCTCAAAAAATTAAAGAAGCTTTTTACGAGCGTGCGAGAAAGTTTAAAAATGGTTCTAAAGAGCGATGAAAAAGGCCTTTACTGGAAGCGCAAGGCTTCGATGGGGTCTTGCATCGCGGCCTTATACGCCGGATAAAAGCCAAAAAATAGCCCTATGCCCGCGGACACGGTAAAAGACAAAATCAAGGAAAAGGGGGTGACGTGGACGCTGGTTTTTAAGAAATACGAGACTAAAGAGGCCCCCAAAGAGCCGGTTAAAAGGCCTAAAACGCCGCCGGTTAAGGAAACTAAGACCGCCTCCAGCATGAATTGAGTGAGTATGTCCCGTTGTCGAGCCCCGATGGAGAGCCGGATGCCGATCTCGCGGGTTCTTTCGGTGACCGAGACCAGCATGATGTTCATAATGCCAATGCCGCCCACGCACAAAGAGACCGAAGCGATGGCCCCGAGGAGTAAGGTCATGGAGCGGGCCATGTTCTCGGCGGTTTCCATTAAGGCCGACATGTTGTTAATAAAAAAGTCGTCTTCCTGAGCGTCGGTGGTTAGATGGTGGCGCTCCCTTAAGACCCTTCTGAGCTCGTCTTGGAGCTGGGTCATGACTTGGGCGTTTTCAGCTTGGACCATGATCATCCGGATGCTGCCCCGAAACTGGCTGCCGACCAAGTACCTTTGGGAGGCTGAGATAGGGACAATGGCCGTGTCGTCTTGGTCGCGGCCGTCTAAGCTCTGGCCTTTAGAGGCTAAGACTCCGGCGACCGTAAAAGGGACCCGGCCTAAGCGGATCGACTGACCTACGGGATCGACCGAACCAAAGAGTTCTTTAGCCGTCGACTGGCCTAACCAGACGTTCCGGGCGGCGGACTGGATGTCTAAGGCGTCCATCTCCCGACCACTAGACGTTGTCCAGTCGCGTAAGGGGAGGTACATTTCGTTGACGCCCATAACCATACAGTTCCAGTTCTGACCCCCGGCCACTAGCTGGATGTTGTTGTTGACTATGGGCGAGACTCTAATAACCCCATCTAGCTCTAAAAGGGCTTTGCCGTCGGCCACGGTGAGGGTGTGGCGAGAACCACTGCCGGTGCGCACTCCGGCCGACTGCTGAAATCCGGCTAAAACCATAAAGATATTCGTGCCTAAGGTTTCCACTTGTTTGCGGATAGTGACCCGCGTCCCTTCGCCCACGGCTAGCATTAGCACCACCGCTCCCACCCCGATAACCATGCCCAGCATGGTTAGAAAGGTCCTTAAACGGTTGGCGATCATGGCCCGACAAGCTTCTAGGGTTAAAGCGCCTAACATTTTTTTACGGCCTCCGCCGGTCTAAGACTGGTCCGTCTTCCACTAAAAGGCCGTCGCGGAATCTAGTTAAGCGTTTGGCGTAACTGGCCACGTCCGGCTCATGGGTGACTAAGACCAAAGTAATGCCCTCGTCGTTTAAGTGACTAAAAAGGGCCATGATCTCGTTGGAGGTCTGGGTGTCTAAGTTTCCCGTCGGCTCGTCGGCTAAGATCAAAGAGGGTTGGCAAACTAAGGCTCGGGCGATGGCCGCGCGCTGCTGCTGACCGCCAGAGACCTGGGAGGGTCGGTGTTTGGCCCAGGGTCCTAAGCCCACCTGCTCTAAGGAGGCGAGGGCTCTTTTGCGTCTTTCGGCGACTGGCAAGCGAGCGTAGAGCAAAGGCAAAGCCACGTTCTCGATAAGGTCGGCTCTAGGTAAAAGGTTAAACCCTTGAAAAACAAAACCAATATAGTGCAGCCGCCGGTTGGCTAACTGGTCGGGACTTAAGCTCTCCACTTCCTCGCCCAAGAGCCTATAAACCCCTGAGGTCGGCCGGTCTAAGCAGCCTAAGATGTTCATGAAGGTGGATTTGCCGGAACCCGACGGCCCCATGATGGCCGTAAACTCGCCCTCGGCTAAAGAAAAGTCCACCCCATGGAGAACTGGCAGGTCGCCAGCTCCCGTGGGGTAGCTTTTAGTTATATTTTTGGTTTCTATGACCAGAGCCATTTAGGATCACCGTGGCCGTGGAGGACCGCCAGGACCACCGCCGCGTCGGTTGCCTCCGGGTCGCGAGAACAGGGTTCTTTCGGTTTCGGTTTGGTCGTTTTCGCCGACTATGACCAGATCCCCTGGCTGGATATCGCCGGCTAAGACCACCGTGGACCGCAGATCGGTCGCCCCTAAGGTGAGTTTTACGGCTTTGGGTCGCCCGTCGCGACCTAGGACAAACGCCTGGCCTTCGGTGGGAGCGTTGTCGGGGTTGGAGTCAGCTTCGGCCGCTTGGGCGGCTAACAAAGCTCCCTCGTTTTGGCTGTCGCTGGCGGCGGCTTGGAAGGGTCGGTAGGTTAAAGCCACGTTGGGGACTAAGAGGACGTTGTCTTCCCGGTAGAGCTCAATGTCGACGTAAGCGGTCATGCCCGGCAGCAGTCGACCGTCGGGATTAGCCACGTCCACCACCACGTCGTAGGTGACGACGTTGGAGGTGTTGGTGGGATTTAAGCGGATCTGCCGTAAAACGCCTTTAAAGGTCTGACCTGGGTAAGCGTCGACCGTAAAGGAGGCGGCGAGGCCTGGCTTTAAGCGACCAATGTCGGCCTCGGCGAAGCTCGCGTTAATCTGCATCTGGGTTAGATCCCCGGCGATGTCGATTAAGGTCGGGGTCTGAAAGCTAGCGGCCACGGTCTGACCCACGTCCACGGCTCGGTTAATAATCACCCCGTCGATAGGGGCGGCGATCCTGGTGTTGTTTAAGTTATAGACATCCTGATTTAAGGCGGCCTTTTGCTGCTCCAAACCAGCGTCGGCGATGTCTAAGTTAGCTTTAGCCGTGTCCAGCTCCTCTTGCGGGGTGGCTCCGGCTTGTCTTAGTTTGACTAAGCGGTCGTACTTAATCTGGGCTAGTCGTCTTTGGGCTTCGGCCGTTTTGACGTTAGCCTTGGACATGCTGACCTTAGCTTGAAAGAGGTCGTCGTCTAAGACCACCATGAGATCCCCGGCTTTAACCTCGTCGTTAAAGTCGACCTTAAGCTCCCTAATAGTCCCCGAGACCTGGGTGCCAACGCTGACTAAGCGGACTGGGTTTAAAGCTCCGGTCGCGCTCACGGCCATGCGGAGCTGGCTTTTAGTGACCTTTTGGAGGCGAAAAAAGTTGTCTGGGCGACGATTAGCCCAAGGTCGCCAGATAACTAAGGTCACCACGGCCGCGACTAAGAGCAGAATAACTAGGTATTTGGGTTTGGAGCTTTTCATGGCGGACCTATCTAGAAATTAGGAGTCATAAAAATGGTAGTCATAAAATTAGCCATCAAAAATTAGTAGCCATAATCGATATTATTTATAAATAGTTAATAAGAACATTAGAATTAATAATCAAAATTAGTATATATTAATGAATATTTAATAATAAAAATTCGTAAAAAATTATGTTAAAATCTTGGACTAGTAACAAAACAGTATATGGGGATTATAAATTTTATAAAAATCATATATTGATTGTTAATGAGCCCTTGTTAGTTAAAAAAGGGGATTTTACGCTGGCGTTAGTTCCAATAACTTAAATGGCGCCTGGGTAAAAACCCCCTTTTAATTTTTGAGGGCTTGTTTACACACAATATATAGTGGCATCTATGCCTTTATATTAGCGTTTATAGTAAAGCTACGCGCCTAAAATTTCAAAACAGGCGTTTTTACGAGACCATCTTAAATGGCTGACTGGGTTTTTTGGGCCAGAAAACTCGCTTGACCGTCAGCCAAAGAGGCGAAGACTTCTGGGATAAAGGCCGCCATCTCCGTTGGCAGAACCCCGCGCGAGCCATATTTTTGGGCGGCCAGATCCCCGGCCCGACCATGAACGAAAGCGCCTAAGGCGGCGGCCTTAAAGGGACTATGGCCTTGAGCGAGGAGACCAGTAATTAAACCAGTTAAGACGTCCCCCGAGCCGCCCACGGCTAAGATGGGCCCGCCGCTTGAGTTAATCAGGTATTCCAAAGATAAAGGCTCTAAAATTAAAGTGTTGGCCCCCTTTAATAAAACCACGGCCTTAGTCGCTTGGCCTAAATCCATTAAAGCCTTAAAGCGGTCAGCTTCGATCTCTTTTGAGGAGACGCCCAAGAGTCGACCGGCTTCTCCAGGGTGCGGGGTCATGATCCGCGGTCCTTGGGCCGTGGTTAAAACGTTAAGGTCATTGGCTAAGAGGGTTAAGGCGTCGGCGTCTAAGACTAAAGGATTTAGGCAGTCGCTCGCGACTTTATGGACTAATCTTTCGGCGCTTTGATCCAAGCCTAAGCCTGGGCCTAAACCTAATGGTTTGTTTTTAGTCTTGATAAAGGCCAAGAGACTGTCCGCGGCCTTAGGAGCTAACTGACCTTCCGCGTCCACCGGTAAGGCCAAGGTCATGGCCGAGATCAGATCTTGGGTTAAGGCCAGACTCGCGCTTTGGGGATAGGCGGCCGTAACTAACCCACAGCCTGAGCGGAGAGCCCCTAAAGTGGCCAAAGCTAAAGCCCCGGTTTTCCCTGGTCCCCCGCCGGCTAAGGTCGCGTGCCCAAAAGAGCCCTTGTGACCGTCGGAAAAACGCGGCTTAAGAAATGAGCGAGCTAAGGACTCGTCTAGATATTGACCTTTGGGTCGAGCCTTCTCGAACATCTCGGGCGTGTAGCCTAAGTCAGCCACGCGAATGGCTCCCGAGTAGGAGGGCCCGTGGCGTAAAAAAAGGCCTCTTTTATACGTCCCAATGGTGACCGTGAGATCCGCTTTTTTAACGGGATAAAAAGCCTCGCCCGTGTCGGCGGAAAGGCCAGAGGGTAGATCCACGGCTAAAACTGGGCCGAGGTGAGAGGCGAGCCCCGCGACCAAAAGCTCTTCGTTAAGGGTCGGGTCGTTATTAAGCTTCTTTTTTAAACCCACCCCAAAAACAGCGTCAATTAAAAGAGCCGCGGGATTAATTCGCCTTAAGCTCTCTAAGGTCGCCGGGTCATTAATGGGTAGACCCAGATTGTTGTATAAAGCGAGGTTAACGGCCGCGTCGCCCTGGGGTGGGTGCCCAAAGCGATAGACCATAACTGGGTGGCCTTTGGCGGCGAAAAGACGAGCTAAAACCAAGCCGTCGCCGCCGTTTTGACCTGGCCCGACTAAAACCGCGACTGGTCTAGCGGAACTTAAGGCTAGATCTGGCCAAAAGTCTAAAGCGATCTGGAAAATAGAGCGCGAGGCGTTTTCCATGAGGACTAGACCCTTTAAGCCCAAGTTTATGGCCGCGCGATCTAAATTACGAGATTCAATACTATCGGTGATAAACATGATCTATCCAAAAATAAAAATCGCGCTAGGGAAGAGCTTTTTTATAAAGGAGTCTAAGAAGAAAATCGAAAAAATTATAAAAAAATAAAAGTAAATATAAAAAATAGAAATAAATATAAATAATTAAAAGCAAAAGAAAATTTTTATATTCAAAAGCTAAAAAAAGACTAAAAATAACGCGCTTGACCGAAGAAGCCTAAATAATCAAGGCTAAATTTGATCTTAAAAAATAAAGAGCCCGAAAAAATAAAACTCCTCCTTCGTCAAAATAGCGCGGGGCCAAAAAAGCTTATAAATGTCTTGAAAGAGCCAATAGCTAGCAATATATAGTGGCCACAAAATATTGTATGGTTTATATGGTAGTAACGTGCGTTTAAAAAATTAGACGCGACGAGTTATTTTGGCGCTGACTCTAAAAAACGTTGACCCGGTTGTAAACCAAACATAACTTTTAATCGGTTAAAAAACAAGCGAAAAATTAGCTGGCGGCTTATTCGACTGGGAAAAAAAGTTTTAACTTGGGTTGAAAACAGTCTATCTTAAACTTTAAATTGAGAATAAATATAAAAAAGAAATAGAGAGAAGTCAAAAAAGGTAGAGGCCAGTTTAAAACATAAATAAACCTTAGCTATTGTAGATTGAACGCGATAAAAAGGGATTAATATTTTAATTTTACAAAAAATTAGTCTTGTGGAAGTTAAAAAAATAGCTAGATAAAATTTAAAGGGTGTTTTAGGAGCCTATAGACTTCTGAGGACTGGTCAAAGCTTTAACTATTAAATTTTGTAATAGGTAATACTATAAATTATAGGCTGGCGGGAATATGTAGGAATCGAACCTACCTAGGCGACGGTCAGCCGCCAGCATTGGTTTTGAAGACCAAGGAGCTCACCAGAACCCATATATCCCCAACGAAAATTTAGCCGACTTCCTTTTAGGCGTCAATACGCGCCAAGCCGCTGAGGGTGGGGGTTGGTTTTGGCGGTTTAACTGTGGTCATTATATAATAATAAGTTAAGCTAAGTAATAGATTGCTTTATTAGCTATTTCAAGCGCGTAAACTAATAAATATCTTCTTATCATAAAGCAATCAATCTATTTATTGCTTTTTAGCGAATTTAAATATTTATAAATATATTATAGTAATACTATATAAAGTAAATAATATATTATAGAAAGAAAATATAGAAAAGCAGTCGATACAATTATTCAGAAAAACATATTTAATATAAAAAATCTATTATCATTATATATAGGCTTAATTAAAGATAAAAGTCGTCTTCTACTTAATAGTCAATGTCCTTTATGACCTTAAAGAAAGCGCCAAAACTTTTAAAGAAAGCGACCCTTAGCCCGCTCCCATTTAGTTTTGGGCGCGTCATGACGCTCATTCGTTTTTTGGTTTTTTGATTAAATGGGGTTTGACCGGAAAATCGACGGGTAAAAACTATATTTTTTTTTGGATTCGTGCGATAATTAATTTTCCATTTGTCAAGTATTTTTTTGACGAAACAAGCGAACAATTAGTTAAGCCAAGCCAAATAAAATTGAATAAATTAGCGACATCGCCCTTAGTTGTGGCAGTTTGTGGAGTCAAAAATGTTGGCAAGACCACTTTTTTGACGAACCTTATTCCTCTTTTTCGGGCTCGCGGGTTGACGGTCGGGGTCATTAAAAGCGACGCTCACGACTTTGAGCCTGACCGCCAAGGCTCGGACAGTTATAAGTTAAAAGCCGCGGGAGCCTTGGGAGTGGCCGTTTACTCCCCCTTTCGTTACATGGTTATAAAAGACCATAAAGGCTTAACCCCTTTAGACTTGGTCCCGTTTTTTTCCGATTACCAGATCGTCCTTTTGGAGGGAGGCAAAAACTCCCCTTATCCCAAGATTGAGCTATTAAGGACGGGCCACTCGCCGGGTCTTTTAAGCTCGCCTCCCCATCTGGCTTTTTGCGCCGACGGAATCTTCCCCTGGCCGAAAGACTCCCTAGTTTTTGGCTTGACCGACTATCAGGCTATCGCGGATTTAATTGTTAGCCGCCTTTGATTGGTACTTTCTTTATGGACATCAAGCGCTTAGAAATTTTTTTAAAACTTTTGGACACCCGCAGTTTTTCTTTGACCGCCCAGTTTTTTGGTCTGTCGCAGCCCACGGTTAGCCAAAATCTCAAGAGTTTAGAGGAGTTTTTAGGGCAAAAACTCTTTGAGCGGACCCCAAGACGGGTCAAAGCTCTCCCCGCGGCCTTGGTTTTAGCTCCTTACGCGATTAAAATAGTAGAGACGGCTGGTCAAGCCGCGTGGGCCGTCAATCGGCAGATGGCCGTGGCCCAGGAAAAGCTCGCCATCGGGGCCTCCTCGGTCCCGTCCATGGTTTTAGTCCCGCCAGCGGTGGAGGTATTTAGCCAGCGTTATCCCCGGGTTTTTCTGACTTTAACCTCAGGCCACTCTAGGGAGATCGCGAGATTAGTCACCGAAGGCGATTTGGACTTAGGTTTAGTCGGCACCGTGGTCTCGGAGACGGAAAAGATCTGGGCTCGCCCTTACGCCGTGGACCGCTTAGTCTTAGTGGCCTCCACTGAGCTGGTCAATCGGATGGGCCAAAGACCCAAAACCCCGGCCGAACTAGCCAGCTGGCCGATAATCTTAAGGGAGGACGGTAGCGGGACCCGAGCGGCGTTTCTGTCTAGTTTGGGCGACGAGGTGAGCCGGTTTCGGTTTAAAGCCGAGGTGGCGGGAGTCGCTCCCACCTTAACCTTGGTCCGCGCGTCTTTTGGGGCGGCGATTATTAGTAACCTCATCGTCTCGACCTTGGATATGACTAATTTAGTGGCCTGGCCTTTGGAGTTTGGACCTTGCCGGCGCTTCTTTCTGATTCGGCGCAAAGACCACTTTAACGCTCAAGTGGCTCTGGCCTTAGTGGATATCTTTTTCGAGTTGAAAAGGGAAGGCCGCTTACCCATTGGCTCTAAAATCGTCAAAGGAAAAAATGGCTAATTTTTTACGGATCAATTTATCGACGGGCGAGACGACTATCAGCCCCGTCCCAGACCACTACGCCGGTCTTGGCGGTCGCGGCCTGACCTCGGCGGTGGTGGCCCGGGAAGTCGACCCTTTAGCCAATCCCTTAGGCCCGAACAACAAACTGGTCTTCGCCCCGGGCCTACTCGGGGGCACGGCCTGCGCTAACTCTGGCCGGATGTCGGTGGGGGCTAAAAGTCCCTTAACTTATGGAGTCAAAGAGTCCAATAGCGGAGGTCAAGCCGGCGGACATCTGGCCCGCTTAGGTTTAATAGCCGTAATTATCGAAGGAGCCGCCGAGGAGTGGCGAGAAGTGGTGATTGGGCCACAAGGGGCGAGAGTGGCTCCTTGTCGGCTAATAGGCTTAGATAATTACCAGGCCGTGGCTCGTTTAAGAGAGGAGTTTGGGGAGGAGTGCTCTACTATAACTATAGGTAGGGCAGGGGAGTTACGTTTGGCCGCTTCGTCTTTGGCTTTAACCGACTTAGACGGCTTACCCTCGCGCCACGCAGCCCGGGGCGGCTTAGGCGCGGTCATGGGCTCGAAAAAGCTCAAAGCCATCGTTATTCAGCCTGGAGCCGACCGTCCGCCTTTGGTGAGGCCCAATGATTTTCAGCGGGCGTCTTTAGAATTTACTAAAGCCTTAAACGAGCATCCTGTCTGTGGCCAGGGCTTAGCTGAGTTTGGCTCGGCCGCCATGATGGGCCTTTTTAACGAGATGGGCTCTTTACCGACCCGGAATTTTTCTAAAAGCCGCTTTACTGGTTACGAGTCCTTGTCCGGCGAGAGTCTTAACCAGCTCACCAAAAGTCGGGGCGGCCAAGGTCGGGTGGCTAAGGGCTGCATGACTGGCTGCGTCATGCGCTGCGCGGGGGTCTTTCCCGACAAACAGGGGCATCGGATTGGCAAGTGGCCGGATTTTGAGACCATGTGGGCGTTTGGGCCCAACGCCGAGATCGCCGACTTAGACGCGGTGGCTCGTTACGACCGCCTGTGCGACGACTTAGGGGTCGACACCATCGACGTGGGTGGGGCCTTATCTATACTAATGGAAGCCGGGGTCTTAAAATTTGGGGAGGCCAACGAAGCTTTAGCCGCCGTGGCCCAGATCGGCGAAGGGACGCCTTTGGGTCGGATTATTGGCTCGGGCGCGGCTATCTGTGGCCGAGTTTACGGGGCCATCCGGGTGGCTGAGGTTAAAGGTCAGGCTCTCCCAGCGTTTGACCCAAGAACGGTCAAAGGCCAAGGCGTCACCTTCGCCACTAATCCCCAAGGAGCCGACCACACCGCGGGCATGGCTTACGCCGCGAATATTCTAAGTGGTCAAGTGGATCCCTTAGGAGTCGCGGGTCAAGCCGAGCTGTCTCGCAAAACCCAAGTTATGGCCGCGGCCGTGGACGCTTTGGGTCTGTGCGCGTTTGTGTCCTTCGCGTTTTTTGATAGCCCCAAAGCCTTAACCGCGGTGGCCGAGATGCTGAGCGCCCGTTATGGCTGGCCGACGACCAAAGAAGACTTAGACGTTTTAGGCCAAAAAGTATTGGCTATGGAGACGGACTTTAATCGCCGGGCTGGTCTGACCGAAGCTAGCGACAGGCTGCCGGAGTTCTTTCAAAGCGAGGCGGTGGGACCGGACGGAGCGACGTTTGACGTGCCGGCCGCGGAGCTGGATAAAGTCTTAAAGTTTGACCTTTAAGGGTTATAACGACTTGACCTATCCTAAGGGTTATAACCTAAAATCCGGCAAAAAGTTTACACATAAAATCGCAGAACATATGTAACTAAATCTATACTTAAAAAAAGTAAAATTGGGTAATAATAAATATAAAAAACAAAAATAAACATCATTATAAATTGCAAAATAAATTTTTATATGTAAAAAAACTATATCAAATAAATAATAATATTATTAAATAATAAATTGGTCAATTTTTACATTAAAAGTATTAAAAATTTCTCTTTGGCTTTTTGTAACAGCATTATAAATTATATCATTATTGATAGTAATTTTTTTAAATCTTTTAAGTGTATTAATTAATTTAGTTATAGTATATTTTTTATATA
>JAIROO010000145.1 GCA_031257535.1 Deltaproteobacteria bacterium
GAGGTCTTTGATTACGAGCTGACCAACCACGTTCTTTCCTGGGGGCCGGAAATAACTTATTTAAGGGCGGTCGTCCCCACTTTCCATCTGATTTCTCAACTATCCTTGGACATCCGGAATTATCAACGTAATCCCGACCGCGACGGGACTTATGGTCAAGTGGCCCAGTATGGACGGATCTTCTTTGGCCAAAACGTCCACAGCTTAACTTTTGGGGCGGCTTATCTTTGGGGTCGGCCCAAGATGGATTCTTTAGGCCACAACGGCTACGCCATCCCGGTTCGTTTAACCCTAAGACCCCACGAGGACTGGGAGATCTCGCCTAACGCGACCTATACGTATGAGCGTTATAAAGGGCCGGCCATTGTCTTAGATACCAAAGACCGACGGGACAAAAAATTTCGGACCGGGGTCGACTTTATTTACAAGTTAAACGACAACTGGCGCGTGGAAGTTAATTATAGCCATAATCGCGATAATTCTAACTCGCCATTATATGACTACACCCAAGACGTGATTGGCGTAGGTCTTAGCTGGGGTTTTTAACCCGCAAAGTTGCATTAAGATTAATTTTATTTAATGATTATTGATAATTAACATATTTAATCAATAAATATAGATTAATCAGATTGTGAAAATACGTGGTTAAGACTAATAATGGAGATAAAGATGAGAGTTAATGGATATATAGCGATATTTACTGGTTTTTGGTTTTTAGTTTTTTCTCTAGGGATTATTCTTCTAGATAACGAGGCCTTAGCCCAGGAGGCGGCGCCGACTATTATTCAAGTGGCTGGTAAAGCCCAGATTATAGAGCGCGGGCGGCGGACGCCCGCGCGAACCGGTCAGCGCTTACTTTCGGGGCAGACCATAGAGCTAGTCGGCGGCGGGGAAGTGCGGGTGGCCACGGTCGACGGTCGTATAAAGATTAGAGTCTCCAGCGACTCGACCATCCGTTACGACGGCGAGGTGGAGGCCAACAGTCAACCGTGGACCCTGGGACCAACTACTCGTCAAGTCGCTTCTGGAGAAGTGGCGCCCCAGTTCTTCGCCTCGAAAGGCAAACTTACGATCGAGGTCGCGCCTGGGCAACGATTGCGGTTTTTATGCCCTTTGATTTTAGCCGCGGTCAGGGGCACGGTTTTTACGGTGACAGTCGCGGCCGACGGAACTTCGCGAGTGGACACCTTAGAAGGTCAAGTCGCCACTTACGGCCGCCAAGGCGAGATGACTTTAACGAGACCTGGGCAAAGCGCGGAAGTTTCGGCCAGACAATACTCGAACTTTTTAACTAGTAAAGGGGTCAGCGTACCTGGCGGCGACTGGCGGCGGGTTTCGGAAAATGAGCGGCAAAGAGTGGATAACCAAGCCCTCGCGCCAATCTTTTCTCCTAATAGCGATCCATTAATAGCCGTCTTAAGTAACCCCAACGCCGCCCCGAATCAAGGGGTTCAGGCTTTGGCCATTGAAAACTCGGCCGTGGAGCCGGGGTCGATTTTCGCCGCGGAGTTAGATAGCTCGGAGACCGGGACGCCGGAAACTAGGATTACTCCCGCTTCCTCCGAAATTGATCCCCAGTCGACTCTTTTGGACGAGGGTTTACCGGATATAATTCCGCCAAACGCGCCGGCCGCGTCTCAGATTGGTCACGGTATAGGGTCTTTTAATTTACCTGGGGCGATTGATATTAATTTTAACAAATTCGCTTTTGATTTGGATTTCGCCACTGGCCGGATTACCAACGCTGGATTCGATATAGAATATACGCGAAATACTTCCCCTTATGGTTTAGTTACTACCTTTTTAGGTATTAATCCAGCAGGATCAGGTTATTTAAATATAAACACGTTAAATTTTTCTATTTCTAATTTTGGTATGTTACAAAACGAGTACATTGAAGCCGATGGCATCTCTGGCTCGTCAAAGGGCTATTTTGGGTCAGCGACGACCTTTACTGGCTCTTTCCTCGCCCCTTTGAATTTTGGCGTTTCCGTAAGTGGACAACTTACGCCTGACTACGTACAAACAAACGGCAATAACCAGACGACAATGCCCGTTTATTACGATACGTTAACGGGCGTTCTTAGAGAAAAACCTTTATATGAAATTTCTGGTCATTTAGCCGCGGTTTCAAACGTCGACACGCTTCTAGAATCAGATTTTTTTATGGCCTTAGACCCTTACGATGGGCGGATTTTTGACGGGTCAGCGAGTTATACTTTTGATGATAGTAGTGCTAATGATTTTAGAATTAGTCTAAAAGGAGCTAGTGGAATGCTTACTAATACTAATTTTCTTGTTAATTTTTCCAGAGGCTTTGCCGAAAGCTCAGCCCATGTTTATAGCAGCTCCGCGACAGGCGTCCTTCAAGGAACCTTAAGTTCGTCGGCTCCAGTGGCGGGCACTCAGGTGACCAGTGGCTCTCTGACGGTTTCTTACGGGTCCACGCCACCAACCGGTTTCCCCATCACGCCGATCCCAATCCAAAATGGCCAGGTCAAATTGGCTGGACAGTGATAATTATACTATAGCTTACGGGGGGCTAAATGGGGCCCCCCTTTAAGGGAATCCGAGAGATTTCGGGAATTGTTTTGGACGCTTTCGCGTAGACGTAAAAAAGACCGAATGAATTAAAATTTCCGATTCTTTCGGTCTTTAGCGCCAACTACGACAAAGACCCGCAGCCAAAAAAGGCAATCTTAGGGTCGCGAAAAAAATCAAAGATTTTTTTCGCGACAGTGAAATGTCATTAAACGCCATTAAAACGCGGCTTAAACGAAAAAACGGTATAAGTCCACTTTTTCCGCCAAAAATGGTCGTTTAAGTCTTAGCCATTTACTTTAATACGAAAAATTAAAACCCATCCCTATTTCTAAAGGCCTAATAGCCGGGCCGAATTTTTCGCCAGTGCCCATGTTCATGGCTTGAGTAAAGGCGTATTTATTTGTTAAATTGTTGCCAAATAAATATAATTCCCAATGCTCTGTAATATAACCGGCCCGGAGATGGAGGGTCGTAAAGGCGTTTTGAGAATATAAATTAGCCCTATCCCAGTAGGTTTTTCCTCTGAATCTGGCTTCAGGATAGATATAAAAGCCATCCAAAAATTTAAAATTAACCCCAATCGCGCCATTATACTTAGGCACGCCAGAAATAACATTACCGGAAAAATCTCCGGTTAAAGTTTTATAGGATTTATACTTGGGTTTCAAATAACCGAAGCTAAAATTCGCCGAAATAATGTCGTTAATATCCATTTGCCCATCTAATTCAAATCCATAAACTTCGGCTGTCCCGGCGTTGACGAAATGAGCCCCCCACAGGCTGAGCTGGGCCAAATCTTGATAACCTTTGTATTTTGTATAAAATAAAGCTAAATTTAGAAAAAGGTTATTGTCTAAAAAGGCGTTTTTACTGCCAATTTCATAGGTCCAGCTGGTTTCCCGATTAAATTTGGTCGTATCTAGAGATTCGAATGAGTAGGGGGTTTCCATATTGTAGAAACCCCCTGGTCGCCAACCTTTAACCACGGTGGCGTAAATCATATTGTCTGGGGTTAGCCGATAATCCAGGCTGAATTTTGGCAAAAACTGGGAATCGGTTTTTGTTGGTTTTAGCCCTGGCATGTTGATTCTATCGGTCAATTCGCGGTTGGTCCATTCTTGGCGAACGCCAAGCGTAAAACCAAGCTTATCGTCCAAAACGCGGTAGGTTCCTTGGCCAAAGATGGCCATGTCCACCAATTTTAACGTACTGTCGATCAAAGTCATCATTGGAGGTACGGCTTGGCCATTAAAAGTAAGTCCATTAGACATATCGCCCTCCCTGACTGAATTTCTATAGAAAAGGCCTAAAAGCCAAGTCAGGGATGAGTTTTTATCTTCTGGCGACAAAAATCTCAATTCTTGGACAAAAGTTTTGGAGATTATTTTAGCCAAACCGTGAGCGCCAAAACCCCCCATTAGCGGCGCGTACGAAAAATCCATATCTGAATCAAATATTTGATCGCTTTTTCTGAAACCAGTGATTGAGACTATATCAACATAGTCTGTTTTAAAGGTAAGTTTCAAATCGCCTGTGTAATTGTCTATTTTAGCGTAATCGTCAAAGTCATTATAGACTTCCCATTTTTTATAGGTTGGCCATAAAAGCTCTTTAGCCGCTTCTTCGTTGACGGGCAGAGCTAGATAAGCGTTTTTGCTCCTAACTTGGGTGTAACCAAAGTTTAAAACCGCCTCAAACGAGTCGTTCGGGGTTAAGACGGCCGAAAAGCGAAGGCCGCTCCTTTTTTCCGAAGCGAAATCTTTATCTGGCCTCGCTAAATTTTTGATATAGCTCCCGTCTTGAATTCCAGAAAATGATAGGCCAATGGCCAATTTGTCCTGGATTATGGGAGCGCTAACTCCGCCCTGAACGGACCAACTACCATCGCTTCTTTGGCCGTCCCGGTAAGTTAAATTGAAATTGGCCCTAGGAACGCGCCCTGGTTTTTTTGAGATTATGTTTATAACTCCGGCCTCGCTGTTAAAGCCATACAAAGTTGACTGAGGCCCCCTTAAGACTTCCACGCGTTCTATGTCAAACATAGGGATGGAGGCCAGGCTTAAAAAGTCGTCGTAAGGCACGCCGTCCAACATGACCGTGACCGTGGGATCTATGTCGCCGCCGGAACTGTTATTGGTTCGGCCTCTAATGCCCACGTAGGTGTAAGTGGCCGCCCCGCCTGAAGTCGTGATATACAAGTTGGGCGCGATAGCCGAGAGATCTTGGAACTGTTTGATCCCTTTTTCCTCAATGCCCCTCTCGGAGATGACGCTAACGGCGACGGAGATCTCTTGAATGTTTTCCTCGCGTTTTTGGGCCGTGACTCTGATGGGCTCAAGAACCACCCTCTGTTGGCCATCGTTGACTTGGGCGGCGGCCGGGATCGCGGTAACTGTCAGTAATGAGCATAAAAATATCGGGAGAATTTTTCTCAGCATGGCTTACTGGCTCCAAAACATTTTTTAATTATGATAATAAGTCTCATTAAAAATAGTACCCCGATCCGGTTTTTTTTTACCCCAACTAGGTTTTGTTCTAAAGGCCAAAAAATTGACGTGATTTTTTTGAATAAATTCGACGTTATTAGCGTGTAATATTTAAGAATTTAATTAAAAAATTATTTAAATGCTATTATAGTTATTAAAATAGTATTTTGAAAAAATAAGATATAATTTAGAGTTGAATTAAAACGTTATAGGGGGGCGGCGGACGGCAAAAAATTTATTGAAATTGATTCTTATTTATGATAACCTGATTTTCGCCTGGAAAAACGCGGCGACGTGGGGGCTTTTTGTTACCAAAATAATGACAGAAAATTTTATTATTGTATAATATTTAAAACAAATATATTATTTTTTAACATATTTGTTTTATAATTAATTTAACGTAAAGATTATAATATGGAATTAAAAAATAAAAATCAAGAAGTTCAAATAATTGAAAGTTTTAATTTTGATTTAAATCAAACTATGCGTCAAATTGACGCTAAAAACTTGGATTTTGTTCTCAATCACCCCTCGGGGTTTCGGTCGAGGATTGAAACTTATATCCTGGAATCCGGTTTTATTTTTTGCCTCACCGACCTTTGCTCGCCTTTTCCCTTTGGCGTTGACTGTCAAAATTTGAGCCAAACCCGAGGTTTTGGCTTTAACGTCCTCGGGCCCCTGGAGATCGAGCCTTTTAAGGGGTTTGCTGGAACTAAAATCCCACCTGGCCAAATGGTCGTCTTTTCCACGCCTTCTTTTGACTCCTACTCGAGCGTGATGCCGGCGGGTCGAATTTTAAGGTTTTCGATTTCTCATCTTAATAAAGAAGAATTTAATGATAATGAATTCGACAATTTATTATCAAAGTCAGGTTTATTTAAAACTAATAATTATTTTTTAAAATCATTTCCCTATTCCCACGACATCGTCAAAATTATCTCGGAAGTCTCAAGTTGTCCGCATCACGGGGCCTTAAGGAAAATATTCTTGGAAGCTAAGGCCTTGGAGCTTTTTGTCCAGACCGTGAGCAAATTCGTGGCCTCAGGTTCGGCTAGAGAAGAGCAAAAATCCAGCCTAAGTCGCCAAGAAGCGGAAAAGGCGATGGCGGCGGCCGACATGTTGATCCAGGATTTTGACGCGACTCCTTCTCTGGAAGAACTGTCTAAAAGGGTCGGCATGTGCCGCTGCCGGTTAATCCAAGCCTTTAAAGAAGTCCACGGGACCACCCCGTTCGCCTATCTAAAGAATTATCGGCTGCTTAAAGCCAAAGAAATGCTTTTGACGAATAAGGTCAACATAACCGACGTGGCCTTAGCCGTTGGTTACTCTAGCTTGAGCCATTTTACAAAGGCTTTCGCTCAAAAATTTGATTGCCTCCCCAGTCAATGCCGGTACCGTAAAGCGATTTTCTAGTTTTTTGGCCCGCCTAATTAACAAAAAACCAGGCTCTTCGTCTTAGGCCTCTTAAGCGCCTATTAAACATTTTCTAATCGCCTATTAATCATCATTTAATCGCCTATTAATCATCATCTAATCGCCTATTAATCGCCAGCTAATCACCTGCTAACCGCCTATTAATCGCCTATTCGTCGCCTATTAATCGCCTGCTAATCGCCTATTAAATCGCCTTTAGCTCCTATCGTCCAAACGATTTATCCCCCCTATCTTAATGTCCCCAAGATCGGTTTTTTTACGCGAACCCAAGATTTGGCCATTTCATTTGGCGACGAGCTCAAAAAATATACTGAACCGCCAAAAAAATAACCGATTCCATTAGTCGCCTGTGGCCAAATCCTTCATGATCCCAATATGGAAATACCCAGAGCCTCCTAAAGCTAGTTCTAAAAAGGCGGCTGAGCCTAAACTCAGCGAGTTTTTCGTTTATTTAATAATATAAAAGTATTTTTTTGCGTTTTTTAGTCAACGATTAATTTTTATTTAAAGAGGTTGATATGGCCGAAGCGTCGAAAGCCCCCCCAAGGCCTGGTCTGAAACGACTATTAAGATTGTCCGAAGCCAAAAAAGTCTCCTTGATTGTCTCGGCTATCTTCGCCGTTATCTCTTCGGTTCTATCTTTGGCTCCTTATGTTTTATTGGCTCTATTGCTGGGGGGCTTGGTAGGCGAGGGCGAATTGAGCCAGAGCCAATACGACCAGGCGCTCTCTTTGGCTCTGTGGGTCGCGGGCCTAGCCGCGCTTAGGTATTTATTGCTGTTTATTTCGACCATGGCCTCCCATATGGCCGCCTTTGAAATTTTGTACCGGATTCGGGTGGATTTGTGCGAGCGTTTAGGCCATTTATCCATGGGTTACTTTAGCTTAAGGCAGTCGGGAAAAATCAAAAAGATATTGACCGAGGACGTGGAGAATTTAGAGCAATTTTTGGCTCATCACATCCCAGATATCGTCGCGGGCGTAGTTCAACCAATAGCCGTGGTGGCCTGTTTATTTTATTTCGATTGGCGGTTGGCTTTAGTGGCGCTCATTCCTTTGCCACTGGCCGCCTTTCTCCAAAGACTCGCTTTTGGCCGGGACAAGGAAAACGAGTATCGACGGGAATACCACGACGTTTTGGAAGTCATGAACGGGACTATAGTTGAATACGTCCGAGGCATGCCAGTAGTGAAGATCTTCAACCAGACCGCTGAATCGTTTTCGACTTTGAAAAAAGCGGCTTTAGGTTACGAATATTATTTGGACCGCTTGACCAGGTTGATGGCCCCAGCATGGGCGATGTTTGTCGTGACGACCACCTCAGGCTTATTGTTCCTTTTGCCGTTTGGCCTGTGGTTTTATTTAAACGGGACCATAACTTTCCAAAATCTGGCCCTTTTTCTGATGCTGGGATCTAGCTATATGAGTCCAGTTTTAAAACTGGCCCTCATGGGCGGTCAACTGAACCATTTGATAGAAGGTTTAGTCCGCGTCGACGAAGTCTTTAACGAAAAACCCCAAGAAGAAAAACCCACCCTCCGTCCGCCAGCCGGCTATGACGTGGAGTTTAACGAAGTCAGTTTTAAATACGGTCAAAAACCCATCGTCCAAAACGTGAGCTTTAAGCTCAAAGAGGGTGGGGTCTACGCTTTAGTCGGTCCTAGCGGGGCTGGGAAAAGCACCTTAGCCCGGCTTTTGACTAGGATGTGGGACATTGAGAGCGGATCGATCGCCATTGGCGGCGTGGACGTAAGGGATCTGTCGTTTGACGACCTGATGAAGGCCGTCTCTTTTGTTTTTCAAGATACGTTTTTGTTTTCGGACACGGTTAGGGAAAACATCCGGATGAATAACCAAGCGGCTACGGACCAAGAAATCCTAGCCGCGGCTAGCGCCGCTCAATGTCTGGATTTCATTAATTCCATGCCTAATGGCCTTGACACTTTGATTGGCGAAGGCGGGGAGGTTCATTTGTCGGGCGGGGAAAAACAGCGCTTAAGCCTGGCCCGAGTCATTTTAAAGAAAAGCCCCATCGTCGTCTTAGACGAGGCCACGGTCTTTAACGACGCCGAAAACGAGGCCAGGATCCAAGAAGCCTTTGTCTCCTTGATGGAAGGCAAAACCGTCCTAGTCATCGCCCATCGCTTATCGACCATAGTCGACGCCGACGCTATTTTGGTCATTGACGAAGGCCAAATTGTCCAAATGGGCTCGCACGAGGAATTATTAGCCGAAGGGGGACTTTACCGAAACATGTGGACCGCCCATGAAGCCGCCCGCAAATGGAAAATAGGCGAGGAGGCCGCCAATGCTTAAAGCCATGCGGGTCGTCGCCGGCAATTTACGGCAACTGCGTTTTTTGATCTTAGGCCAGATTATTCATACTCTCTTAACCGGGGCTCCGGTGGCTTTTTTGTTTTTGGTCGTCGCCGAACTGATTAAACCCTTAGCCGAAATTAGGTCGCTTAACCTTATTATATACTGCGCCTTAACCACGGCGATCATGGTCGTAAATTTATTTTTAGCCATCAGAGTTTACCTCAATAATTATTTAAAGAGCGTTAATTTAACGACAAACGCGAGGTTAAGGTTAGCCGACCATTTAAGGCTATTGTCTTTGGGTTTTTTTAAAAGGCGCGATCCGGGCGATATCTCGGCGCTCATGCTCCAGGACATGGCCAAGGTCGAGGTTCTTTTTAGTCACCTTTTCTTCGAGTCGGTGGCCTTTATCGTTTTACCGGCTCTCCTCGCTTTTTGTTTCTTATTTCAGGATTTACGGCTAACGGCTTTGATCCTCGCCTCGGTGGCCATAGCCATTCCCGGCCTCATCATTGGCCAAAAGGCCATTGATTATCTAGGCTTAAGGCAAATTAATTCCCGCAATAGAGCCTCTTCGAGGATTTTAGAGTATCTCCAAGGCATTAGCGCGCTAAAAGCCTTTTCCATGACCGGCAAAGCCTTTACTCGCCTTAACCAAGCCCTTTTGACCTTAAAAAAAGACTGCGTTTATCTAGAAGGCGGGGCCTCTATCCCTCTTTTAGTTTTCGCCACGATTTTAGATTTTGGCCAGGCCGCTTTGATCGCTTACGCGGTTTATCTTCTGTTTCATGGCCAAATAGCCGTGGTCGTCTTTATCCTTTTCATGGTTATAGGGGTCAAGTTTTTTGAGCCCATTTTGAGTTTTACCTTGTTTTACTCGGAATTTCGGTACATGAATCTGGCCGCTAACCGGATCGCGACCATTCTCGACGAAAAACCTCTCCCGGAAAAGGCGGTTAATAAGACCCCTAATAGTTACGAAATAACCTTTGAGGACGTTAGTTTTGGTTACGATCCCCGGCGGAAAATCCTCGAAAATCTTAACTTGTCTTGCCCCGAAAAAGCCTTAACCGCCTTAGTCGGGCCGTCTGGGAGCGGCAAAACTACCTTAACTAGCTTACTGGCCAGATTTTGGGACGTGGATAGTGGACGGATTTTAATCGGTGGGGTGGACGTTAAAGACCTCAAAAACCCTGATTTAAACGCTCTGTTTGGCTTCGTTTTTCAAGACGTCTACCTCTTCCAGGACACGGTTTTAGACAATATCAAGGTCGGTCGGAAAGAGGCGACGGAAGAGGAAGTGGTGGCGGCGGCCAAACTGGCCCAGTGTCACGACTTTATCCTGAAGATGGAAAACGGTTACCAGACCCGCGTTGGCGAAGGCGGGTCTACTCTTTCCGGCGGGGAGCGCCAGAGAATTTCCATCGCCAGGGCCATCTTGAAAAACGCCCCCATCGTCATCTTGGACGAGGCCACCGCCTCCATAGATCCAGAAAACGAGCTTAACGTTCAAGGAGCCATTGGGGCTTTAATCAAGGAAAAAACCATTTTGGTCATCGCCCATCGCTTAAGGACCATCGTTACGGCCGACCAGATTATCGTCTTAGAAAAAGGCTCGGTCCGGGAAAAAGGAACCCATGAGGAATTGCTGGCGCGAGGCGATATGTACGCCGGGCTGTGGGCCGAGCAACAAAAAACAGGCGGCTGGAAGTTCGCCAAAAAAGGCTAAAACATTGGTCAGGAGAAGGATTTTTGGCTTATGCGTTGGTTTTTAAGATTAACTCTCATAATGAGCGTGATTTTTTTCGGCGGGCTTTGGGGCGAGGGCCAAGCCTGGGCTTTTGAGCCTTACGCCAGAGAGCTGATGGCTAAAGTTTATGACCGCGAAGACGGCGTCGACCGGCGGTTAGAGATGACCATGATCCTTATTAATAAACAGGGTCGGGAAAGGCGGCGGAAAGTTACGTCTTACTCTAAAGATTATGGCCAAGACCGCAAAAGCGTCATGATTTTTTTAGAGCCCAGTGACGTTAAAGGGACCATGTTTCTCAGTTGGGAGTACGAAGAAATGGGTCGCGACGACGATAAATGGCTTTATCTGCCGGCTTTAAGGAAAGACCGGCGAATTAGCGGGGCTTCGAGAAAAGAATATTTCATGGGGACCGATTTTACCTACGACGATATGGGTCGGCGGCGGCCTAACGAAGACGAACAGAAAATTATTGGCCGCGAGACGATCAATGGGCGCGACACGGTGGTGGTCGAATGCCTCCCGATAGATCCAGCGGAAAGTTACGTCAAGAGGATCGCCTACGTGGCCCCCGACGTTTTGTTGGTCGTTAAAGCCGAATATTACGACAAAGACGGATTATTAAAGGTCTATGAAGTTAAGGAAATAGGCGAAGCTAACGGGTTTACCCATATAAGCGACTCCACGATGACTAACGTCGTCACCGGTCACCAAACGCGCCTTTTAGTCGACAAAATGGAATACGATCAAAACGTCGACGATAGTCTTTTTACCGTGGCCACTATCCAGCGCGGTAGATTTTGAGGTTTTTTTCTGGCTATAGCGGCTTGATATTGGCCCTAATGTTTGCGCTCTTAGTTAGCGAAAGATCTCTGGCCGCGGCTTTAGACGAAGAGACCGAGTCTAAGAGAAACAGCTTTTGGCGCGAAAAGGTCGAGTTCTCGGGGTTAATTGAGGCTACCTTTTCGGCTCGCCTTAAAAAACCGCATAACGCCATTGTTTCGCGGCTTAAAGCCCGCTTAGAAAGTACGGTCCGTTGGGATCGCTTTTACGGGTTAATCTCGGCCCAGGCTGAGAAAAACTGGGCCATCCCTTCTGAGACCGGGGTCAATCTCTACGAATTTTGGGTCGAGTACGTGGGCCAAGGCTTCGACTTGCGGGTAGGCCGGCAGATCATTATTTGGGGCAAAGCCGACGGAGTCCAGATAACCGACCTTATCTGTCCGCCGGATTACGCGGAATTTATCGCCCGGCCCTTAGACGAGATTCGAAAGCCGGTTACGGCGGCCAGAATTCGGTATTTAGGGGCCAAGATTAATCTTGAGCTCATCTTTATCCCCTTTTTTCAAAAAGGGAGCCCGCCGGGAGCGGACAGTCCTTGGAATCTGGGCCGCGTGGCCGGGCGAGGGGCGGTCAATGGCCCTTTAGCCGAGAAACCTAAACGCTCTTTGGCCAATAGCGAGGTGGCTTTTAAGGTCGCTGGGTATTTTTCAGGCTTAGACCTGGCCGCCTCGGTTTTTTCCGGCTTTGACGATTTTCCCGTGACTGGGCCCATAATCGCTCGCCCTAATGGCCAGATCCACCAAATCAGCCGCTATTATCGGCGGACCGTCTTAGGGCTAGAGGCCTCCAAACCCACCGGCGACTTTGTCTTCCGTTTTGAGGCGGCTTTCAGCGTAGGTCGCCGGCGGCCAAACCAAGATCCGCGAAAAGAGCCGGTCAAACAAGATAGCCTGAAATGGCTAGGGGGCTTGGACTGGACTCCGGGCGACGATTGGACGATTTCCGGTCAGTTGTCTGGGGAAAGGGTTTTAGGCGCGAACAAATCCACCGATCTTAAGGAGAGTTACTTGACCACCCTTAATATCGCCAAAAAGTTATTTAACCAGCGCTTAACCTTAACCAATATGCTGTACCAAGATCTGACGAATTCCAGTTTTTACGACTCGTTAAAAGCCGAGTACGAGCTCAGAGACGGGCTGATAGTCAGCCTAGGGGTCGATCTGTTTGGGGGCCAAAAGGGCGAATTCGCCTTATATGAGGTAAATAGCCAGGCCTGGCTCAAATTAAAGTACTACTTCTGACAGCCAAAATTTGTTAAAGAGCCAAAAAATGTTTGATTACGATAAAGTCGACCAAAAATTTCGGGCTATTACGGAAGGCCTCTTAAAGCGCCGGATCGTCATAGTCGCGGCCTGTCTTCTATTAACCCTAGCCGCGGCCTCTGGATTGCCCCACTTAAAGCGGGAAACTAGCCAAGAGAACTGGTTTATGGAAGGCGACGCGACCATCAAGGCCAAAGAGCGTTTCGAGGAAATTTTCGGCAAAGACGACTTCTGCGCGGTTTTGGTCACGGCCGACAATATCACGGCCAAAGACAAGCTATTACTCATTAGAGAGATGAGCCGCGAGCTCAAAGAAGAGACCCCATAGAGCGACGAGGTAGTCTCTCTCACCGACTTTGAGTTTACCAAAGGGGTTTTGGGCGGGATCGAGGTGGTTAGTTTAGTCCCGGACAATATTGACGATCTTAGTGATTATGACTTTGAAAGAGGAATTAAAGAGCAAATTTTATCAAAAGAATTGTTTAAAAATAAAATTATTTCGGACGATGGCCGGGAGTCCTGGATTTTATTGCGTTTAAAGCCCACGCCCAAAAACGTCCAAGACGATGGCCCGCACGTGGAATATCTGATTGGGTCCAAGGTTTTGGAAATAATAAGGCGGGCTAAATACGCCCCGCTTACGCCCAAGGCGGCGGGGATGGCGGTGGTCGACGTGGAAAAACGTCTTTATTTTGGCCAAGTAACGCCGAAACTTATCCTCATGAGCGTTATTATCGTGGCCATCGGCGTCGCCTTAGCCACCAGAAATTGGCGAGTGGTAATTTTTCCTTTATTGGTCTCGGTCATGGCTTTAATGGGGGTTTTGGGGTTTTTAGGCCATTTACGGTTGGAATTTGACCCCATAACGATTTTTTTGCCCATCTTTTTAACCATGGCCATGTCGACTTGCTATACCGTTCATATCTTAAATTTTTTTAACGCCAAAATGGATCAAAATAGTCCAAGGCGCGCAGCTATTTTGTACGCGGCCGAAAAAACCGGCTGGTCTCTTTTATCCAGCGCCTTAACCACCATCGCGGGTTTAGTGTCTTTTGTGGCCATCCCTTTAAAGCCCATCCGTTTCGTGGGCTTGACCGCGGCTTTATTGGTGGCCGCGACCTTTGTCTTAGTTTACGTCTTGCTCCCCATATACTTAAGCCTTGGTTCCAATAAGGTCAAAAGCGGCTCTAGCTTGAAACAGGGTTTTAGCGATCGTTTGGTCGATTTTTTGGGAAAAAGGGTTCTCAATAGGCCGCGCCTCACCATGGTCGTTTTTTTGGGAGTTTCTCTTATTGTTTTAATTGGGGCGACTAAATTAGAAGTTTCGTTTGACGTCCGACAGTCTTATGGCACAAAAGTAGCGTATATTAAGAGAATGTTTGAGATAAGCGACTCGAAAGTTGGCTCTCTTTACTCCTACGGGATAGCCATAGAGCTTGACGCGCCCGATAAAGGTAAAGATCCAAAAGTTCTTAAAAATCTTAAAATTTTAGAAAATGAGATTTCCAGCTGGCCCTTAACCAAAAAAGTTTCCTCTTTGGTCCCTATTTTAGAAGATCTCAATCAGGTTCTAAACGATGGCCAAAAAGAATATCTAAAACTTCCTGAGACGACAGAAGAAGTGGCTCAAATGCTTCTTTTGTACGAAAACGCCGGGGGCCGAGAACCGGAAAAATGGATTGACTACGACTACCAGAGCCTAAAAATTTCCGTGGAAGTCTCGGATTACAATTCTATGGAAATTCTCAAAAATATGCGGGCTATCAACAAAAGGACCGCGGAATTGTTTCCTTTGGCCACCGTCACCGTCACCGGCTCTTTACCCCAGTTCACGGTGATGTTGGAGTACGTCACTTGGGGCCAGGTCAAAACCTTTTTTTTGGCCCTTTTGGCTATTACTTTGGTTATGGTCATCACCTTCCGCAGTTTAAAGATCGCCCTTTTAGCCCTGATTCCCAACGCCTTGCCGGCGCTGACGGTCAGCGGCTTTATGGGTTGGCTAAATATTCCCCTAGACGTTATGACCGTGACCATCGTCCCTATGCTTTTGGGCCTGGCCGTGGACGACACCATCCATTTTATTAACCACTCGGCCAAAGAGTTTAAAATTCGGGGCGATTATAAGGAAGCCATTTATCTGACCGAAAAGAGCGTGGGCAAAGCCATAATTTTAACCTCGGTCATCTTGATCTTGGCCTTTAGCTCTTACTTGACGGCGGACATCAAGGTTTTTGTCTATTTGGGCGTTTTGATAGGTTTAGGCGTTTTGACCGCTCTTTTGGCCGACCTTCTGGTGACCCCGGTCCTTCTGAAAATTTTTAAGGCTTTTGGGCCGGAGAAGTAACCTTAGATGGCCTTTCCCCCTAGCCAAACCTTAAGTTTAATGAGCCGGCAAAGGTGGCTTTTATTAGGAGGTCTTTATCTCAGCCAGTACGTTGGCCAGGCCTTTTTGCTTATTTCCTTGATCGCCATCGCCAGAAAAAGCGGTTTTCCTCTGGAAAAATTGGGTTTGGTCTATATAACCGCCTTGTGTTGGATCTTTAAATTTCTTTGGTCGCCCTTAATAGATAAATTTAGGCCAATGGGCGGCCGCTATAAAGGCTGGCTCTTAATTACCCAGTCAGGCATGGGCCTTAGTCTTTTCATTTTAAGCTTTATGGCCATGCCTTATGATTTTTATCTGATTGTCGTCGTGGGGACCATTCATTCGTTTTTTTCGGCCAGCCAAGACGTGGTCAGCGACGGCTTGAGCCGGACTTTGTTAGCGCCCTCGGAAAGAGCGGTCGGGGTCAGCGTTCAGGCCATTTTTGGCTTATTAGGCAACGTTATTGGCGGGGGAGTGGTCTTGGCTTTGTATCCTTATCTCGGCTGGGCGGGTTGTTGCCACGTCCTTTTGGCGGTGGTGGGGATCTGTTTCGTCCAGTGTCTCTTTTTCCAAGAACCTTTGACCAGGGTGGATAATTCTAGGGTTTCTTTTCTAAGGTTGGTCCAGTTTTGGCGAACTGACCACAATCTGACTTGGGCTCTAATATTAACAGTCTACGCTAGCGGCGTTGGCTTAGCCTGGGGGACCCTACCCACGCTTTTGACCGAGCTCAAATGGAGCTATGGGGAGATAGGTTTTACGATCAACGTCTCTGGCTCAATCGTGGCGATGTTAGGGGCGGCGCTCTCGGGGCTAATTTTGAAGAAAATCGGCCGCGCGGCCATGTTTAAACTAATGTTTTGGGCTCCTATCTTCGGCTTTTCCTTTATCTCGATAATTCTATCGACGACCGGGAGCGGGGCTTTAGTCTTTTTAATCCCCCAGCTATTTTTTCTCATCATATCGCCGGCTCTGGTTCTAATCCCGACCATGATTATGGATCGCTCGTCGGCCTTGACCCCGTCGACCGATTATACCGCCCAGTTTTGCCTTCTGACCGTCTCTCAATACCTAGCGGCCTCGTTTGGGACCGCCTTTGGCCACGTTATTGGCTTTAGCTCAATCTTTATTATTGGCGCGGCTATCGAAATTTTGGCTTTTTTGTTTGGATTAAATCGAGTCTCTAAGGGAGTTATAATTCTAAATCCAAAGAATTAAACGCTAAGGTCATAAAAATTGGACATTATAAGCACTATTACGCAAAATATTGTAAATCATAAGTCGATCGCGCCGTTTGGTCCGACCGGCGAAGCTGGAATCTTGTCCTTAGTTAGCCAAAAGCCAATTCCTCTAGGCTTTGACTTTAACCAAGGATCCGACGCCGGCCAGATCTGTCAGCTGGAAAACATTTGGCCGGGGTTTGATTTGATTTTAGCCGATTTGACGGCCAGCGAAGATTTAAATTTCGCTTATAAATTCAATGGGCCAACTTTGGTTTTTTCGACTGTCTTAGCCGGCGAGGCTAAGCTGTCGTCGAAAAACGATCGGCCCAATTCCGAGGGCCTTTTTAACCTCAAGGCAAGTTCGGCCGAATCCGTCGAATGGCTAAAAGATCGGATACTGTCTTTACGCTTGTTAAAAGGCCAAAGACTATCTTCGGTCTCTTTGGGGGTTAGCTTGGAGTTTTTACGGGGTTTAGCCAGTCAATTTGGTCTATGCGGCCAATGCCTAAAATCGCGTCTTTCTGATGGCTTGCCCTTTCTTAATGGCCAAAAACGCTTAAGCTCGCAAAAAAGACAAATCGCCGCTCAGATTCTTAATCCGCCAATTGGCGACAATTACAGCCGCCTTTTTCGCCACGGCAAAGCCACGGAGCTGTTGGCTATCTATATGAGCCAGCTAACGGAAAAAGAGCCCCAAAGCTCTGGCCTTTGTCCAAGCGACCTGAAAAAACTGGGCGAGGCTCGTCGGGTCTTGGAGACGAATTTTCGTTCCCCGCCCAAACTAAAAACTCTCTCTAGGCTTTGTGGGCTCAACGAAAGTAAGCTCAAAACTGGGTTTCGGGATTATTTTGGCCAGACGTTTAGCGATATTATCCGCAAAGAACGCATGAGCCAGGCTTTGGCCATGCTGACCGACGAGGAAAAACCGGTAAATCTGGTCGCCAATTTAGTGGGTTACCGCAATATAAGCTATTTCATCGAGGCTTTTCGGACGGAATTTGGGCAGACTCCTGGCCAATTGCGGCGTTTGAGAAGATCGGCGAACGATTTGGAAGAGGGCGCGGTTAATAGGGGTCAATAGATTGCCTCGGGCAGGCCCTTTTAAGTCTCTCGCTAAAAAGGGGTAATTAGGCTTTTACCCACCAAAAAAACGTTTTTGATCTATTAACGAAATGTCGACCTCATTTCCGCTCCCTCAATGGTCGACCTCATTTCCGCTCCCTTAATGGTCGACCTCAGGTCCGCTCCCTTAATGAACGACCGAGAACTTCGATTAATCATGACGGTCCCGCGTCGCCAATTTGGCGTTGGCTCTCCACTCGCGACGAATTTATCCCAAAATCCGCTGGAAATGTTTGAAAGGCCGCTAGCTCTCGCCATGAAAGTTTACGGTTTTTCAAAATCAAAAGGTCCGATCGCTGGTCCAGGTCGCGCTTGATCGGACTTTTTTAGATTAATTAATGGTCGGGACGACTTGATTTGGACCAGCGCCCCCTTGAACTCCATAAAGGCGCGCTACCCAGTGTGTATAAATAATTAAATTATTATGTTCCAATAAAATGTTATAAGTAATAAAACTATCTGAAAAAGTTATTTTAAATGTAAAAAAAATAGTAAACGCTGATTTCTTGTATGCCCTCTTGACAAGAGCAATTATGTAGACTATTTTAATGAGCGTTATACAAAGTCGCTGATGAAAAAAACGCCTTATAAAGACTAGGCCTTTTTTCGCCCTCTGACTTTTTAATACTTTTTAAGGGGTAGATACAATTTTTTTTGTTTTTTTTGGTATAGTTTTTGGATTTTCCTTTTTCACTGACGCTAGGTAGCTGATATTTTGATGGATAAAGCTCAATGTTTTTCTTTGAAAGACTAAATGTCCAACGCGTAATATTTAATATTTTCTTTTTCTATATTTTGAGCCAAATTCTGAAATTGGCACAAATTTTGCACACACACACACACACACACACACACACACACACACACACACACACACACACACACACACACACACACACACACACACACACAATACGATCGTTAATAGCTAATTACTATTCTAATTCTTCCTTTATCCATTATAAACGCCTTTTCTCTTCTTTTTTTGCCCTTTTAACAAATTTTCAAACTTTAATTACATATAATTTTTCATTCTCTTCTCGCGCGCGCGTAAGACTCTTCGCTCGTGGTCGAGACTGGCTAGAGAGCTTAGTTCTTAAAAGCTCTAAGCCCTTTCTCCTTAGCCAACGAGTGTTTAAAGTCCAACGTCCGCGACTATCTCGCTAATTCCCATCATAAAACGCGATTATCTTATCTTTTATTGTCTTTAAATTCAATAAATAGTTATGAAAATATGTAACATAAATTTTAAAACTACTATATATTTTATAGTACAGAATAACCATAAAAATTATGGGTTTTAAAATTGGTATCAAGTATGTCGCTAAAAATTATTGGTCTATGCATGGTAGTTATTGGGTTTTTAGCCGTTCCTCTTTGGGCCCAGACTCCTAGCCCCCAGGACGCGGCCCAATGGCGGCGGGCTGAGTATCTTCTCCAAAAGGGTCAAGGCGAAGAGGCTTACCCCATTTACGCGGAGCTTCTATCTAAGTTTCCTGGGCACAACGCTCTTCTTTTAGGCCGAGCGAGGAGCGCGGCTTT
>JAIROO010000193.1 GCA_031257535.1 Deltaproteobacteria bacterium
GAATCGGACGTTATAAAACCTACATATCAAAAATATGCTGGCTAAAGGTTTATTTGAGCTTGATGAGGATTTGTGGTCACTGAATTCTCAGCAAAAAAATTAGTAGGTTTTTTTATCTATAGCTCCGGTTAAAGGGGGATTGACAAAATAAGATAAAAACGCTTCCCTCTAACAACAGTCATGAGATTTCGCATATCTCTTGACTTTCGCAGACCTTTTTAACACGCATAACTTAAGGTCGTTTTCGGCCGCCTCTTAGTTTAATCGCTACGCTAGGAGGCGGCTTTTTTATTTTTTTATGAAAAGGGGTTAACTATAACGCCCGCGATTACGCCGGCTAAAATGGCCAACAAGGAATCAATAAGGATCATTTCTTGACGGGTCATTTCTTGTTAGCCTCATTTCGCGGGTGGTCGACTTAAAAGAATAGTCGCTTATTCTCTCTTGAATATCAGGAGACAATCGCTAAAAAATGACTATTTTTTCTTAAGGCGACTTTTTTAAATTACGGATAAACTTTAAAACAGCCTGGGCCGTTAAATTACCTATATACGCGGCTAAAAAGAATATAAAAAATCCCCCATTTTTCCTGTCCCGCCGCCAAAGTCTAATAATCGTCCCGCCGCCAAAGTCTCTCAACCCTGACCTTATCTAAATTGGCCAGCCTTACGGCGACCTTCGACTCAATAGCCCATTCGACCAGGGCCTTGTTGGTTGGCTTTGGCTAAAGTTGGCTTAGGGGATTGGCGATAAATAAACTACTGGTAGGAATAACGTCAAGCGGCTTTAGCTTATTTTGGGGAAATCCATCGCCCGCGCGACATATTTAGCCAAGACGACGCTTGGCTAAAGCGAACCCTTGATCGGCGGCCTTCTGAAAAAATTCTAAGGCTTTAGCCTTATTTTTGGGAACTCCATCGCCGGACAAGTACGCTAAGCCAAGACGATACTGGGCTTCAGCGAGCCCTTGATCGGCGGCCTTCTGATACCATTCCGCGGCTTTGACCTTGTCTACTGGAACTCCATCGCCACTGTCATACAGAAGCCCAAAATAATGCTGGGCTTTGGCGAACCCTTGATCGGCGGCCTTCTGAGCCCACTCCACGGCTTTGGCCATATCTTTTGGAACTCCATCGCCCCGGCTATGCATAAGGCCAATGTTCAACTGGGCCTCCACGTGTCCTAGCGAGGCGGCCTTCTGAAACCATTCCGCGGCTAGAGTTAAGTTTTTGGGAACTCCATCGCCTTCAAGATATTGAACGGCCACGTCAAACTGGGCGGCCGAGTGCCCTTGCTTGGCGGCCTTCTTAGTCCAGACCATGGCCTTTATCTCGTCTTTTGGAACTCCATAGCCATTGTGGTATAGGTAGCCAAGATAATACTGGGCCACCGCGTGCCCTCGTTCGGCGGCCTTCCTAGACCAGACCGCGGCTTGGTCCATATCTTTTGGAACTCCCTCGCCATTGCCATACATAAGGCCAAGATAAAGCTGGCCTTCCACTAGCCCTTGTTCGGCGGACTTCTTATACCAATCCACGGCTTGGGTTAAATTTTTGGGGACTCCCTCGTCGCCCTTATGATTTATTTCGCCAAGAGAAAACTGGGCGTACATGTCCCCTTGATCGGCCGCCAACTGAAACCATTTCAGGGCGTTGGCGATATTTTTGGGAACTCCCTCGCCACCTTGATATATTTCGCCAAGAGCGTACTGGGAGTCAACGTCTCCTTGGTCGGCGGCCTTGTGAAACCATTTCACGGCCTTGGCCATATTTTGGGGCACTCCCTCGCCGTTTCGATATTGTTCGGCCAGAGCGAACTGGGCGTCAACGTCTCCTCGCTCGGCGGACAGCTGATACCATTTCGCGGCGCGAGCCATATTTTTGGGAACTCCCTCGCCCTTTCGATACAGTTCGCCAAGCAAGAACTGGGATACGCCGTCCCCTAAATCGGCGGCTTTCTGAAGCAATTTCACGGCCATAGGCAAATTTTTGGGAACTCCCTCGCCCAAACGATACCTTTCGCCAAGCTCAGACAGGGCTAACACGTTCCCTTTATCGGCGGCTTTTCGAATCCATTCAACGCCTTTGGCTATATCTTGGATAATTCCATCGCCAATTAAATAGAGTCGGCCAAGATCGTATTGGGCGGGCGCGAAGCCTTGATCAGCGGCCTTCTGAAGCCACCTCGCGGCTTTAGTCATATTTTTGGGAACCCCCTCGCCATTTTGATACAAAAGGCCAAGGTTAAACTGGGCCACCGGCAGCCCTTGATCGGCGGCCTTCTGAAAATATTCCGCGGCTTTGGCCTTATCTATGGGAACTCCTTCCGCGCCAAAAAGATATAGATTGCCAATACTGAACTGGGCCAGCGCGTGCCCTTTATCGAAAGACTTCGGAAACCGATTCGCGGCTTTGGCCTTATTTTTAGGGGAACCAGACAACAGGGAAACGCCGACCCTGTCTAAATTCGTCTTTTTTATCGTCATCTAGCTATTTACGCGCCTTTTTGTGGTTAAGAGATAATTTTTAATATTTTAATAAATACTTAATTATTAAACATGATTCATGCGCTATATTAGCTGTCATAATATCAAGTAAAAAAATTCTATAGTGTTTATTTTCTAATAAATTAATGATTGTCTAGTCATTTTTTTATTTTGTAGATCTATATTTTAACCAAAAAAAGCGTTTAATAATCTAATAAAATAAGGAGAACTTAAGAAGCCGTCAAGGCCGCTCTCGTCAAAAACCCTTTTTAATCTTGGCTAGGGCCTATAAAATTCAATATTTGGTAGTTATATAATTACTGATTGGCGTATATAGTAATTAAGACCTTTAAAATCACGACCCTCCAGGGTTTTACGAGCTTTTTCGTAACTACGTTAAATCATTAAGTTACCCTTTACTGATATTAGGGTCAAGGGGAAAAAACTAAAAACCAGAGGATTTTTCTGGCCTTTTTTGGTTTTAGCCCTTAACCCAAGGACAGAGTTTTTTTTCAACTATATTAGCGAAGGCGTAAAACAGCCCGCCGAGTAAACCCATAGCCAAGATCCCCGAGAACATCCGCGGCAGATCCAAATTGCCCCAAGCGTCGACGATGAAAAATCCCAAACCCTCGTCCGTGGCGAAGGACTCGGCCATAAACAACACCGAGACGGCCGTGCCCGAGGCTAAACGCATAGCCGTGGCCACGGCGGGGAGACAGGCGGGCCAGAGAATATGCCGGACCAAAGCCCAAGTTCTAGCCCCTTTGGCCCGGGAAGCGGGCCACATAGCCGTAAAAGCCTCCAAGTACGACCGATCCAAATTGACGACGCTGTCCCTAGTCACCACCAAGACTTGGTAACCCACGGTCACGGCCACTAAGACAATCTTAGGGGCCTCGCCTAAGCCTAAAGTCACGATCAAAACCGGCAAAAACAAAACCTTGGGCACGGGATAAGTAAAAAATAAGAGAGGGGCTAAAAAATCATCAAGTTTTTTTACGCCCCCCATTAACCAACCTATGGGAATAGCCAGAGCCAATCCCAAGAAAAATCCCACCGCCGCCCGATAAAAGCTCGCGCCTAAGTGCCCGTAAAACTGTTTCTGGTTTAACCTTAAACCAAAATCTTGGATAACCGAAAGGGGGCTGGGTAAAATCTGGTCGCCTAAGACCTTGGCTAAAACCGCCCACAGAGCCAAGAAAACCCCAAACCCTAAAACCGCCCTAAACTTCACGGTCTCCCCCGACGCGGTTTGGAGCGACGACAAAGGTCTCGGCTAAGGCTAAGCGAGCCTTTTTGACGAGATCCAGAAAATAATCCTCAGTATAAGCGTTTGGGGTTTTGGGGCCAGGATTATTAAAGACCGCGAAGGCCCTAGTCGGTTGGCCGCCCAAGACGACGATGGTCTCGCCCAAAAAAACCGCCTCCTCAACGCTATGGGTGGCGAGGATCATGGTTAAGCCAAACCCCCGCCACAGCTGAGCCAGTTGGACGCCTAAAATCTCCCGGGTTAAGGCGTCTAAGGCCGAAAAAGGCTCGTCTAAGAGTAAAAGCTCTGGCCTTGCGACTAAGGCCCGACCCAAAGCCAGACGCTGCCGCTGCCCGCCCGAGAGCTGGTCGGGATAACGATGGGCGAGATCCGTAAGACCCAAGTCGTTTAAAGCCGTCTTAACTCTTAAGTTAATCTCCTGTCGTTTTAGGCCGGCTAAAACCAAGGGCAGACTTAAGTTGGCGTAAACGGTCTTCCAAGGCATAAGACCCAAGTTCTGGGAAACTAGGGAGCGGACGGCCTGACCCTCGCCCACCGTCACCTCCCCCGCCTCAAAGGGACACAAACCGGCTAAAATACGTAAAATGGTCGTCTTCCCACAACCAGAAGCCCCTAGTAAAGCCAAAGACCCGCCTTTGGCCAGATCCAGATCTAAGCCCGCCAAAACCTTGGTTCCGCCAAAACTTTTAGTCAGCCCGCGAATCTTAACCGCCGCGCCCGGCATAACTCTAGTCGAGGCCCTGATAAATGGTGGCCTCAAACGTGGGAGCCACCCGCAAGGGGCCAGGCTCCCCAGACCTTTTGACGACCTCGTTTCTGGCTAACCAGTCCACGTAAGCCGTAAATAAGGCCTTGTCCGGTAACTTATAAGGGACTTGATCGGGGTTATAAGGCGGCGGAGTCCAGTCCTCGGCCAATTCCTTAGAAATTAGACCCAACTCCAGCATTAAGCTCCGGGTCTCGTTGGGCTTGGCGTTAACCAGATCTCTGGCCTCGCTTAAAGCCGTCCGCGTCGCTTTAACGATGGCCGGAGTAGCTAGCTCGTCCTTTAAAGCCACCACGGCTAAGGGCATGTCTAAGTCGCGGTCGTCGACTATGACCCGACCGCCTGGCTTTTCGGCCATGCTCAATAAAGGCTCTGGAAACAAAGAGGCCTCTAACTGACCGGCCCTTAACGTCTGGAGGCGTAATGGGATCTTCCGGATGTCGCGCCGGACCACGTAGTCCAAAGGCAACCCCGCCCTAGTCAAAAAAACGTCGGTCAAAAAGTCAATAATGGTCTGACGAGCCACGCCCAAGGTTTGGCTTTTTAAGTCGGTCAAACTCATAACCTTAGAGTTGGGTTTAGTGACGAGCCCAAAAAATCGAGTTTGGGGCTGGGTGTGAGAGGTGGTGGCCACGACCTTGTACATCTGACCTTGGGCTCTTTGGACCATAGCCGAGCTAATCTCGCAAAAATGACCGTCCAGTTTCCCAGCCATAACGGCCGCGTCCTTTTCTAAGGTGCTCTGAAAAGGGGTGAGCGTCACGTTAAGGCCTTGCCGCGCGAAAAAACCTTCCCGAAAGGCCACGTGGATCAAGATCGTGTCGGCGATGGGTAATAAGCCTAAACGGATCTTGACCGGGGGATCTATAGGTTTAGGCTTCTCTTGGGCCAAGACTTTTTGGCCGCCCACCCCTAGACAGACTAGGGTTAAGGCCAAAAGAAGCGCAAAAATTATTACCGAACGGGCGAAAGACGACAAGGCCATGATTACTCCTAAAACTAAGAGACGCTTTTTAGTGGCCGCGGTTTATAGGCCATCAATATATAAACCAGGGGATTTATAGAACTATCAATGTATTGATCCGCGATGGATAGAACTACCAATATATAGATCCGCGATGGAGAGGCTCGCTCATAAAACCCCTTTGGCTTTCTAAGGTTTTAGGCCGTTATTTACCCTTTAACGGCCAAAAAAACCAGTATTTTTTTAGGGTCTATTGGTCAGAAGGCCGTAAAAAAAACCATCCGTCCCCTCTTTGTGAGGCCACAAATGGATCTGACCAGAGCCTCCGCTTAAGTTGGCTAAGGACAGCGGGAGTTCTTCTTTGGCCAAATACCTAAAGCTTAAGTTTTTAGCCAAGAACTGTTGGCAGACGCCTAGACCTTCCTCGGCTAAAACCGAGCAGACCGCGTAAATAAGACTCCCCCCTTTAGCCACTTTAGCCGCGGCCGTCTCTAAAAGCTCCAGTTGGAAAGCGGCTAAAGGCGGAAGGTCGCCCGGGGATTTGCGCCATTTAATCTCCGGGCGTCGCCGAATAACCCCTAAGCCAGAGCAGGGAGCGTCAACTATTACTAGGTCAAAATCCCCTTCAAGTTTGGCCGTGGCGAGGGAGCTTTCCTTTGTTTCGACGATTTTTTCCGCCAAACCCAGCCGCTGGGCCTCGGTTTTTAGGCCATTTAAACGCCCGCCATGGGGATCTAAGGCCCAGATTCGCCCTTTTTCCGGTAAAACCGCGGCTATGGCTAAGGTTTTGCCGCCTAAACCCGCGCAACAGTCTAAGACTCTTTCGGCTCCCTCCCCTAACAAACCGATTAGTTGAGAGGCCTCGTCTTGGATGGCGAAGAAGCCCTCTTGATATAAAGGCCACAAGTTCGGCCGCCTTAAAGACTTGGCTAAGGGTTTTAGGCCCCACGGCGAGATCAAGGTCTTTTGAGTCGGAAAAGGCAGTCGCCCCGCCAAATCCTCGCGGCTGATCTTTCGGGGGTTAACCCTAATAGTGGGGGGTGGCGGCTGGTTGTTGGCTACCAATAGGGCCCTAGTCTCGCGATAACCTAAAAGGTCGTTTAACTTTTCGACTAACCATAAAGGATGGCTGTAAAAAACGGCCAGTCTTTTCAGAGGGGCAACCTCGCGTCCGTCCAGCTCCTTGGGCCAGCCAAAGACCGCGCGGTCGCGCAAAAAACCTCTTAAAACGGCGTTAACTAAACCCTCGCGTCCCCGTCTTTTGCTCCCAGTAAGGCGCACGGTCTGGTCCACGATGGCGTGATCGCCTAAACGGTCAAAAAAAAGAATCTGACATAACCCCAAACGGAGGATAAGTAGGGTCAAGTGGTCTGGCCAACCCTTGGTCAGTTTGGTAGCCAATAAAAAATCCAGCCGGCTCTGATGCCTTACTGTCATCGAAGCTAGAGCCCGGGCTAAAGCTAAATTGTCCGGGGAGACTAGAGCGGCTCGCTCGTTAAGGGCCTTTTCTAAAAATTCCCCTTTTTCGACGGCCACTAAAACGTCTAAGGCCAAAAGACGTGGATTAGCGGAGAGTTTTAAGATTTTATCCAATTAAATCACTTACTTAGCCTCAAAAGAAGAGGTCTGCCTTAAGGTATAAGCCTAAACTTTTTTTTGAGTTTCTCAAAAAAAAGCCGATTTTTCTCAAAAAAAAATTTAACTTTTTGGCCAGAATGACGATTAGTATATCAAAGGCCGGCGAACCCCAAAAATTGATTTTGGTTTTGGCCGCCCGAAGATGACGTCATTTATTTTTTCGTCGCGTTTTTTTTCAAAAGGCCCAGACTAAGATGGGTCGACTTAAACGGCCTTAACGACGCGACTGGCGAGTTATTCGCGAATCGACCTTTTTTCGGAGGGAAGCCTATGGCGCATATCCCAAACCTCGACAAGATTGGCCTTAGCATTGACCAAGTCTCTCAAATGACTGGGGTCAAAAAAACCACCCTAAGGTATTGGGAGAAAGAGTTTTCTGACTTCCTAAAACCAGACCGAACTGACACTAAACGACGTCAGTACTCCTTGGAAGAGGTGGAAAAAGTCACCAAGCTCAGGCAACTGATCGAGGAAGAAAAGTACAAGTCCGCTGGAGTGCGCCTAAAGCTTGGGCTAGACGTCGCCTCCTCCCGATTTTCCCAACCTCAAACCCTGACCTCGACTAGCGAGTTCGCGGAAGGCGACCAACCGATCCCGCCTGATGGGTAGTCAAGGCCAAACCGCCAAGGATGGCGTGTAATCCGCGCCATGGATGGCGTTACGAAAAAAAAGAGGAACGGAAAACTAAAAAAAATCCGTTCCTCTTTTTTTTATAAAATCTTTCGCAGAAAACCGAAAGCTTATTACGGTAAGCGCAGTTCCCACCACTTGAGTTCTTTAACTTGTCGCGACAATCGCCAGGATCTGAGGCGGCAACCCTTTGGGCGTCATTACCTTTCCAACGTAGGTTTGTT
>JAIROO010000234.1 GCA_031257535.1 Deltaproteobacteria bacterium
CCAAAAAAAGCGTCGTCGCCCAGTCCGAGTTTGAGACCGCGGAAAATCGCCTAAGACAAGCCGAAGCCAGGCTCGCCGTGGCCGGGAGCCAACTGGACTCGGCCAATAACCAGCTAGCCGACGCGGCTTTACGCCTGTCTTACACGCGTCTGACCGCTACTTGGCCCCAGGTCGAGGATCAAAGCGAGGAAAATTATCGTTACGTTAGCTCCCGCCAAGCCGACGAGGGGCAATTAATTACGGCCAACGCCCCAGTCATGGAGGTGGTGGCCTTAAATCCTCTTTTAGTGGTCGTCGACGTCATTGAGAAAGATTATCCCAAGATCGTCCCCGGGCTGGTGGCCACGGTGCGGACGGAAGCTTACCCCGGCCAGGACTTTAGCGCTAAAGTCGTGCGAGTGGCCCCGGTCTTGTCCACCGACACCCGTCAAGCTCGGGTCGAGTTGGAAGTGGTTAACCCGAATCTTTTGTTAAAACCCGGCATGTTCGCCGAAGCGGTTTTTACCTTTAACGAGCGCCGCGACGTCTGGTCCGTGGACCACGACGTGCCATTTCGGCGCTCGGAAGGCTACGTGATTTTCGTGGCCGACCCCCAAAGTCAGACGGTTAAACAAGTCTCCGTGGAGTTGGGCCTGGTGGAAAACGGGCGGGTGGAGCTTTTGGGCGCCGCGCCAATTGAGGGTCCCATCGTCACTTTAGGCCAGCATCTCTTACAGGACGGTCAAGCCTATAAAACGCCTGGAGCCAAGGCGGAACCCTCGGAGCGAGTCTCGTGAGCCTCCCCGCCGCGGCCGTTCGGCGCCCAGTTTTTACCTCGATGGTCGTTTTGATCTTGGTTTTACTGGGGGGGTTTTCCTTAAACTTGATTCCTTTGGATCTGATGCCAGAGCTGACCATGCCGGTCATCGTGGTCCAGACGACCTATGAAAACGCCGCCCCGGCCGAGGTCGAGGAGCAGATAACCAAACCCATAGAGCGGGCTTTAGTGGCCGTGCCCGGGGTTGAGGAAATGAGTTCCTCGTCCGTGGAAGGCTCCAGCAGCGTGGCCATCAAGTTTGACTGGGGGGTCAATCTCGACGAGGCCACCAACGACGTCCGCGACCGGATCGATAGGATCATTAATCGGCTGCCCGAGGACATCGATCGGCCGGTTTTACGGAAATTCGACACCGCCGCCCGAGCCATCATGATTTTGGGGGTGTCTTCCAATTTTCACCCCGTGGATCTGAAGCGCTATATCGACGACGAGGTCAGCTATCGGCTCGAAAGAAGTCAGGGCGTGGCCTCGGCTCAAGGGTTTGGCGGCCTAAATCGCGAGATTAGGGTGGAAGTCGACGAGGCCAAAGTCAAAGCTTTAGGCTTAGACCTCCACGGTTTGGTTAAACTCATTCAAAACGAGAACTTAACCGAAGCTGGCGGCGACATTGATCGGGGTCGCTTGTCGGTGGCGGTGCGGACTAAAGGCGAGTTCGCTTCTTTAGAGGAGATTGGCTCCACCTTAGTCACCCGGACCAAAGGCGGCACCCCCGTTCGGTTAAGCGACATCGCCGACGTCTTGGACAGATGGACTCGGGTCACCCGGATCACCCGCATTAACGGCCAAGAAGGTCAGTTCATGGGGATTTTTAAGCAGTCTGGCTCCAACACGGTCCAAGTCGCCGAAAACGTCTATAAGGCCATCGCGGAAGTCAACGCCACCCTGTCTAACGTTCACGCCTCCCTTTTAAAAGACACCTCGGTCTTTATTAAAAAAGCCATCGCCACGGTCTCTGACTCCATAGTTAAGGGGGGGATCTTGGCGGTCTTGGTGATTTTGGTTTTTTTACAAAATATCCGCAGCACCTTTGTCTTAGCCTTAGCCATCCCAATATCTATTATTCCAACTTTCATTGTCATGTACTTCTTTGGTTTGACCTTAAACGTGGTCACCATGGGGGCTTTGGCTTTGGGAGTGGGCATGTTGGTGGATAACGCCATCGTCGTTTTAGACAACATCTTCCGTCTCCGCGCGAACGGAGTCGAAGCCACGGAAGCGGCCATTAAAGGCGCCGAGGAGGTTAATGGGGCCATTATCGCCAGCACCTTAACCACTTTGTCGGTGTTTTTGCCCATGATCTTCCTGCAAGACATGGCCGGGGTCATTTTTCGGCCCTTTACCTGGACCATCGTCTTTAGCCTGACTTTGTCGCTATTCGTGGCCCAGACCTTAGTCCCCATGCTGTCCAGCAAACTTTTAAAGGACCAAGTCGTCAAAGAGGGCCAAAAACCCGTGGCTTTCGGTCGACCGCGTTATGGGGCTAAGTATTTTAAGTTAGTTGAGTCAACTTACCTTAAATGGTTAGAAAAAGCTTTAAAAAAGCCCTGGTTGGTGATTTTAACGGCTTTTTCCCTTTTAGCCTTAACCTTGGTTCCTTGGCGTTATATGGGCACGGAGTTTTTGCCTCGCACCGACGAGAGCGCCTTTGAGATCGTCGTCACCATGGAGCCAGGGACGAGGGTGGAGGCGACCTCGGATTTAGTCGCGATTATTGAGGCCATCGTCAAGGAAGAAGTCCCGGAGATGGTCACCATGGCCGCGGACATGGGCGGCACCGGCGGGCGGAACAATCGCTCCAGCGCCTACGGCGAGCTTGAAGTGGGTTTGACGCCAGTCGCCGAACGTTCTCGCTCGGTTTTTGAGATCATAGACGTTTTAAGGGCCCGTTTCGCGAACGTCCCGGGGGCGACCATCCGTTTAAGGGCCGACCAGTCCTTCTTGGCTTTTGGGGGCGGCAACGATAGGATCCAGATCGAGCTAAGGGGCAACGATCTGGTGGAGTCGACGCGGCTGGCTAAAGAAATGAAGCGGATCGTCGAAAGCGTGCCTGGGGTCTCCGACGTTTACTTGTCCAACGAGGACTCCTCTTTAGAGGAAACCATCGTCGTCGACCGGGGTCGGGCGGCGGACGCGGGCTTAAGCGTCGCGGCTATCTCCTCTTTAATTAAGACGGCCGTGGGGGGGTCGACGGCGGGCTATTACCGGGAAAACGGCAAAGAGTACGATATTACGGTCCAACTCAAAGACTCGGCTAATCTGACCGTGGACTCTTTGATGAAGCTGCCAGTGACCAACGCCCAAGGCCAGAGCGTCATTTTAGCCAACGTGGCCACCGCCAAAGTCGGGTCGAGTCCTTTGGTCATTACCCGGAAAAACCAGACCCGGGTGGTCAACTTAAACGCCGATCTGACCGACCGAGCTTTAGGGGACGTCATTAACGACATCGACCAAGAGCTGAAGACCCTGCCCATGGGCAGCGACTTTAGTTACGCCTTTATTGGCGAGTCCGAAGAACAGGCCAAAACCTTTCGAGGCTTAATGATGGTCTTGTCTTTGGCCGTCTTTTTAGTGTATATGGTTATGGCTTGTCAGTTTGAACAGCTAAAAGGGCCATTAGTAGTCATGTTCTCCCTGCCATTTGGAGCGATTGGGGTTGTTTGGGGTCACTTCTTAACTAACACCTCGTTTAACATTAACTCTTTTATTGGAGTGATCATGCTGGCCGGGATTGTGGTTAACAACGCTATTATTTTAACCGACCACGCCAATCTTTTAAGAAGGCGCGACGGCTTAGATCTGATTCCGGCTTTAATGGAAACCGGTCGGCGGCGTTTAAGGCCCATCCTTATGACCACCTTAACCACCATTTTAGGGCTAATCCCCTTGGCTTTGGGCTTTGGCGAGGGTGGGGAGTCGCAAGCTCCTTTAGGTCGGGCGGTCATCGGCGGCCTAACTTCCTCTACCTTTATTACTTTGTTTCTAGTTCCGGCCATTTACGAGCTTTTTTTCTTAAAAGAAGACCTTAAAAAGAAGGTCGCCGCGGCCCATGCCACGCCCACAGCGGCGGGGGTTAAGCCAAGTCCAGATCCGGTTTAAGCTAATTCTGCTTGATTATTGACGGTTAATAATACCTATGCGGGCGTTAAAAATCTTTGTTAAGGAATATTTAAGCTAAAATAGCTCTATAAAATAGATTGATATGGATATAGGCCGAGTTTGATAAATATAGCTACCATAACTATCCATAGTATAAAATTGATTTTAAATTATTTTATGGTCATAGGGCTTAAAAAATTGGATATAGGCCGAGTTGATAAATATAGCCATCATTACCATCCTTAGCGTAAAATGGATTTTAAATTATTTTATGGTCATAGGGCTTAAAAAATTGGATATAGGCCGAGTTGATAAATATAGCCATC
>JAIROO010000009.1 GCA_031257535.1 Deltaproteobacteria bacterium
ATAACTAAACTAGGAATAAGAGTCAATATAGTCTTGAAGACCTAGCATTCCCAATAGTTTCATGGATCCGGGGTGAGCGCCCAGGGTCATGAGTGTTTTTGGGGTTTAAAAATTTAAGCCAAAACTTGAAAATTTGACAGATCAATAACTTAGGTTATAAAATAACGAACTGGGCTTACGCCTCCCAGCTCTTCCCTTGTTCGGTCTTCTGGTTTTCGCCAAAAAAACGTTAGTTTTTTTTAGTTTATAGAGTTGAATGGCTGGTGTTTTTCTTTTAATTCAGTCTTTCTTTCACGTGTCATATGGTTGTTTTTGATTTAATTTGCCTTAATGGGCATCTATTTGAAGGTTGGTTCGCCAATTTATCAGATTTTGAGGCCCAGATGGCTGATGGTCGCTTGAATTGCCCTATCTGCGGCGAGGAGAACGTGACGCGGCGACCGTCGACTTTTGGTCTGGTTCGCCGGCGCGCCGAGTCCCCGCGCGAGGGTCAGCCTGGCGCGGGTAATCCTAGCCTGGGTCAAAACTCTTTTCCCGAGGCGGACCAGAGAGCGGACCAGAGAATGGACCCCCAAATGGGCTCCAAAAATATGAATTTAATCCAACAGGCGGCTAATTTATTGGCATTTCGAACTTTATCCGCTTTAACCGAGCGGTTGGAGAAGGATTTTGTGGACGTGGGCGCTGGCTTCGCGACCGAGGCCCTAAAAATGCGTTACGGCGCGGCTCCGTCTAGAAACATCAGAGGCTATTCCACGGCCGACGAGGAGGAAACGCTTAAAAACGAGGGGATAGAGTTTTTTAAACTACCTATGTTAAACCGAAAAAAATCGGTTTCTTAGTCTTAGTTACTTACTCATGGCCTTTTTTTTGAGACGTGTCGCTAATGATTGAAGAGAAGCCTCACTTAAACTTAGAGAACGCCGAGCAGTTAAAGGCAAGGTACCTGGAAACTGAAAGAGCTCTCATGAAAATGGAGCTAGATCAGGTGGACCTTATCTTGAACTTTCGGCAAATCTTAAAGGCCGTGGGTAGTTTGGTCCGACATCCAAATTGCGAGCCTAGCTGGTTGGATCGACTCGAGGCTTTCGCTCAAAAGAGTAAGTTTACCCTTTCGGAAACCGAAGCCTTGGCCACGGATCTGACCAAGATTTCTGGGATTCGTCTCACCATTGACCTAGACGACCGCGGCCAAAGCCCCAACAATGACCGTCCAGATCCCGAAGACAGGATCTCTGAGTACGTTAAAGGCTTTTTAACCCAAATCTCTTCCCACCGGGGTTATCGCTTTAACGACGAGGCTCAGTCTATTATTAAAAGACTCGAGCAAGGTTCGTCTAGAGAACTAATCTTGTCGAGCTTAACTCAGCTCATGTGTCGCTTCATCCGCGACTATTCCGACGAAAAGAGTCAGATCACCGCGCGCCTTTCAAGCATTATTAAAACCTTAAAGACCACCGAAGATCAGTTTAAACGCCTGATTCGGCAGAGTATTTCCTTTTTTGACGAGGAAAATCGGGAGTTTAACGAGAGTTTGGCCGAGGGATTAAACCAGATCCAAGATTCGGTCCAAGAGGTTCAAGACGACCCCGAAGGCGTCTCTGAGGCGGAAAAGCTCTTGACCCTCATCGCCCTTAAGGTCGAGATTCTGTGTCAATCCATCCAGGAGAAAACCCTCCAAGACGAGCGTCGCCTCCAAGAACTCCACAAGGAAAAGACGGCTTTAGAGTCCCGCCTCGACTCGGTGCGACGAGATTACGACACCTTCGTCTCCCAGAGCCACAAGCTCTTAAAGGAGCTAGAGGACTTTAAATCCATCTCCATGCGGGACGCCTTGACTGGGGTTTATAACCGGCGGGCTTACGACGAGGCGGTCAATCTCTGCATTGAGAACTTTAAGAGCGTCCGTTTAGAGACCTTTAGCCTCTTAATATTCGACATTGACCACTTTCGGGACGTTAATAACTCTTATGGCCATCAGGCTGGCGACAGTATCCTCTCCCATATGGGGCGAATCGTCTCGGATCTTTTACGGTGCGACGACTTTATCTTTCGTTATGGGGGCGACGAGTTTATTGTTTTATTGCCTGAGGCTAAGCTTTCGGACGCGACTAGAGTGGCCGAGAAAATAAGAAAAGCCGTCGCCTGTGTGGAGTTTAAGCTCTCCCGTCATAGCGAGAAAACCATTCATATCTCCATTTCAATGGGGGTCACCGAGATTAGGCCAGGCGACAACGCGATTTCCGTTTTAGCCCGGGCCGACACCGCTTTGTACGTCTCCAAACAAAATGGTCGCAACCAAGTGACCGCCGACTAAATCTACTTACTTACTTACTTACTTACTTACTTCTTCCTTCTTTCTTTTCTAACTTGTTTTTTCCAAGCCGGGGAGTCGTCTCTTTGGCCAGGGGTTTTGCCCCGGATGACCTCGGGGACCGACCAGTTCTTGAGCCCAGGGGCGTCGGCCGGTGGTTTTTCAGGTTTTAGTTTGATCGGCGGCCCAAAAAGAGCGCTGGGAGGAATGGCGGTGGCGAGGTAGATTCGGTCCGTATATTTCCAGAAGGCCGTCCCCTCTTTTTCGGCTAGAGCGCGGTTGATCTCGATTAAGACCGGGTTTTGGCTAGCCCGAGCGGCGACGACCCGGGCCTGGTCTTTGTCGGTGAAAAGGCGGCTTAAGGTCTGGCCTGGTTTAGGCTTTAAGCCCTGGTCTAAAACGACTGGCCAAAACCTTTCTCTTAGGCCTAAGTGAAAAATTTTGGGGCGTAAAGGCGGGGCGGGGGAGATTTTAGGGAGATTGGCCAGATCGGGTCTGACGCGAATTAAGTTGTCCACGATCTCCAAAGAGCCGGTTTTTTTGGTCTGGGCCACGGCCTCGCGGATCCGGTTTTCCGTGGTTCCGCGAAATCCCTCTTCGGCGGCGATGGCCCAAAGCGTCTCTTTTAAAGGAACAAATCCTTCTTCGTTAGGCCAAAGACCATACTCGTCCGGGGCCTCGCCTAAAACGTAGCGCAAAATATGGGCCAGATTTTCGATTTGTCTGTCTATAGTGGCCATAAAGGACTCTTTATCGGATACTTTGGATATTTTCGTAATAAGAGATAAAAAAGGAGCAAAGACAAAAAAATATTAGCTTAAACATAGTTAAGGCTCACCAAAAGAAGGCGTAAAATTTTTGAAAGGCTATTTTTTTACTTTCGCGTCCTCCAAAACGCTCCTAAACTTAAATTTGACATAATATGGCTCCAGGATTTTGGGACCATAACGCTTCCCAGGGCCTTAACAAGTAGCTTTTTTACGTTTTCTTGAAGCCGTCTCGTCCTTTTGACCTGGTATTTTTAATAACCTTACGACAAAAAGAATGACGTTGGCGTCTAAAGGGAGGGATTTACCAAAAACCAAAAAGGGGGCTGAGCCAGGAATACTAAACCCAGAGCGTCTTTAGTGATTATAAAAAATATTCGGTCTTAGCTTCGTTACGCGGTTCATGGCCCCGTCAAGAGGCTTATTTTTGGCTTAAGTGGAAACCTTGGTCTCTGGGGAAGTTTTCGCGCCGCGTCCTCCTTGGCCAGAAACTAAATAGACCCTTTATTTTTAAACGCGTTTAACGTATTGTAGCGCTTTTTCAGTTTTGTGGTTCATTTTCAGGGAGCCAGGAAAAAATGGCTTTTAGGTTAGCCCGCTCGATTTGAAAAAACAATTTGTCGATGGTTGAAATCCAAAAAACCGATGGCGATACAGCGTCTAGCCCATGGCTAACCCATCATCCTTGGCGAGAGCTTGGTTCCCATTTTTTTTGGTTGAACCCGTAAAAA
>JAIROO010000042.1 GCA_031257535.1 Deltaproteobacteria bacterium
GAACAATTCAAGCTTGTTTTTCTATTTTTTTTCTAATGAATTGAGATGTGAATTAATTCATTAAATGACAAATTTTATAGATCTTACTTTATATCTTTTTTACTAATAAAAGCAGTTTCTTTTATTTGAATTAAATCATCAAACAACTATATTTTTTCATTAATAAGGCTGTCTATTTCATCTTTGTTACATGTATAGCTATTTTTAATAATTAAATCAATATAATTATAAAATTTACTAAAATCATCAAAATATTCTGCACGTAATTTATTTTTTATATATTTCCAAAATCTTTCTATAAAGTTTAAGTTTGGAATATATGGAGGTTTATAAATTAACTTTATACCAAGATTATAGGCTAAATCTTGCACAAGTTTACATTTTTTGTATCTGGCATTATCTAATATTATGTATACTGTCATTCCTGTATATTCTTCTGCAATCTTATTGCGTAATTCGCAAACCGTAGTTGCTGTTACATATGTTTTGTTTGTTACTGTTATCACATTCTTTGTCACAATATCCAAGCACCCAAGGACATTGTATCGCAGGCATCCTGAAAAAGTCTTAAAAAATCGGCGAACATTACTATAAATGTAGCTAAGAAAATCACCTCCCATGACAAAGTGGGAAGCGTCCAAAAACAATAGTGAGATTTTGCCTAACTTAGCCTCCTCCTCTAACGGATGAAAAGTGTTTTCATAGAAGTACCGTTGTTCTTCTATATTCGCTTTTGCTGGCAACGAGCCACATTTTAAGCGTTTAATGTCGTGTTTTTTTAGAAACCTATAAACTGCAGATACTGAAGTCTTAACGTTAAACTTCGCTTCAATCATGGCAACAATTTGCTTAAGAGTGTGATAATTGTTGGTATAGACCTCGGCTATGATGGCATCCGTAAAGGGTTCCAATTTACTCTTTCGCCCACAGCCTTTTTTATCAATACTAATATAAGTATCTATATGATTAGACTCAATCCCTTTTTTAATTTTACGAACGGTCGGTTCACTAAAGTTGACAAGGTTTGAAACGCGCGCTATAGAGTACATAAAAAAAAAAGTAAAACAACGCAAATTATGCTTTTAGCGAGCGTTTTTGACATAAAAGGTTGTAATATATTAATAAGGTTATTAATAATTTCTTTTTGGTTAGTATGAGCCTCTGCTAGCTCAATATTTTTTATGTTTTCAGCGTTATTATTTCTTGACTGGTTCACAGCTTACCCTTTTTTTATATTACGGTTTGAAACCGTGGTAACGTTTTATCCCATCAGGATAAGCTGTTTTATTTCAATTGTCAAGTCAAAAAATGATGACTTCGTAAAAACCTTGGCGTTGAAATTTTCGGCGCGAGGGTTTTTACGAAGCCATCAAAAAATCATATTTTAGCCACTGACTCCAGGGTCAAGAAGTCTTATCCACTTCAAACCGAAAAATTATTTCGGTAAGGGGTATAGTTGCCGGGTAAACATTTCAGTCCACTAGATAAGCGCACCTTTTCACGGCGCACAAAAAAAAAAATAAAATTTACCGCCTAAGCTCCCATCAAGCTCATTTTCGGCCATAACCAAAATCTTATAGTTAAGTAGCTCAGCGAGTCTAATGTAACATTTTCCCTAAATAATGGCAAAATTGTAACATTAGATTTTGAGCTCGCTCAGGGAAAATAGGCAAAAATACGAGGAAAGCTAGACGTGGAGCGGATTTATGGGTTTTCAGCGAATGTGACAAAATAGCATTTTGTCACATTCGCGGGAATGGCCTTGGGCCAGACGCTAACAATGGATTTTGTGGTAAAATGTTATCAATTTGTGGCCCTCGCCTGTTGAACGGTTTTTTAGCCAATAACGAGAGTTTGGAGAAGCTAATGAGTCAACCAGCCATAAAACAATTTAACACCGCTGGTCCCTGCGTGTCCGCCAAACACTACATGTTGCCGGTATTGCCCCGGCAGTCGGAAGTCCATGACATGATTAACGGAGAGTACTATTTTGTCCTCCACGCTCCCCGTCAGTCTGGAAAAACCACTTTTTTAAAGGCCCTAACCGCTAATATTAACTATCTAGGACAAATGTACGCTTTATACTGTTCTTTAGAGATTTGTCAAGGCGTAACTGAAGTTGATTTAGCCATGACCTACATTGCTGGCCAGATCAATGAATCCTTAAAAGATTCCGATATAGAAAATTTGGCATCTTTGGCTCTTCCTTCTGATTGTCTGCCGAACTTAATGGCTTCGTTAAAAATTTCTAGTGAGCTTAAACGCCTATCCGTTAACCTTGACAAAGATTTAATTGTCTTTTTTGATGAGGCTGATTGTCTTACTGACGCTCCTCTTATAACTTTTTTGCGCCAAATACGCCTTGGCTATAATAATCGTTTCGATTCCCCGGCTTCCAAATTTCCAAGGTCTCTGGCCTTAGTTGGCATGAGGGATATCCGAGACTACCTTGTCCAGGCCCGATTGGGTTTAGATTCTAAAGGTTTAGCCAGTCCTTTTAATATTAAAAAAGACGCCTTGACCCTCGCCAATTTTACCCGCGAGGATATTCAAACTCTTTACCATCAACACACTGAGGCGTCTGGGCAAATTTTCGACGATCTCGCTATAGATAGAGTTTGGTATTGGTCAGAGGGACAGCCCTGGTTAGTCAACGCCTTGGCCTATGAGGCGGTGGTCAAAATATCCAAAAATAATTATTCCCAAACCATTACTGGCGACATTATTGACCAGGCGGCTCAGGCGTCTATCCTGCGGCAAGACACCCATCTTGACTCACTTTTGGAGCGTCTCAAAGAACCCCGCGTCAGGCGAGTCATTGAGCCGGTCTTCTTGGGATTGCCCCGTTGGCCGAAAGACGTAATGGGCGATGATAAGCGATACGCTCTCGACCTTGGACTCTTAAAAATTGAGAACGGAATATATACGCCAGCCAATCCGATCTACCAAGAGGTAATCGCTAGAGCCCTATCCGAAAGCTATCTGGATGGATTGCCCCCAGATTTGGCCAACCGTTGGATGGACGGCAAAACGCTTAACATGACTGGTTTATTGAAAGGATTTCAAGAATATTGGCGGGAAAATTCTGAATTTCTCGAAAGCCCTATTGATTATAATGAATCTATCGCTCTAATGACTCTTTACGCTTATCTACAGAGGGTTTTGAATGGCGGAGCCGAGTTACATCGCGAACATGCTCTTCAAAGAATGAGGGTTGATTTATTCGCTCGATATAATGGAGTTTCATATCCTGTGGAACTTAAAATAAAAGGTTTGGACAAATTTATTGACCTTAAAATGAGAGATAGCAAAAAACAATTGCGCTCTTATATAGATAAATGTGGCGCAAAAGAAGGTTGGTTAGTTATTTTTGACAAAGATACAGACAAAAGATGGGAAGATAAAATATCCTGGGAAACTATTGAGTTTGAAGGAGCTATTATTCATATTGTTGGTTGCTAAAAATATATCTTTATTTCTTAATAGATGCAGTTTAGTTTTTCGGTTTTTTTGGCGAATGTTACAAAATAGGTTTTTGTAACATTCGCGGGAATGGCCTAGGGCCAGACGCTAACAATGGATTTTGTGGTAATATAATGACACCAATTTAAGGCCCTCGTCCGTTGAGCGTTTTTTTAGCCAATAACGAGAGCTGGGAGAAGCTAGTGAGTCAACCAGCCATAAAAC
>JAIROO010000049.1 GCA_031257535.1 Deltaproteobacteria bacterium
CCTGAAAAAGTTCGGGGCGGCCCGAAAAAAGCTCTTTCAAAGTATTAATTAATAAGGATTTGCCGAAGCGGCGGGGACGGGAAAGAAAATAATGCTTATCCTTACTTTTAACAAGATTATAGATGTATAAGGTTTTGTCGGCGTAAACTAAATTTTCATTTATTATTTCGACGAAAGTCTGACCACCAGTAGGTAATTCTTTCAAAGTTACTATTCCACTACAAAAGACAAAAAAAGGAGCTTAGTTGGCTTTTGGCCTTTTTGGTTTTAGATCTAGTAAAATTCGCGAAAGTAACAGAAGTAAATAAACTTCTCTGGAACTTTTAACACTGTATCAAATTACCGACCGGGTCGTCAACTTTTTTTAATGGCCAGCTAGTTTAGCTCTTCTACCTTTTCCTAATAAAAAGGCATGAGGACGACGAACTAGCCAACTTTTTATAAGTTATGGACTTTTATAATTGGGCAAGCATTTTTTTCGGCGCAAAAGTTACCTATTTTCATATTAACGGTTGTTTTTATTGGATAATACACTTATTATTAAGATATTTTAGCCTAACTATAGACCGAACTGTTCGTAAAGTCGTTAAGCGGTAGTTTGGAGAAAGAGGCAGGCCAGCCTCCCTTTAGAAGTTACCTCTATTAATAGTAGTATAGCGTTTTCTTGAATGAAAGTATGTTATTATTAAGTTCATATAAAGAATATTAAGACGTAAAAATTATCTAATGTAATCTAAGTAGCAAGCAAAAAATTGGTCGCCGCCCCGCGATTAAGAGCCAAGGAAGGGCCACGACTTAGGTTTTTGGCCTATGGCAGCGTCATTTAGAGGCTAGCTTTACCGGTTTTTGGGGTTAAACGCCGGGCTTTCGCGCCTTAAAAAAACATTTAGACAACGGCTTTAGACGAACGCCTTTTTAGGGCCCTAAGGCCAAAAGCCAAAAAATGTCGCCTAATGGGCCGCCCCCCCAGCGCCTCGACGATGAAACGTTTTTTAACTTTTTTTTAATCGCTAACTCCTGTTTTTATTGAGTTTTAAATCATTTAAAATTGACGTTTCCAGTTATCGCCGCCTTTTTTGAGAAAGGGAACTAACGCGTTAAAAAATAGTTTTGTAAATAGCTAAAAGCGCTAAATTTTTTAAAAATCAAAGAAACTTTAGGTAAGTCGCCTTAAGGGACTGGACTTTCTAAAGTTCCTCTTAAGCTAGCCACGTTAGGGACGTTTTCCTTAAGAAAAAATGATTTTAGCTCGTCTAAGATCCTTAAAGGCGAACTAGGATCGACTAGGATGGCCGAGCCTATCTGGACGGCCGTGGCGCCCACCACGATAAATTCGGCGGCGTCAAGGCCCGTAAAGATCCCTCCGCCGCCGACCACGGGGATTTTGGGTTCGGGGAGGGCTTTAAACGCCTGCCAGACTTGTCTTAAAGCCAAGGGTTTAATGGGAGGGCCAGACAGACCGCCAGTGACCCGACCTAAAGCCGCTTTTCGGGTTTGGGCGTTGACCACCAAAGCCGGAACCGAGTTAATTAAGGAAATGGCCGTGGCCCCAGCTTGGGCCACTTCTTTCGCGACTAAGCCAATGTCGGTGACTAAGGGTGGTAACTTTACTAAAACTGGCTTGTTTCCAGCCTTTTGGACGACGGCTTGAGTGAGTCTCCTCGCGATCTTAGGATCCGACCCAAAAGCTAACCCCCCGCTTTCAACGTTCGGACAGCTGACGTTTAGCTCTAGAAAATCAACGTCCTCGTGGGCTAAGATGGCGGCCATTTCCGCGTAATCGGCTTCTTTTTCGCCCACGACGTTGACCCCAACCACGGCGCCGGTGGCCTTTAAAGGGGGGAGGGCGTCCTTAAGGAAGGCTTTAACGCCAATGTTCTCTAAGCCAATGGCGTTAACCAGACCAAAAGCGGCCGCGACGCCTCTGGGGCCAGGGTTACCCGGCCAAGGCTTTAAGCTTAAGCCTTTGACGATCACGGCGCCGAGTTTTTCCGGTGGACAGAACGCGGCTAGCTCTAAGCCATAACCAAAGACTCCAGAGGCGGCGATGAGGGGGTTTTTTAACTTTAAAGGCCCTAAGGTCGCCGTTAGATCGCTGGTCATGATTTTATCCAGTCCAAAGCCAACCCGTCGACCACTGGCCCTTCCACGCACAAGCGGATTCGGGGTTTGGCGGTAACCTTGGGGTCTTTTAAGGGGCGGCTACAGGTTAAGCACACGCCGAGCCCACAAGCCATGAAGGCTTCGGCCGCGGCAAAGTAGCGGATCTGGTGGTTATCGGCTATTGGGGCTAAGGCGGCCAGAAGTCCCGGCGGTCCGCAAGCGAATAGGTCTCTTTTCTCTTGGTTTAAGGCCGCGGTTAAAAGCGAGGTGACTAGCCCCTTTCGACCATAACCTAAACCGTCTTCGGCGCTGGCCAAATAATTAGGGGCGAAGGATTTTAAGTAAGCCTCGTCAATTAAAGCCGCGCCGCTTTTTTCGCCATAAAATAAAGTGGCCGGACCCCGTAAACTGTCTAAAAGATTGGCCATGGGGGCTAACCCGACGCCGCCGGCCACTAGATAAAAGGGTTTGGTCGGGAAGTTAGGGTCTTGATGGGCTAGACCCCGACCTAAGGGCCCCGTTAGCCGGATCTCGGTCCCGGGCTCGACCTTGGTTAAAGCTAAGGTCCCCGGGCCCACTGGCCGAATTAAAAAGTCCAGTTCCTCTTCTTGAGGTCGAAAGCGGTGGATGGAGAGAGGAATATCCAAAAAGGGCGCGCCCGTGGGCGGAGCGTCCCAAGCCCTTAACTTCGCGAACGTCCCGGGGTCGGCCCAGGCGGACGACGACAAAGGCGGAACCTTGACGGTCAATTGAAAAAACTTCTCGCCTCTTTTTTGGACTTTTATAACTTTAACCCTGGCGATTACGGGCGAGACGGTCATTAATCGACTCCCGCGAAAAAAGCGAAGCGGTCTTGGTCGCCGCGACGGTGACTGTAAAAGTCCGGCTGGCACTTGGAGCAGATCTCGGCGATTTGGACGTTTTTAGGGTCAAGGCCCGCGGCGGTCAACTGGTCTAAGGCGATGGCCCAAAAGTCAAAGCGGTTTCGCGAGTCGCGGTAGATCCAAAACTCCATAGGCAATAAGGATTGGTAGTCTTTGAACTCAAAGCAGCAGGGACCTAAAGACGGCGAGACCGCGGCTATGAGTTCGGCGGGGGGAACTAAAAGGCGCTCGGCTAAAAAG
>JAIROO010000112.1 GCA_031257535.1 Deltaproteobacteria bacterium
GACGCCTTGGTAAAAACCCCCTTTAAATTTTTGAGGGCTTGTTTATACACAATATATAGCGACAGCAAGACCTTTATATTAGCCTTTATAGTAGAGCCACGCGCCTAAAATTTCAAAACAGGGGTTTTTACGAGACCATCTTTTTTCATGACAGAGATTTTTAGGAACGCCTCAAACCTAGAATCCCGGAATATCTATGCAATACAGAAAAAACAGCAAGAAAGTAGTTAAGAATAATTTAACTAAAATTATAAGATAAATTTTTTCTCTAATTTTCCGTGTTTTTATAGTTCAATCAAATCTTGACGCGTAACGATTTTAATTCCTTCTCATTCGTAGTCTTTTGTTTCAAGTAGAGATCCAACTGTTTTTCACAGAATTTTTTTAATTGTCGCCCACGGCCGCCCGTCGGCCATAACTTGGCCATCGTAACGGACGGTCGAGTCACTGGTGACTTTAACCATAACTCATCTCAATGGACTGGCCGATAAACGCTGAGTGGTGTCGCTTTATAAGTGAATCAATAAAGTTTATGAATATAGTGTATTGTATGTAAATAATTAAATATTAGAACAAATTCAAAATTATCTCTATTGACTTGTTAGTTGCCAATTGGTGATTATTTCGAGCGGTCTCCTTCTTTATCTTCTCCAGCCTTAGGGGACTCGGAGTCAATGTTTTCTACTGGCGTTTCCAGACTCCGCAGGCGGCCCACCTCTATGATTTGCCGGACAAAGACGAATTGAGCCAAATGGGGAAGCCTCAGACGAGAACCATTGACAGGGATAATAAACAGGTCCTCAAATTTATGGTGATACTCCAGAGCCACAGTAAACCCGGCGGTCTGAGCGTAGGCGCAAAACTGCGCCAAAGGAAAATTTTCTCCAGCGCTGGACAACCTCTGGAGGGTGACCTCAAAACTATCATTTTGGGTGTCGCGACTGAGTTTTATACAGTCCGCCTGCTTCAGAGAGTTGATCGTTTCCAGAAATGTCATTTCCCGAGATATCGGGGTATTCGGCTGAATATCTTGGATTTTTCGGTCCACCACCTCCAGATCCTTCTGGCGGCCAACCACGTATAGGCTGAACGTCTGGCCAGGGCCGACATGTGGAGAGGAGGAGAAAAAATCGGCGTCCGGGTCGGGCTGGTCAGGTTTTGGGTCAAACTCCTTTCGAGGGCGATGCTTAATCGTCCGGCGTCTCAAGACGGTCAGATTCAGGTAGCGGAGAAAATGATCCGGAAAATCGACCGACCGTAACCGTTGGGGATGCAAAACCACTTCCAGGACCACATAGCCATCAGGACAGGCTCCCGGAGGAAGTTGACGAATCCAGTTGGCAATGGCCTGAAAACGGTTCCGCAGATACTCGCGGGACTCCTCCAGATCGTAACTAGTTGCGGACGGAGTCAAATCCTCGAGGCCAGGATCGGGTAGGCTTTTAGCTTTAAGGATTTGGAAAGGTTCTGACAAATTGAATTCCTTTTTCCAGTTCGGCCCCAGGCCAAGTCTTAATTTCAGAGCATCTGGAAATGCCCCGGCCCTGATCGCCGCCGTAGTCTTAGGGTATCTAAATCGCCTTGAAGCCGGAACTTCGGAAAGAAGCTATTCTCCGAACCCAAGGCCTCATTTCTTGAAATGTGTAATGGTATCATAATTTTGATCGCAGATTAGATCATGTTACCATGCGCTAGTCCAACAGCATATTGTAGCAGCTTATAAAATGGAGATATCATGGGTAAACCATTTAAACGCCTCGACCCAAAAACCAGGTCACTGCTTATGGCCTCAGCGCTCGTCGGCGAGAAAAGTCAAACTGAACTGGCTTCGGAATATAATGTTCATCCGTCGCTAGTAAGCCGACTTAAAACGGAATGCTACCAAGTTTTATTGTCCCATTGTTCCAACCACGGTCCCAGGGACCTCATGCTAGCCGAGAAAAAAATAGCTCAGTTAGAATGTATAATTGGACAACAGACCATCGCTATAAACGAGTTAAAAAAAAAGATAACTCATTAGGTGATAATGTCAGATCAATAGTCGACATTATCAATACTTTAAATGGACCTTACACTATTTCTGAATGGTGTAAGGTCTTTGGTATTTCAAGAGGTTCGTTTTATTATAAACCTACTCGCGAATAAGACGAAAATTTGATGTTAATAAGAGCTATTGATGAAGAATATCTTAAGCATCCCTTTTATGGTTTCCTGGCTCCACAAGGAAGTCGAACTCGTTCTCCGCGGGGACAAATGGTCTCTGAATCTTGTAATCGAATCCCCCGATTCCTCCCTCATTCAATCTGGGTCCACAATGGGAGTGGACGTAGGAGAAAACAACCTCGCGGCCAGCAGCGCGGGCCAGGTCATTGGCGGCGCCAAACTCAGAGACAAACCAATCGTCACCTTGCTCTCCGCCGCCGGCTCCAATCCAACGGCGGCCAGAGCGCCAATCGGAAGCTCAAAAAAGTCTCTGGTAAAGAGAGACGGCGGGTATCCTTTACCAACCACGAAACGTCGAAAGCCATAGTCCAACAAGCCCAAAGGGTTGGGGCCAACAAAATCGTCCTGGAAGATATCACCCCCATCCGCGGGAGAATCAAGGCGCGCAAGCGCCGCGCGGACCCGTCTTCACCGCTCTAGGCCTTTCGAGAGCTTCAGGGCTTTATCCTGTATAAGGCCAGAGCCGCTGGCATTGAAGTCGTATTTGTGAATACGGCTTATACCAGCCAGACTTGCTCGGAACGGGGCGCTTTTTGGAAAAAGGGCGTAACATCGTTTCGTGTGTCCAATGTGTGGTCTTAGGGCGCCTGCCGACGTTAACGCCGGTCTCAACCTTGCCCGGATGGGTGGGCATATCGCGCCACCTATGGCGGCGTAAATACGCCTTATGTTGTAAGGACAGCGGGTAGCCAGCCTCGCGCTTTACAATAAAGCCCGCGACTTTAGTCGCGGGTTAATTTACAAGCTGTATATTTGGGCCTCACTTTTTTTTTTAGAGCCAATTTTGGGGAGATCTTTAGAGTTTTAGGCCCCTTTAGGCTTTTCGGCTTTTTTCGGGTCAAAAGTCGCTAATTATTTTTTGGCGAAGATTTTTTTAGGGATTTTTTGAGATAAAAGTAATTCTTGGCTCAAAATCAACCATGAGAGGCCCTTTTTTAAGGTAGTTAATAAAAACTTCAGTTAAACGCAGGTTGGTCATTTGCCAGTTTAATTTTTTTAGAGACTTATAGCCGTCGCCGCCATTAGCTAAAAAATCTAAGGATACGAGCTCGTACTTGGCCGCTAAGTCTAAAGGTCGAAAGGAGTCGCCGTCTTGGATTTGGATTCCGTTAACTCGCCATTCGCCAGGGCGGCCAGCGTAAGTGACGCGTAGGCCCGCGACTTGGAAGAATCGGCCGGAGGTGCCTATCCCCAATTCGGCGACCGAGCGCTCTAAGACCCGGATTAACTCCTCGCCGCTTATTTTGGCCCGACAAACGTAGTCGTCAAAAGGAAAGGCCGATAAAACGTCGGCTTTAGAGACGGGTCCGACTGGTAGGGAGTTTCTGACGGTCCCCCCATTAACCAGAGCTATTTGAGCCCCAGGCGAAGAGGCTAAAAGGGCGGAAGTCAAAGCGTCGCCGGAGCGGCACTCGCGCAAGCGGCAAGCTCTCGGGTTAACGTCTAGGACTCTTTCCCGGCCCGCCGAGACGATTTGGCCGATTGTCTCTTGGCTTAAGCTTTTAATGGGGACGCTGAGCTGGTCTAAGTATTTTTTTAAGTTCTCGTCCTCGGGCGGGGCTTTTATTCGCGAAAGGGTTTTGGCGTCTAAGGATAAAGTTTCGCCCGACCAGCTAGTGGCCCGGCCTTTGGCGTCAAAATTAACGGTCAAGCGCCCTAGGTACAGCCCCCGGGAGCCGGCGGTGACCACTAAAACTGGTTCGCTATTGGGCGAGTCGACGACTATGGGGTAAGGGCCCGCCGAATTGGGCAAAATCTTGCCTAAGACTTGATGCGTGTGGCCGCCGACGATAATGTCGACTCCTTTGACGGCCTCGGCTAGTTTTATATCCCGCTCTAAGCCTAAATGGGTGATGGCCACGATAACGTCCACCCCCTCGTTGGTTAGCTTTTGAACGAGGTTTTGTAAAGTCTCAACTTCGTCGACTAACTCAAAAGGCTGGTCGTCGATCTCGTCGAGAAAAGCCCGAAACTCGTCGGAGTCGGGTAATGTAAGGCCAATTAAACCAACTTTACGGTTATTAATCTCTATAACAATGTAAGGAAATAGGTTGTTTAAAGATATTTTATTGTCTTTAATCTGAAAATTGGAGGAGATAACCTTAGCCTTTAGCCCTTCGATGAGGCCTTGAAAACTAGATAACCCGCCAATGAAATCGTTGTTGCCGGGGACAAAGAACTGGTAGCCAATGGCGTTCATGACGGTGGTGGCGGCTTTTTCTTTGTAGAGGCTCCAAAACAAAGACCCCATAAACTGGTCGCCGGCGTCGACTAAGAGGGCGTCTGGGTCGTGACCTTTTATGGAGTCAATGGCTCGCTTTAAACGTAAAGAGCCGCCGTAGCCGCCGCGACAAATGGACGCGTAACAGATCTTGCCGTCGGCCGTAAAACCTCCGTAGTGGGCGTGAACGTCGTTGGTGTGGAGGATAGTTAAGTAAAAATTGGCGGACTGGGGAGGCGGGGCGGCCACGAGAAAGGCCGTCAAAGCCGTAGCGACTAGGAGGGCCGCGCCTATGGCCGCGACCACATAACCCACTTTCAGCTGCGCTTTAACTCTCATGGTCAAACCTCGGGATACGGAACTTCGGTTTTTGAAGCGAGATATAGATAATTATAGCCGATTTTCTTAGAAAACGCTTTATGAGATTTTTTTAGTCAAAAACCCCCTATAGGGAGAGGGAAAACGTTTAGGGTTAAGGCCTTAAACCTTAAAAGCCAGGGCATTTGGCTTTTTGGTTCGTAAGGCCAAGTTTGGCCAAAGTCGGGCCTTTTTAAAGCCCATTTTCAGGGTCCCGGTCTGATAAAAACCTATTTTCGGGGAGTTTAGGCCTGTTAAAAACCCTTGTTACTTTTTTTCTGGGAGATTGCGTAATTTCCTTGACAAAAACTGGCGATTGTAGGATTGTATAATCATCCGATAAAAATTTGTCGATAGCCATAAAAGGGGGGGGCTTTAGCGAGGGTCAGCCCACTTTTCTTGGCTTTTCGAAGTCGAGGCGTTTTTGACTTAGCCGGAAAATAGTTTTCCGGCTAAGTAGGGGCCTGGTTTTTCCTTTTTTAGGCTTCCCGTTTAGCTTTGGCTTATCTTTTTGGCGGCGGGAGCCTATTGACCCTGGCTTTTTTCTCAAAAAGTTAGGTCGCGTGGAGGCGATTTATGTCTAGCCGGTTCATTACCCCTAGGGACGTTTATTTTGGCGAGGGGGCCATTGAAAACCTCAAAGACCTCAAAGGCCAAAAGGCCGTGGTGGTCATTGGCGGTAGTTCCCTTAAAAAGTCGGGAGCGTTTGACCGCGTGATGGGTTATCTGACCCAGACCAAGATGGCGACCAAATTGATTGAGGGGGTGGAGGCGGATCCTTCCTTGGAAACCGTTTTAGCCGGGGCCAAGGTCATGAGCGAGTTTGGGCCAGACTGGATCGTCGCGGTTGGCGGGGGCTCGACCATTGACGCGGCCAAGTGCATGTGGGTTTTTTACGAGAACCCAGACATAAAGTTTGAGAGCCTTTTTACTCCCCACGGTTTTCCGCCCTTAAGAAACAAAGCCCGTTTCGCCGCGGTCAGCACGACCTCAGGCACGGGCACGGAAGTGACGGCCGCTTCGGTGGTGACCGATCGGGTGGCGAAGATCAAGCACCCTTTAATTGACTACCAGATCACCCCGGACGTGGCCATCGTCGATCCCGAGCTGACCTATAGCTTACCGCCCCACGTGGTCGCCTCAACCGGCATGGATGCCTTAACTCACGCCGTGGAAGCTTACGTGGCCCGGGCTTACAACCCTTTTAGCGATCCACCAGGGCTAATGGCCATTCAATTGATTTTTGATTACCTGGAAAGGTCCTACCATGGGGATCTAGAGGGCCGCAAAAACATCCATTACGCTCAGACTTTAGCGGGTATTGCCTTCAACAGCGCGTTTTTAGGCATAGTTCACTCTATCGCCCACACTTTTGGGGCTTACTTTGGGGTGCCGCACGGCTTTGGCAACGCTTTAGCCTTAGCCAACGTCGTCCAGTACAACGCCAAAGATCCGGCCGTGGAAATCCGCTACGCCGACGTGGCTCGGCGCTTAGGTCTGCCCGGTTCAACCAACGTCTCTTTGGTCAACAGTTTCGCCCGGGCCATCCGGGAACTTAACCGGAGCGTCGGCATCCCGCCTAGCTATCGGGCTTATGGGGTGCCGGAAGACGGCTTTAAGGCTAACGTTAGCGATATGGCGAAAAAAGCTTTAGGGGACATCTGTACTCTTTTTAACCCCCGGGAAATCGACCACGAGGTCATGATTAAACTGTATTGGATCGCTTACGAGGGGCAAGACTGCTTCTTCTAAGTCTTTCGTCTTTAATTTAACCCCCCTAAAAGACTGTGACGGTCTTTTAGAGGGGTTTTTCTTTGTATTTAAATGTTAGGGCCTTTCTTTAGACCTAAATACCAACTAGCCTCAATCGTTAGATATTTTTTGATAAAATAAATATAAATTGTTATTTAAAATTAAATTATCAATATTTTATCTAAAATAATATTGTATATAATAATCTATTCAGTTGCGAAGAATATTCTAGGTTCAAAATCGGCTTTAACTGGGCCTTTTTCTAAGTAATAGACAAAAATGTCGCTGACTAGCTGGTCGGTCGCGGTCCATTTTAGCTTTTTAAAGATCTCGTAACCATCGCCGCCATCGGCCAGAAAATCCAGGGTGACGATCTCGTACTCGGCTTTGGGGTCTAAGGGGACCCAATTCGTCCCTTCTCGCGCCAAAACTTCCTTTAAGCGCCATTGGCCTTTTTGGCCGACGTAAGTGACGCGGAGACCAGCCACCTGGAGAAACCGGCTCGAAGCTCCTCGCTCAAGGTTTTGACCGGATTGAGCTAGGACCTTGGCCAGATCTTCCCCTAAGATTTTGGCCCGATGGAGATAGTTCTCAAAAGGAAAAGTCGATAAAACGTCGCCTAAGGACACGTCGCCAGCGGGGAGAGAGTTTCTGATGGCCCCGCTGTTAACGAGGGCGACCTGAGACTTTGGCGAGAAGTCTAGTAAGGCCTCGGTCAAGGCGTCGCCAGAGCGACACTCCTGGCTTCGGCAGTCCCTGGAGTTGGCTTCTAAGACCTTCTCAGGGCCAGCCACCTCGATCTGGCCTATTTTCTGACTTAGAAGGTTTTGGATCGGTAAGGCCAGCTCAGCTAGATAAAGCCTTAGATCCTGGTCGGCTAAGGGAGCGTTTAAGCGCGACAGTTTTGGGTCGTCTAGGCGAAGAGGCTGGCCAGACCATTTAATGGGTCGCCCAGCCGCGTTAAAGTCCACGGTGAGGCGACCTAAGTAACGACCGTGGGAGCCAGCCGAGACTACCAAGACGGGTTGACCGTTAGGCGCTTGAACGACGGTGGGGTAAGGTCCGGTGGCTTTAGGTAGACCCTCCCCTAGTAGAGTGTGACTATGCCCGCCGACGATGACGTCTAGGCCCTCGACTTGGGCGGCTAGGGCTAAGTCGTGGTCGTAGCCAACGTGGGTTAAGGCCACGATAATCTGGACGCCTTGCTCGGTCAGCTCTTTGACGGCCTTTTTTAAGGACTCCAGCTCGTCGGCTAGCTCAAAGGGCCGGAGCGCCTCCTTAGAGTGGACCAAAGACCCATAAGACTCGATCTCGGCCGTGGTTAGGCCAACTAAGCCAACTTTCTGACCTTTTATCTCGACTATGGCGTAAGGTTTGAGGTTACGGATAGTAACTAAAGGGTCTAAAATTTTTAGATTAGCCGAAATAACCTCGGCTTTGAGGAGTTCGGCCAGGTTTTTGAAGCTAACTAAGCCAGCGTCAAATTCATGGTTGCCAGGGACGAAAAACTGATAGTCTAAAGCGTTTAAGACGGCCGCGACCACGTTTTCTTTGTGAACGCGCCAAAAAAGCGTGCCCATGGATTGGTCGCCCGCGTCTAAAAGAAGGGAGTCTGGGTACTGGAGTTTTAAAGCTTTATGAGCCCTTTGAAGACGTAAGATTCCGCCTTCTCCGTTTTTACAAATGGCCAGATAGCAGATCTGGCCTTGGTCCGTAAAGCCGCCATAAGACGCGTGCAGATCGTTAGTGTGGAAGAAAGTTAAGGCGAAATTGGCCGAGTCGTCGGCCTGGCCTTTAAGGGTGGCTAGCGAGAGGTCAAAAAACGTCAAGGCGACGAGGGTGAGAGCCAAGAGGGCTAAGGTCCTGGTCGCGAGGAAAGACGCGCGCCTAAGTAACGAGACTTTAAAGTCCATGGCTAAAACCATAATTACGCTCCAATCTAGAGAAAGGCGAAAGAGGTAAGCTCGCGAAAAATCTCTTTAAGTTTCCGATTATGGAAGGTCATCACTACTATATACGACAATCAATAGTTTTATAGCTACCATATAATGGTTTTAATATGCTAGCGAAAATATAAAAACGGTTTTTCGAGAGCGTTTTAACCGATTGTATCAAAAAAGGCCAGAAGAGGGGGGATCGACGAATTGATAAGGCGAAATCGAAAATTGAAATCGACTATTGACAATAAGCCCGGGATTGGCTATATTCCTAGGTTACAATTTACGCCGCCTGCCTTTTGAGGTTCAGGAGATTTTTAGTTTATTTTATTAGTCTTTGGCCAGTTTATTTGTTTTGAAAGCGTGTTTTTTTGTTGAGTACGTGTAAATTTACTTTATTAAGTAGATTAAGTTAAAAAAGTTGGCGATGTAGCTCAGTTGGTTAGAGCATGCGGCTCATATCCGCAGTGTCCGGGGTTCAAGTCCCTGCATCGCCACCAGAGAATTTAAATTAACCTAAAAGGCGGCCGTGTTATTAAAATTTTTAGAAAAACATAAATAAAACTTAAATAATAATTAAGTTATAATATTATATTGCATTATATAAATGAAGAATATGTATTAAAAGTATATTTTAGTTATTATTTTGACTGCTAGCAAGATATTTTTGAGTTATTCTGAAATAATGACAATCCGTTATAGAAAATCAGATTGATTATTGTTTAAACAAGTTTTCTCGCTCCGACCCGCCCCCCGGAAACCGGCCCGCCCGGACGGTATCCGGGGGGTTTTGACGAAAGCGGGCGCGGACGGGCCGACCTCTTTGTCCACGCCCGCGTTTCTTCATAAAACGGCCAAACCTTTTTATTTTTTCCCTTTCTGCCCGTAGGTGGCCCCGGGGCCGTGCTTGCGGTACCAGTGCTTGTCCAAAAGGGCCCGGGGGGCCGGCTCGGCTCCCTGGCAAAACAGGGCCATGGCGGCGGTCTCCTCCAGGACGGCGGCGTTCTCGGTGGCCACGATGGGGTCGGAGCCCCAGGTGAACGGCCCGTGGTTGGCCACCAGGACGGCCGGGACGCCCCGGTGGTCCGGATGGGACTCCACTATGACCTTGCCGGTGGCCAGCTCGTAGTCGGTGTCCAACTCCTGGTCGGTCAAGGGCCTGGTGCAGGGGACGGGGCC
>JAIROO010000218.1 GCA_031257535.1 Deltaproteobacteria bacterium
TCTTCCGATCTCTAGCGATCTACCGCCCGCGGCCAGGCCTGACCTCGGGGACGACTCTCGGGTAACCATGGTTTTACGCGACGCCGAACCCCCGGTGACCATTACCGCCAAGCAAACTCGCTATGATCAGAAAACCGAGCGCTTAGAGTTTTTCGGGGCCGTCCAGTTAAGGCGGGGCGACGACATAATCGAAGGGGACCAAGCTTTGTGGCACGACCCCTCGGGTTTGGCGGAGATCACGGGGAACGTTAGGATTTTAACCCCAGACTTCTCGGCCCAAGCTCAAAGAGTGGCTGTCAATATGGATCTTAAACTCGCCAAAATCTACGATGGTCGGGCTTTCTTTCCGCAAAGACATTTTTACGTGGAAGGGGCGGTCTTAGAAAGAAGAGGCGAAAACGAGGTCTACGTCCAGTCAGGCTCTTTTTCCACTTGCGACGGGGACGAGAAGAAATGGCGCCTAACCGCCCAAAACATGTTGATTAACAAGGGAGGCATGGCCACCGCCCAAGGGGTAGTGTTTGAGACTCGCTATTTACCCCTTTTATATTTACCTTACTTCGCCGCGCCCCTAAAAAACGAGCGGCAAACCGGCTTTCTCATGCCGTCCATCGCCAGTTCCTCTAGGGATGGTTTTATGACCGCTCTGCCTTTTTTCTGGGCCTTGAGCGAAGACTACGATCTGACGGTCACCCCGGTCTGGCGCTCCAAACGGGGTCTGGCCATGACCTTAGAGGGTCGCTATAACTTAACCGCTGGCCAAGGCATCTGGCTGGTCACCTATTTACGGGACCATAAAGACAATTCTTACGAGTACGCGACGTTTGGCCAACCGACCAAACGGATCCGCGACGTTTACTGGATCCGCGGGCAAAACGACTGGCGGGCGGGGGACTGGGATCTGAGCTTAGACGTGGATCTGGTCTCCGATCCCTTAACTTTATACGCTTTCCGCAACGACCTAGATGGCTTTCGCTACTCGCAAAACCTTTTTAGCCAGTACTTTGGCCGGACCATTAACGAGGAACTGGACTCTTTGCGCTTGTCCACCTTCTTCGCCCAGAGAAAGACTTACGACGCCATTTTTCGAGGGACTTTAACTTACGTCGACAACCTTTATAGCGAGCACAACCTAGACACCCTCCAGAACCTGCCTAGCCTTTATTTTGGGATAGTTAGTCGGCCCTTAACCGCGCCCAGCTCGACCAACGACGAGGTGGGGCGGCCTAGGTTTAACCTCGATCTAAGTTACGACTATTTTACCCGCCGCTCCAATAACCGCAGTCTCATCACCGAGACTGGGCATCGCCTGTTGGTCTCGCCCTCCCTCTTTTGGCGGCGCGACCTTTTAGGGCTCGCTTCCTTTAAGGCGGAAGGCCGTTTAAATTTTACGGCCTATAGTCCCAATGGGCGCCGACCAATGAAGAACGGCCTTTTAACTAATCACGATCCCCAAGCCGAAAGCTTAACCGGGAAGATCGAGTTGGAATTAGCCACGACTTTTTCCCGGATCTACGAAGGGGGGTTTGGTGGAGCCACCGCGACCTTACACCAGATGACGCCTTATGTGGCCTTTGACTTTGTGGAAGCCCCTAGTCAAGAGGATCTGCCTTACTACGACACCTTTGACCGGACCTTACGCCGCCGGACCTTCCGCTATGGGGTGAGGAACTCCTTACTAACTAAAGTCCCTATCAAAGACGAAAAAGGGACGATCACTGGTTACGACTATCAAGCCTTACTCCGCTTTAGCTTATACTCCAGTTACGAGTTCGCCTCGAATTTAGAATGGGCCGAAAGAGACTGGGCTCGCTACTATACAAATGGTTACTTTGACCGAGGTCCAGGACCATTTGAGTTGGAACTGGAAACGAACTTAAACCCCAATTTAACGGCCCGGTTGATCTCCTCCATTGACGGGCGGACCGGCAAATTTACCAAGCACGATCTGTCTTTAACCGTCAACGACGGCCGGGGCGACTTTTTGTCCGTCATCTACGACTACGAGTCCCCAACCATCCAGCAAGGGCCTCGCTTTGAGCAAAAAGCCAACCAGATCCGCGGCGACTTACGGTTAAATCTCACGGGTGGCTTTACGACCACCATCTCGAGCCGCTTTGACTTTCAAGCCCAGAAAGGTTTAGAGACTTACGTTAACTTAAGGTACCAAGACCAGTGCTATGGCGTGGCTTTGGTCTACGTCGATAGCGACAGCGACCGCCGGATAGGTCTGGTCTTTGACCTCTTGGGTTTGGGCTCGATAGGCACGACCGGAGCCTCCTTGGCGAGCTTTCCCGGAAACCCTCGGCCGTAACTTTTAAACTAACAAGATGTTTTTTAGAGTCTTTAACTAGTTTCTTTTAGAATATTTAATTAGTTTTTCCTGAGTATAGCGATCACAGGAGTAAATATTTTTTCAGCCTTTTTTTATCGATCATAGTAGTTAGCTATTATTTATGCGATTTTTCTAAATTTTATACATATACTAAACAGATGATTGGCCTTATTTTTGCGAGTAACCGTATTAGTAAGTGATAATCTGATGAATCTTGAATAAGGATATGATAATTGCAAAAATAAAGGAAATAATTTGTTAAAAAATTTTTATCATAAATTAATAAATTTTTTAGCGCAAATATTACCTTTATTTAACAATAATTATATCAATATATGACCAATTTTTCTTTACTTAACAAATAGCAGGCCATAAATTTATTGTTCAAATTTTTCATTATGGACATTTTACATCAAAAGATTGTCGGTCACTGGTCTAACCTGATATTTATGATACAATCTAATTAATGTAGAAATCAACTGGGTCTAAGTTATTTGCTCATGTCTGAGAACCTGGTCGGTTCATGAAAACGCCGCTAGAAGATCGTGAAAACCATGGAAGAAGCTTAGGACTTTCTTTCTCAAGAAAGCGGCCGTTCCCGCGGCGGCTAGGTAGCTAGTTTTAAAATTTTAGTGAGTAGATCTTCTAGATAAGCGTATTTATACTTTTCGAAACCCATATACTGTATATAAACGCTTCGCAAAAATTTAAAAAGAGGTTTTTACAAACGCGAAAGGATTGGTTTTTCTCACAGATCGCAAAAGCTCTTTAATAATAGCTAACTCTCGTGATCAGTAAAAAGCGCTGGACTCGTAAAAACCCATGTTGTGAATATTTAACCGCGTGTATCTATTATATAAGTTTATTTATATTTAGATCGACACCAATATATTGTATGTAAACGCTCCTTTAAAAAAATGGAGATTTTTACGATCTCGTCAAAATCGTCTGAAAAAAAATATATATTCCCACAATCGCCATACCCAGGTAAATGATTTATACTTTTTAGCTTAAGTTAAATCAGATATGATATTGAAACATAAAATAAATAATTTATATTTTTTAATAAATAATATTATTAAATAACAGTAAAAAGTCAAGTTGAGAATTGCCACGAAATGGCGGCGTGATTTGACTTCCTTTTATTTTAAAGGTAAAATAAACTGGAACTTTGTAAGAGTTCCAAAAAAAATGACGGTTGTTAAGCCACAAACGTTATCCGCCCCCACGTGATTTTCAAAAACCAAATAAACACATCCTTGGCCACTAATTATTAAAGAGCCCATGGAAACTACGCCCGCTAAAACATTTAATACCACTGGTCCTTGCGTGCCTTGCGAGCATTACATGCTGCCAGTATTGCCACGGTTGCCGCTAGTGGATGACATGATCGCGGGCAAATTTTATTTTGTTATTCACGCGCCTCGTCAGTCAGGTAAGACTACTTTTTTACATGAGTTGGTTAATAATATCAATTCAAAGGGTCTATATTATTCTTTTTGTTGTTCTCTTGAAATAAACGATCGTATTAAAGATATTAATAGCGCTATAGATAATATTATAACTAGTATTAATCTAGCTTTAGCTGAATCTCCTGTTAGCGCTCTCAATCAGAAAGCGTTTTTATACGACAATTTGCCAGGAATGGACAATCCTAGTTTTAAAATAAGATTAATATTAAATCGTCTTTCGGTGGATCTGGATAAAGAACTTATTGTTTTCTTTGACGAAGCTGATTGTCTCTCCGCGGAGGATCAGCTAATCGTTTTTTTACGTCAAATTCGAAATGGGTATAATAATCGCTCAATTTCCAAATTTTCTAAATTCCCTCGTTCTTTAGCTTTAGTTGGTATGCGGGACATAAGAGATTACCTGACCCAAGTTCGTCCAGACGAACAGTCAAAAGGCGTAGCCAGTCCTTTCAACATTAAGAAAAAAGCCTTGACTTTGGCTAATTTTACCGAAATAGAAATTGGCGCCTTATATCGCCAGCACACGTTAGCCACTGGCCAAATTTTTGAAGACGCGGCCGTAGCTTCCACCTGGTACTGGTCCGAAGGCCAACCCTGGCTAGTCAACGCTTTGGCCGACGTTGTCGTCACTGAGCGACTTAATAAAGACTACTCGGTAACCATTACCAAAGACCACATTGACGAGGCGGCCGAGATCCTTATCCAACGGAGAGACGCGCATATTGACTCTCTTTTGACGCGTTTGACCGAACCAAGAGTCATAAAAGTTATGGACGCCGTTTTCTCTGGGTCCTTATCCTCGGCTGATAATCTCGATGATAGGCGCTACTGTCTTGACTTAGGGTTGGTAACTGAACGAGAAAACGGAACTCTGTGGCCGGCCAATCAAATTTATAAAGAGGTAATGTCTAGGGTAATTTCGGACCAAATTCAACGTATTTTCAATTTACAAATAGAACGCAAGAATTGGTCAGATGGTAAAGTATTATTTGTAAGTGAACTTTTAAATGAGTTTCAGCAATTTTTTCGTCATGATTCTGATTCTTTTCCAAAACAATATGAAAATTTAGCCGCATATGATTATGATGAAGCTATTTTTTCTTTTATGCTTTTAGCTTATCTTCAATTCGCGTTTAATGGTTCAGCTAGAGTTGTTAGACAATTCGCCGAAGGTCGAGGCGCGGTGGATATAGCGGTCCTTTATCAGGGTCGAGAATATCTTATTGAAGTTAAAATTAAAAAAAATACGTCCTTACCTAAAAGTTTAAAACAAATAGATGGTTACCTAGATAAAACTAACGAATCTGAAGGCTGGTTAGTTATTGTTGATAAGGATCCAAAAAAGTCTTGGAATAAAAAAATTTATTGGAAAACACAAGAATATAACGGAAAAACTATACATGTTATTGGTTGTTAACTGTTTACTTGTTATTTTCTTACTCGCGTAAATATCATATTTATACAGCTATATCTTTTAACCAAATACTAAAATTTGTAAATATAAAATAACATATGTTTTTACATGTATTATTATCTCACTTGAATGTTAATGTTAATATTATTTTATTTCTTTTAAGTAAACGTTCATCTTAGATCGCGCCAGAAGCTTAATCACTCCTTTCGCGTTTATTACTCCACCCTGACCTCGAAAAATAACTCTTTTTAATTTTTGAGAGTTTGTTTATACCTAATATATAGTAGATCTACAAGTTTAAAATGTCATAACAAGGTTTTTCTCGGCTAAAAGATTAAAAAAACACTTTTTTTATAATTTTCTGAAAAAAATTTTCACTCCCGTGATCGCTATACCAAATTAGTTTTAATAGTCTTTAATTAGTATTTTTTAGATTATTTATTTAGCTTTTATATCATTTTACTATTTTTTATAATTCTATAATTTTATAATTTTATTTACTCCATTTATCACTTAAATACGTTAAATATATCAATTTTAATTTATTTTATTATACTGTTATTGACTATAAATATATGGCTTTTACTGTTAAATAACTAGCCAAAATTATTTATCCATTCAGTTAAATATATCCCTCCCATATTAAGGATAATTAATAATAAGGACGTTCAATTTGCCCAAAATTCAGTATCGTCAAATTTTAGGCGACAGTTTTCCGGCTCAAGTTGAGCTAAAGATCGGCCAACGGAACCTCGTCTATCAAAAGCAGCTCTTCGCCAGCGCCGAGGCCGAACCCCAAGGCCTACGTTACGGGGAGAACCCTGGCCAAGCCGCGGCTCTTTACCGCTTAACCGACGGTCAGTTAACCTTAGGCGACCAGACCTTCGTGGGCCCTAACGCGGCTTTAATTTCCGCCTTAGGTCAAAAAGGGCTGATGAGCGGGGGCCAAAAACACCCCTCCATGACCAACTTCACCGATCTCAACGCGGCTTTGTCTCTCCTTAGGTGGCTAACCAAACCCGCGGCGGTCATCGTTAAGCACAATAACCCTTCTGGAGCCGCCCAAGGCGGAACCTTGGCCTCCTGTTTTACCCGAGCTTACCGGGCTGACCAGTTAAGCGCTTTTGGCGGAGTCGTGGCCTTTAACCGACCCTTAGACGTGGAGACGGCCAAACTAGTGGGGCAACTTTACGTTGAAGTGGTCGCCGCCCCAGACTTTGAGGAAGGGACCACGGCTATCTTGGCTCAAAAACCCGACGTTCGAGTTTTTCAGCTGCCCAACTTGGACCAGCTAAAAACTTGTGGCCCCGCTCTCCAAATTAAAAGCCTTATCGACGGTGGGCTCATCCTCCACGAGCCTTGGGTGAACGCCATTAAGACCCCTCAAGACTTTTTACCGGCTAAAGTTGAAAGAAAAGGCCAAGTCTACGCGGCTAACCGGACCCCAACCCCCCAAGAGTACGAGGATCTGATCTTCGCCTGGGCCGTTATCGGAACCGTCTCCTCCAATAGCGTGGTCATTGTCCGGGACGAGACTACCGTGGCCATCGCCGGCGGCCAGCAATCGCGCTTAGGGGTGGTCCAGCTAGCCATTGACAAGGCTTACCACAACTTCTGTCAGCTAAGGGCCCAGGAGCTAAAACAAACCCCCTACTGGCGCCTGGCCAGAAGCGAGGATCCTAGCCTCACCTTAGCCATCGCCACGGAAGCTAAAAACTGTCGCGCTGGTCTTATCGGGGCCTCTTTAGCCTCAGATGGGTTTTTTCCGTTTCCCGACGCGGTTTTAACGGCCTTAGACGAAGGCGTGACGGCTTTCGCGCATCCAGGGGGCTCCTTAGACGACTGGGAGTCCATTGAGACGGTCAATAACCACCTCCCCCCAGCGGCCATGGTGTTTACTGGGCAAAGGGCCTTTCAGCACTAATGTGGCCCCAGCTCCTAACCATTGGCCCCTTTAGCTTAAACGCCTATGGTTTACTGGTGGCCTTAGGGGCTTTGGTCGGGCTAATCGCGCTCCAAAAAACGGCCCCTTTAGCTGGTTGGCCTAAAAAAGAGGCCACGGATCTAGGGTTTTGGCTGATCGTTATGGGTCTTATTGGGGCTCGGCTGTTTTACGTTATTTGCCATTTAGCCGAGTTTCAAAGACAGCCTCTCCGGGTCTTGGCCTACTGGCGAGGAGGTTTGATGTTCCAAGGCGGGGTCGTTTTAGCCGCCTTTTTCGCTTATGGTTACGTAAAACTAAAAGGCCTAAATTTTTGGGGTCTGGCCGACTCCCTGGCTCCCCCTTTAGCTTTAGGTCAAAGCCTCGGGCGCTTAGGCTGCCACGCGGCTGGATGCTGCTATGGTCAAGCGGCCCCTTTGACTTTTCCTTTGACCGTGACCTTTCCCCCGGGCGGGGCGGCTCCGGCTGGCTTTCCTCTTTACCCCACCCAGTTATCCGAGTCTTTGGGTCTTTTGGCTCTTTTTGTTTTTCTTTACGGATTTCTAAAAAAGCGCCCCCCCAATGGCAGGATTTTTGGGCTTTATTTAATAGGAGCCGGCTCTTTACGGCTTATTATGGAGCGATACCGGGGCGACTATCGAGGGAGTCCGATCTTAGGCGAGGCCCCGACTTTTTGGCTGGCCTTAGGCGCGGTGGCCTTGGGTCTGGCCATCGCTCTTTTAGGCCCGACTTTAAGACGCGAAAAGCGACCAGCGACCTAAATCGACCAGCGACCTAAAGCGACCAGCGACCTAAATCGACCAGCGACTTAAAACGACCGCCGACCGAAAACGACCGCCGACCGAAAAAGCGACCAGCCACTGAAAAAGCCACCAGAGCGACCTAACGCGACTCGCGACCAAAAAACGACCCGCGACCTTAAGACCGCCCCTTTGGCTGACCTAAAAAGACCATCTCTAGTAGTTAAAGCCTTAAAAAATTCCTAAAAATACGTTTGACATTCGCGAGAGTTAACTTATAATTTGTTCGTCAATGAGGATGGTCTCGTAAAAACCCCTTGTTTTGAAATTTTAGGCGCGTAGCTCTACTATAAATGCTATTATAAATGTATAGCTACCACTATACATTGTGTATAAACAAGACCTTAAAACATAAAAGGGGGTTTTTACCAAGGCGCCAATGAGGCCCTGTGAACTACCGCTACCCTGAAGGGTACCAGCTTCCGAAAGGAGGTTGGTTAGGTCACAAGACTAAGGTTTGGAAACAAACCTACGTTGGAAAGGTAATGACGCCCAAAGGGTTGCCGCCTCAGATCCTGGCAATTGTCGCGACAAGTTAAAGAACTCAAGTGGTGGGAACTGCGCTTACCGTAATAAGCTTTTCCAACTTTGTCGAGAGGAAGTCCCAAACCTCAT
>JAIROO010000340.1 GCA_031257535.1 Deltaproteobacteria bacterium
CAAGGCGTAAACGACCGATAAGTTACACTTATAGGTAAATATACTCCTCATTAAGTTGGCTATTTGTGGCGGGTCGGTGATGGCCGGCCTATTTTGGACTTTAACGGGAGCCAACGCCCCTTTTAAGTCCTGGGTAAAGTCTCTTTCCACGACCCCTAAAGCCACGCCATAGCGTAAAACTTGGCCACAAATGACTTTAACTTTAGAAGCAGTCTCAAGGTACCCTGTGGCTTCAATAGGACGCAAAAGGGCGTTCAAGATTAGTTGGGGAGAAATGTTGTTTAATTTGACGTGGCCAATTTGAGGCAAGATATACTTGGCCACGCGTAAATTTAACATTTTTAAGGTTGATTGAGAATAATTAACGGTATGTTTAATTTTCCACTCGTTAAATAAATCGCTGAAGACGACTAGATTTGAGGCCGGGTTAGGCAAGCCATTAGCGAAAGACTTTTCCAGACCGGCGCGTTTTTCCCGAGCGGTTTTAAGGTCAATCGCTGGGTATTTGCCTATAGATCGACGGACAACTTTTCCGTCAATAATTTTTTTGACCCTCCATATTTTTGAGCCGCAAGGGGCGACCTCAATATATAATCCGTCGCCGTCGTAAATTTGGTAAGGTTTGTCTCTGGGCTTTAAACTACGCAGTTTCGCGTCGGAGATGGTACATGATTTTCCCATAAGGCCTCCATGGACCGAATTATGTACCAAAGTTTAGTTGACGTTAAGAGGGTTTATTCGGATTATTCGGAATATAAAAAAGCTAACTTATTGATTTTATTAATTTAGTTCATTGCTATGGACAAAAAAAAGCCCTGAAAAAGGGCTAGTGGAGGCGGCAGGCGGATTCGAACCGCCGAATAACGATTTTGCAGACCGTCGCCTTAGGCCAACTTGGCTATGCCGCCTTCCCTTTGAAACGCGAAAAACTAGAAGCTGAACTCGATAAACTAAAAGTTAAAAGCTAAAAGCTAAAAAAAGGCCTATTAAGCCTTAAGAAGTTAGCTTCTAGTCGCCAGGTTCGAGTCCCCTCGTTTCAAGGGCATTATACCCAAATGATCGGATATTTCAAGAGGACCCTTAAAAGTCCGCTAAAAAATCAAAATGGCTAATCTAAAGTCGCTAGAAGTTTTTTCGCGAATTAGGGGCTTAGCCTTTTTTCGGGTTAGGGCAATTTTAGCTCGTCGGTTAGCCGTTGAATTATATGTCTTTTAAAGTAAATTAATAACGCGTAGCCGGATATTATTTCTGATATGTCGATTTTTTAAAATATTCTAAATATTTTAAATCTTGCCAGGTTTGGGGCTTTAAGTTTATAATGCCTTTTTTGTCATTTTTTGGGGCTGGTAGTCAAGTTTAGGGCTACCTGGTCCGGTCGGGCCGGACGTTTTTTCCCCTTCCTATAAAGATGGCCGTGGCCCCCCCATGGTCCTCATAACCGGCTGACCGCGGCCGTCGCGGCGAAATTTTGGAGTTTTTCTTTGTCCCAAACCGATCATCTAGTAAACAAGACCATAGGCCAATGTTTAGAGGAAAACGCCCGGAAATATCCCGACTCCGACGCTCTGATTTATCCTGGTCCTGACCGGCGTTACACCTGGAGCTCCTTAAACGAGGAAGTCGACCTCTTAGCCCGAGGTCTTATGGCCTTAGGCGTTAAACCGGCCGACAAAGTGGCTATCTGGTCCACCAACGTGCCCCAGTGGCTTAACGTTTTGCACGCTTGCGCCAAGATCGGGGCCATTTTTATTACGGTTAACACTCATTATCGTCGGGCTGAGATCGAGTATCTTTTAAAACAATCCGACACTAATTACTTTTTTTTAATGGATGGTTTTCGGGGTTTTAGTTACGTTAACGCTCTTTTGGAAGTGGCCCCGGAGCTGTTAAAGGAAGGCCGGGATAGTCTTACCTCCCAAAACCTCCCTTGTCTTAAAAAGGTCATTTACTTAGGCGAAAAGGCCCCGGCCAACATGTTCGCTTACCAAGAGATCCTGGACCTGGCCTCGAAAACCCCGCTGGCCACGTTTCGGGCTTTGGCCGATAGTCAGCGTTACGACGACATCGTCAACATGCAGTACACCAGCGGAACCACGGGTTTTCCCAAAGGCGTGATGCTGACCCACCAGAATATCGTCACCAACGGTTACTGGATTGGTTATCACCAGGGTTTCACCAATAAAGACCGCGTCTGTCTGCCAGTGCCTCTGTTTCATTGTTTTGGCTTGGTTTTAGGGGCCATGGCCGCCTTAAACCACGCCGCGGCCATGATAATCCTAGATATCTATAGCGCTTTAGACATTTTAGTTAATGTCCAAAAAGAAAAATGTACGGCTATTTATGGCGTCCCAACTATGTTTATATCTTTATTGGAGCAAAAAAGCTTTAACCAGTTCGATCTCTCCTCTTTAAGGACTGGGATCATGGCTGGCTCGCCTTGCCCCATTAAGACCATGACCGACACCATCGAAAAAATGGGGGCTCGGGACATCACTATCTGCTACGGCATGACCGAGACCAGTCCGGTCGTCTCCCAGACCACGGCCGAGGATAGCCTAGAGAAGAGAACCGGAACCGTGGGTCGGACCATGCCCGGGGTGGAGCTAAAGATCGTCAACCCCGAGACCCGAAAAGAGCTAAAAAAAGGCGAGATCGGCGAGGTCGCGGCTCGGGGTTACGTCAACATGAAGGGCTATTACAACATGCCCGAAGCCACGGCCGAGATTTTAGACGAGGAGGGTTTTATCCACACCGGGGATCTGGGCTATTTTGACGAGGACGACTACCTGGTCATCACCGGTCGCTGGAAGGACATGATTATCCGGGCTGGGGAAAATATCTACCCCTCGGAGGTGGAAGAAAGAATCCGCCATATGCCCGGGGTCAGCGACGTGGCCGTGGTGGCCGTGCCTTCTAAGCTGCACGGCGAAGAGCTAGGGGCTTTTATTATCCTTGACGAGACCGCCCCAGAGATTAACAATAAAAAAGTCCGCGCTTACTTAAGGCCCCTCATCGCTGGTTATAAGATCCC
>JAIROO010000227.1 GCA_031257535.1 Deltaproteobacteria bacterium
GTTAAATTGCACTTAATATATTAAAATTAAGCGACATTATCTATGTCGGATGGGTTGGTTTGTCCTTTTTTTTATAATTGATATTTTTTTTAAAATTTATGTTTCACGGTAAATAAGGCGGCCAAAATTTACCAGGTAATTTAAAAAGGCCTTTTTAACCTCAGCCGAGATCCGGCTATAGGAGAGACAAATTAAAACTAATTAAACGCTAATTTTCGATTCTAATAGAAAAACAAGGCGGCTTAAGTCGCGGTCCATATTTAGATGGCCCGGGGGAAAGGCGGTTAAAAGTCAAAAAATGACTTGACAAACTGTCTTGACGTAAATAATATTTAAAATACTCTATGAGTTAAAGCCCGGCCTAAAAGCGCTGCTTCAGAAGAGCCAAAAAAGCGGGGTAGTTGTTCTTGGCCTGAAACGATATTTAAGTTTCAGGGCGGGATAACCTTAAATTTTTTTGGTTATGAGGGTTTTGGCCTTCGTTCTTTTGACCTTAAAATCCAAAGTTAAATACCTGACGTGGCCTTTAAATGGACCGCGAAGTTAGTGGAAATCACTGGAAATTTCTAAGAATTTCTAATGGTTAGCCAAAAATTCAAAAGACATTTAACTAAATTTCCTATTCGACCCCGTTTTTTGGCTAAGAGAAAAAATCTTAGTCTGACGGGTTTATATATAGTCTGTCAGTCTTTTTTGACTGCTTATTGGTAACAAAGTCTAAAAATTTTTGGCTTTGATTTAAATATGGTGTTGGCTAGTTCTGCCCCAAACAGCGCTATGACAATACCCTTTTTTTGGGACCGAAAACGCGTTTATTTGACAAAAGACGCTTCTAACTGACGAAAGGCGCTCTAGAGTCGTTGAGACGATCGTTATTAGGCCCTTAAAAAAATTGGCTGGCCCAAATATTCAGGAGGTGGATTTTGGCCTTCCAGGTGAAGACTATTAAATACAGTGGGAAAATTAACGTGATCCCCTTAGGCGTTCAAAATTTGGAGATAGGCGGTCAGAACGCCTTTCCCTTTTACGATTTTGAAGGCTCTATGCCCAATAAGGCGAAGCTGGCCCTCCAGATCTGGGATTACGATCCGGGCGAGGCTTTGAGCCTGCCTTTAGCTAAAGCTTACGCGGGAGCGCAAGCCAATCCAGGAACCTGGGCCAAGAAAGCGGTGGAGTTTGGGGCTGATTTGATCTGTTTAACTTTAAAAAGTTCAGATCCAAACGATCAAAATACCGGCCCCGCCGAAGCCGTGGCCAACGTTAAACAGGTGTTAGAGGCTATTGACGTCCCGCTCATTGTTTTTGGCGTGGACAACAAGGACAAAGACGTCGAGACCTTATCGGCGATCTGCGAGACCTTCGCGGGTAAAAACCTCATCATTGGCCCGGTCACGGACAAGAATTATAAGCAGATTGGAGCTCAAGCCCTAGCTTATGGCCACACGGTTATCGCCCGTTCTCCTATCGACGTTAACTTAGCTAAACAATTAAATATCCTTTTGATGGATCTTGGGGTTAAACCCAATAAAATTCTCATTGATCCCAACACAGGGGGACTTGGTTACGGCATGGAGTACTGTTATTCCGTTATGGAAAGACTCCAGGCCGCCGCTTTGCTCCAGGCCGACGACAACCTCCAGCAACCTATCGTTAATATGTTAGGCGAGGAAATTTGGAAAACCAAAGAAGCCAACCAGTCAGTCAGCGACGCGCCTCTTTTAGGCGATCAAGACAGCCGCGGGGTTCTAATGGAAGTGACCGAGGCCATCTCTTTATTGGCCGCTGGGTCTAGCCTTTTAGTCTTAAGCCATCCAGAATCTTTAAAACTGGTCCGCTACTACATCGACCTTTGGCTAGATGGGGGCGAGGCTCAAAACGCTGGTTTTATAAACGTGCCGATTACGCAAATAGGCGACGGCCAGGAGGTAGGTTGTGGCGTTTCAAATTAATACAGTTAAATATAGTGGAAAGATAAACGTAACCCCCTTAGGCTCGAGTAAAATCGAGTTAGGGGGGCAGAACGCGTTTCCTTTTTATGATTTTGAGGGTTCCTTTCCCCATAAACCCAAACTCGCTTTACAAATTTGGGATATGGACCCGGGCGAATCTCTAAGCGCGCCCTTAGCTAAAGCTTTCGCTGGCGTAACCGGCGATCCAGGGGCTTGGGCTAAGAAAGCCGTCGAGTACGGGGCTGACATCGTCTGTCTCGTCTTGAAGAGTTCTGACCCTAACGATCTAAACACCGGCCCTGACGTGGCAATCGCCAACACCCAAAAGGTCCTGGACGCCGTGGATGTCCCAGTAATCGTCTTTGGGGTGGATAACAAAGACAAGGACGTTGAGACCTTGTCGGCTATCTGCGAGAAATTCGCGGGCAAGAACCTCATCGTCGGGCCTATTACCGATAAAAACTTCAAACAGATTGGGGCCCAAGCCTTGGCCTATGGACACTCGGTCATCGCCCGCTCCCCCATCGACGTTAACCTCGCCAAACAGCTGAACATCCTCCTTATGGACCTAGGCATTAAAGCCGATAAGATTTTAATCGATCCCAACACCGGCGGCTTAGGTTACGGTATGGAGTACTGCTACTCCGTTATGGAGCGTTTAGAGGCGGCGGCGTTACTGCAGGCCGACGACAAGCTCCAGCAACCTATCATTAACATGCTTGGCGAGGAAATCTGGAAAACCAAGGAAGCCAACCAGCCAGTTGAGGCCGTGCCCACATTGGGCGACCAAAACTGTCGGGGGGTTCTCATGGAAGTGACCGAGGCCGTGTCCTTACTGGCCGCCGGCACTAGCCTTTTGGTTTTAAGCCATCCTGAGTCCTTAAAGCTCGTCCGCTATTACATTGACCTGTGGTTAGATGGCGGCGAAGTTAAGAGCGAAGGGTTTTTACAAGTTCCGATTACTCCCATAGACCCCAGTCTATTCATTGCCTCTAAACCGGCCGAGGCTCCGAAAGCCGCCGAGGCTCCGAAAGCCGCCGAAGCCCCGAAAGAGGCTCCTAAGAAGGCTGAGGCTCCTAAGGCTGAAGCTAAAAAGGCCGAGCCGCCTAAGGCCAAGGCTCCAGATAAAGCCGCTGAGGCCAAAGCCGCTGAGGCCGCCAAAGCCGCTGAGGCCGCTAAAGCCGCCGAGGCCGCTAAAGCCGCCGAAGCCGCTAAAGCCGCCGAGGCCGCTAAAGCCGCTGAAGCCGCTAAAGCCGCTGAGGCCAAAAAGGCTGAAGAGGCCAAAGCCGCGGAAGCCAAAAAAGCCGAAGAAGCCAAAAAGGCCGCTGAGGCCAAAAAAGCCGCCGAGGCTCCTAAAGCTCCGCCTAAAGCCCCGGCCGCTCCTAAAGCTCCGAGGAAAATCACCATGACCGCTGAAGAAGCCGCTCAAAAAGTTCAAGAAATCAAACCCGAAGAAGTTATTAGTAACGCCATTATCGCGGAACTCAACCGCGTTCACATTCGGGTCCCCCGTTATTAACCAAAAGAAAAGGCCTCCCCTATGTCGCTAGCTAACAACCCGCGCTTTCGCGCTTATTGTCTAAGCCTTTTGACGACTCTCGGTCGAGGGGCCTATCTTCTATATAACCCGGACGAGAACGTACCGCTCGGGAATTCCATGAAGGAGTCCGCTAATGTCTGAAGCTAACGCTGGCAAGCTAGCTGTGCCTGAAGACGTAACCGTTGACAAGGCTACCATTAAGATGCTTCATCTGGCTCAGTCGAAGGGTATTGAAACCATTTTCGACCGGGCGGTCAAGATGAAGCAGTGCAATATAGGCACTGAGGGCATCTGCTGCAAGATCTGCTCCCAAGGCCCCTGTCGCGTGCCTCTAACCAAGGCCATTAAAGAAGGAACTGAGCCGGACAAGCGCGTTGGTCTGTGCGGGGCTACCGCTGAGACCATCGTGGCTCGGAACCTGATCCGGATGATCGCCGCTGGCTGCGCCTCGCACTCCGATCACGGTCGGAGCGTGGCCGAGACTTTCTTAGCCATGGCTCGTCGCGAAGCTCATGACTACACCATTAAAGACGAGATTAAGCTTAGGGAAGTCGCGGCATTTTACGACATCCCAACCACCGTCGAAGTCAATGGCGTGGAAGTTCCCCGCGACAAGTGGGACATCGCCGTGGAAGTTGGCGAGACCTGTCTTGGGCAGTGGGGCCAACAGCAAGGGGAAATGATCTACCTCAAAAGGGCTCCGCAGTTGACCCAGGATCGCTGGGAAAAGCACGGCGTCAAACCCCGGGGCATTGACCGCGAAGTCGTGGAAATCATGCACCGGACCCATATGGGCGTGGATCAGGACTACAAAAACCTCTTAAAACAAGGCGCCCGCTGCTCTTTAGGTAATGGCTGGGGTGGCTCCATGATGGCCACGGACCTCCAAGACATCATGTTCGGCACGCCCTACCCCAATACTGGGAAAATTAACTTAGGCGTTTTGGCCCACGACAAGATTAACATCATCGTCCACGGCCACGATCCCTTGGTCTCGGAAATGATCGTCTGCGCGGTCAACCTGCCCGAGATGCAGGAATACGCCCGTTCCAAAGGGGCCAATGGTTACGTGGTGGCTGGCATGTGCTGTACGGCCAACGAAATCTTGGTCCGTCACGGCATGCCCATCGCCGGCGACTATCTCCAGCAAGAGCTGGCGGTCATCACCGGGGCCGTGGAAGCCATGGTGGTCGACGTCCAGTGCGTCATGGAGAATCTGGCTAGAGTCTCCGAGTGCTATCACACCAAGTTCATCACCACCATGCCCATCGCCAAGTGCGCGACTGGTAAAAACACCCTTCACGTCAACTTCGAAGAGCACGCGGCCTTAGAAAAAGCCAAAGAGATCATTACCATCGCCGCCGACAACTTCCCCAACCGCGGCGAGGTTCACATCCCCTCGGAGACCAACCGGATGGTGGTCGGCTTCTCGACTGAGGCCATTAAGTATCACCTTGGTGGGACTTTTAGGGGCTCTTTCGTTCCGTTAAACGACAACATCATCAACGGCCGGATTCGCGGAGTCTGCGGCGTGGTCGGGTGCAACAACGCCCGCATGGAGCACGACGAAGTTCATTTGGCTTTAATTAAAGAGCTCATTAAAAACGACGTTATCGTTTTGACCACTGGCTGCTCGGCTATGGCTTGCGGCAAGGCTGGGCTTTTGACTCCGGAAGCGGCGGCCGTTTACGCTGGCCCGGGTCTGGCCGAGGTTTGCGAGACCGTGGGCATTCCGCCGATCCTCCACATGGGCTCCTGTTTAGATAACTCCCGAATCTTAACGGCCGCGACCGAAGTGGTTAAAGCCGGCGGTTTGGGTAAAGAGCTAGCCGATCTCCCGGCCGCTGGAGCCGCTCCGGGTTGGATGAGCGAAAAGGCCGTCGGCATTGGCCAGTACTTTGTCACCTCTGGGGTGTATGTCATGCTGGGCGTTTCCTTGCCCATCAATGGCTCGCCCATCGTTAAGAACTACCTTGAACACGATATGGAAGAGCTGTACGGCGGACGCTGGGATTACGAACCAGATCCCGTTTTGGCCGCCCACAAAATTATCGCGCATATTGATCGCAAGAGGGCGGCTTTGGGCATTGACAAGGCCCGCGAACGCGTCCTTATGGATATGGCCGATCGTCAGAAGATCGAGGCGGCGTAATCTTTTCCATTGACTAAAAAAGCTGGCGGCGGTCTTCGTCGCCGCCGCTTTCAGCTTTTCCCGGTGTTTCCTACGCGAGACGGAGGTTTTTCGTGTCCAAGCTAGTCGCGTTCGCCGCCATTCAAGGTGGCTACAATATAGTTCAGAAAGCCGAGGGTATTTACGCCCGGGCTTTGGAAAAATATGGGCCGGATCAGAAGTTGGAGTTTCCCAACACCGCTTACTATCTCCCCATTATTTACTCTTTACTGGGTCTGCCGGTCAAAACCCTAGGCGACGCCAAAAAGCCTTTGGAAGTGGCTCGGGCTCTTTTACCCCCCCACGTCAAAAGCTTAAACTACTTACCTTACTTAGGGCCCCTTTTAGACGCGGGCATGGCCGCCATCTTGGCCGAGGAAATCGTCGAAGCCATCCGCTACGTCGAAGACCCGGACTTCTACATTGTCAGCGAAGAAGTTGACCTGGAAAAAGGCAAGATCTGGCTGGGAGCCGCTGAGGATACGGTTTTCCGGAAACGCGGCGTGCAGTTCGTGGACGGCTCGGCCCCGGGGTTCGTGGCTATCGTGGGCGCCGCGCCCAATCCGGAAATTGCCAAAGAGATCGCCTTAGAGTATCAACGGCGGTCCATTTACGTCTTTATGTGCGCCAACCAAGCCGGGACGACCTTCTCCCAGCAGCTGGTTGAGGCTGGGGTGGAGATCGGTTGGAATACCCGTTTAGTCTCCTTTGGCCCCGACATCTCGGCCGCGGTTTTCGCTTTAGGTTTCGCTAATAGGGCGGCCATGGCTTTTGGCGGCGTTAAACCTGGCGATTACACTCGGATGCTCCTTTACAATAAAGACCGTATTTTCGCCTTTATTAACGCCTTGGGCGAGGTTAACGCCGAGTGGGCCGCCAACGCCGCTGGCTGCGTCAACTGGGGTTTCCCGACCCTATCCGACACCGACATCCCCGAGATTCTACCCACGGGCGTGTGCACCTATGAGCACGTCGTGGCTAACGTGCCTTTAAACGAGATCATTCAAAAGTCGGTCGAGGTCCGGGGCTTAAAGACGACCGTGGCCACCGTCGACGTGCCCGTGGCTTATGGCCCGGCTTTCGAGGGTGAGCGGATCCGCAAGAACGACATGTACTTAGAGATCGGCGGTGGTTCCAAGACCGCGACCGTGGAGTGGGTGACCTCCGCTCCCATGGATCAGGTCGAGGACGGGAAGATCGAGGTTATTGGCCCCGATATCGCCGACGTGCCCGAGGGTGGGTCTTTACCTTTGGCTATTGTCGTGGAAGTGGCTGGCCGGAAGTTCCAAGAGGACTTTGAGCCCATCTTAGAGCGGCAGGTCCACCATTTAGTTAACTACGCTCAAGGCATGATGCACACTGGCCAAAGGGATATCGGCATGATCCGGATCTCGAAGGACGCGGTGGCTAAGGGTTTAACCATCCGCCACATTGGGGTCATCCTCCACGCCAAACTGCACCAAGACTTTGGGGCGGTTTTTGATAAGATCCAGGTCAAGCTCTACACTGACGCCAAAAAAGCCGAAGAAATGCGCGACAAGGCCAGGAAAGTTTACGTCGTTCGCGACGCTCGCGTTGAGAACATGACCGACGAAGGCACGGACACCTATTATAGCTGCACCCTGTGCCAGAGTTTCGCTCCCAACCACGTCTGCGTGGTCTCCCCGGAGCGGACTGGTCTGTGCGGGGCTTACAACTGGATGGACTGCAAAGCCAGTTTTGAGATCAACCCCACTGGCCCGAATCAGCCCATTGAAAAGGGCGAGGTCTTGGACAAGCGGCTGGGCATTTACAAAGGGGCCAACGAGTTCATCGAAAAAGCCTCCCGCCAAGCCGTGACCAACGTCTGCTTCTATAGTTTAATGAACGACCCCATGACCACCTGTGGGTGCTGCGAGTGTATCGCGGCCGTCTTACCGTCTTGTAATGGCATCATGACCGTTAACCGCGATTACACGGGTGAGACCCCCTCAGGCATGAAGTTCTCGACCTTAGCCGGGACCATGGGCGGCGGTAACCAAGCCGCGGGCTTCGTGGGCCACTCCAAATACAACATCATCCAAAAGAAGTTCCTCGTGGGCGACGGCGGGCTCAAAAGGCTGGTCTGGATGCCTAAGGCTCTGAAAGACGAGCTAAGGGACAACCTCTTAAAGCGCGGGGAAGAACTGGGTATCCCGGATCTAGTGGATCGCATCGCCGACGAAACCGTTGGTCTGACCGAAGACGAGATTCTGCCCTTCCTCACGGAAAAAGGCCATCCGGCTCTGGACATGGCTTCCTTGTTTGAGTAATTTACTGACTTGACTTAAGGGATCTTCTACCCAAAAGAGGGTCCCTTATTAAATTCCTTTTTTAAATTTTTTCTCTTTACCCAAAAAAGAGATAAAAGTTAGAAAAGGTGCGTATTTCTTATGGAGCCAGGCTTTTTTTGGGCGGCTGGCGGATTTTAGGAGTAGATAATGGCTCTGACCGGTATACAAATTTTTAAACTTTTGCCAGGCACCAACTGCAAAAAATGCGGTTCGGCCACCTGCTTGGCCTTCGCTATGAACCTGGCCTCAGGCAAGGCCGAACTGGATAGCTGCCCGGACGTTTCCGACGCTTCGCGGGAAAAGCTGTCCGCGGCCTCGGCTCCGCCTATCCGTCCAGTTACCGTCGGTAGTGGATCGACGGCCATTAAAGTCGGCGGGGAAACGGTCCAATTTCGCCATGAAAAGACCTTTTTTAACCCTACCGCTATTGGCGGAGTCATTGACGATACCTTAAGCGCCGACGACATCGCGGCTAAGGTTAAAAGATGGCAAGCCCTCCAGTATCATCGGGTGGGCTTAAACTTACGGCCTGAGTTAGCTATCGTTAAAGGCGGCCCCAATCTCGCGGCCGCGGCTAAAGCGGTGGCCGACAACTCCGATCTCTCCATAATTCTCTATAGCTCTGACCCGGCGGCCTTAAAAGCGGCCACTGAAGTTTTAGCTGGCCGGAACCCTTTGATTGGGCCGGCGACCATCGATAACTACAAAGAAGTGGCGGCGGTGGCTAAAGAGGCCAAAGTCCCGGTCTGGCTCAAGGCTAAGGATTTAGACGAGGTGGCCGTTCTAACCAAGGCTTTAAACGAGGCGGAGATTAAAGACCTGGTCGTGGACACCGGGGCCAGAACCCCGAAAGAAGTATTTAAAGACTCAGTGGCTATGCGGAGGGCCGCCTTAGTCGCCCAGAATCGCGATTATGGTTATGGGACTATTACCTTCCCTTGCGAAATCACCGACAACTTAGCCCTTCAGGTAGCGGTCTCCGCGGCTTTAGTGGCTAAATACGCTGGCATCGTGGTTCTGTCCGATATGGACGGGGCCGTGGTCTTCCCTCTGTTACTCCAGCGGCTGAACATCTTTACCGATCCGCAGCGGCCCATGACTCAGACTGAGGGCATTTACCCAATTAACGATCCTGACGAGAATAGCCCGGTCTTAGTGACCACTAACTTCTCTCTGACTTACTTTATTGTCTCCGGCGAAGTGGAGGCCAGCCGCGTGCCTAGCTGGTTACTCATTAAAGACTCTGAAGGCCTGTCGGTGTTAACCGCCTGGGCCGCTGGTAAGTTCTCGGGCGACGACGTGGGTCAGTTTATTTTGAAACGCAGTGGTATCGTGGACAAAATTAAACACAAGTCCGTGATTATTCCTGGTTACGCCGCGGCTATTTCCGGCGACATGGAAGAAGAGTTACCCGGCTGGACCGTGGCTATCGGTCCTCGCGAGGCGGCCCACCTGACCAAGTTCCTTAAAGAGTTCAAGGTCGCCTAGTGAACTACCGCTACCCTGAAGGGTACCGGCTTCCGAAAGGAGGTTGGTTAGGTCACAAGACTAAGGTTTGGAAACAAACCTACGTTGGAAAGGTAATGACACCCAGAGGGTTGCCGCCTCAGATCCTGGCAATTGTCGCGACAAGTTAAAGAACTCAAGTGGTGGGAACTGCGCTTACCGTAATAAGCTTTTCCAACTTTGTCGAGAGGAAGTCCCAAACCTCAT
>JAIROO010000256.1 GCA_031257535.1 Deltaproteobacteria bacterium
GAATCTAAATGACGCGAAGCGACGCCACTCCGAGGCGCGGATTGCCCTTGGCTTCGCTTATTATTACGGCGTAGGCGAGCCCGAAAACAAGGTCCTATGCTTAAAATGGTATAAAAAGGCCGCGGAACAAGGTCACGCCGGCGCGCAGTTTCACCTCGGTCTAAGTTATTATATGGCAATGGAGTAACTAAAAATAAGGCTAGAGCCTTAAAAAGGTTATCAAAGGCCGCCGTCCAAGGGCACGCCATGGCTATAGAATTATACATAGAGGCCACCTACCTGGATTCCCAAGCCTAGTCTTAGCACCAAATAGTCGTTAATTAAACGCCAAAACTTTATTATAAGGTAAATTAATGGAAAAAAATCTTGAAGAGGCTGTTAAGTCGTATCGTTTGTCAGCTGAAAAAGGCGACGCCGACGCGCGGTATCAGCTAGGCCTCGTTTATTACTTTGGCCAAGGCGCGCCAAAAAACAAGGCCGAAGCCATGAATTGGTTTCATAAGGCCGCGGACCAAGGCCACGTCGAAGCGCAAGTTGCCCTTGGCAAAGTTTATAATTCCGACGAAAGCGAGCCTAATAACAGGGCCAAAGCCATAAAGTGGTTCAAAAAGGCCGCGGACCAAGGCCACGCTAACGCGCGATTTTACCTTGGCCGCGTTTATGATTCCGGCGAAGGGGCGTTTAACGACAAGGCCAAAGCCGTAAAATGGTATAAAAAGGCCGCGGACCAAGGCCACGCCGACGCGCGATTTTTCCTTGGCCTCGCTTATAAAACTGGCGAAGGCGCGCCCGAAGACAAGCCAGAAGCCATAAAATTGTGGCGAAAGGCCGCGGACCAAGGCCACGCCGACGCGCAGTTTATCCTTGGCCTCACTTACGCGTCCGCCGATGGCGCGCCCGAAGACAAGCCAGAAGCCATAAAATGGTTTCAAAAGGCCGCTGACCAAGGTCACCCCGACGCGCTGTTTATCCTTGGCCTCGCTTATGAATCTGGCGAAGGCGCGCCCGAAGACAAGGCCGAAGCCGTAAAATTGTTTCAAAAGGCCGCGGACCAAGGCCACGCCGGCGCGCAGTTTATCCTGGCCGTCGCTTATGATCGCGGCGATGACGCTCCCGAAAACAAGGCCCTAGCCCTAAAATGGTATCAAAAGGCCGCGGACCAAGGCCTGGCCGAAGCGCAGTTTAACCTGGGCGTCATTTATGATTTCGGCGAAGGCGCGCCCGAAAACAAGGCCCTAGCCTTAAATTTGTATCAAAAGGCCGCGGACCAAGGTCACGTCGACGCGCAGTTTAACCTTGGTAGCCTGTATTATTCCGACGAAAAAGACACGCCTAACGACAAAGAAGAAGCCATAAAATGGTTTCAAAAGGCCGCGGACCAAGGCCACGCCGACGCGCAATTTTACATTGGTGAATCTTATCGTCTCGGCGAAGGCGCGCCGCGAGACGAGGCCGAAGCCGCAAAATGGTATCAAAAGGCCGCGGACCAAGGCCACGCCGACGCGCAATATAACCTCGCTCACTGTTATTATCAAGGAAAAGGAGTCACTAAAAACAAGGCCGAAGCCTTAATATGGTTACAAAAGGCCATCGCCCAAGGCCACTTCAAAGCCCTAAAACAGTACCTAAGGGTCGCCAACCGGGATTCCAAGAAATAGTCGACGCTCAAAATCGCGGTGATTTATTCGTTCTGTTTCCAGTTCCTTCCCATTAAATCGGCCAAGCGGATCTCTCGCTTTTTGGTGGAGTCCCCTGGTTATGTTGAGTAACCCTGGTAAAGTCCTTTAAAATCAAAGAGAATCCGAAAGACAAGTCAATTTAATCTTCTTTTCTACCAAAAGGCTATTATTGAGTTTGTTACGATCATGTCTAAATATATAAAAATCTAAAAATTTAGATAATTTAATGAAACAGGCTGATAAAGGCAAGCCAAAATATATCTTGGATTAGCCCGCCTTTTCCCTTAGTGGGCTAAGCCCGCCTTTTCCAAAAAGCCCCTAAAAAAAATAAAATTTTCTAAGTCATAAAGTCGGCTATTTATTAGTTTAAATAAAATTTAAACTATCATATTTAACACAAAAGCTACTACTTATAGACTAACGACTTGACTTTTATTTTTATAATATGTCCTGGCTAAAGGTGGCGTTAAAAGCCAAGAGCTTTTATAATGGGGGCTCGTAATTTTTTAGCCCTCTAACCCTCTTTAGAGTTTAGCCGGATTTTTTTGGCCTAACGCAAAAAAAAATTAGGCTAAAAACGTCTGACTTTAGGACCCGCCCTTTATGGCCAGCCGCATCAAACTTTTACCAGACCACCTCATCGACCAAATCGCCGCCGGCGAAGTGGTGGAAAGGCCAGCCTCCATCTTAAAGGAGCTTTTGGACAATAGCTTAGACGCCGGCTCCACCCGCTTAGAGGTGGACTTTGAGGCTGGCGGCAAAAAACTGGTCCGGGTCGCCGACGATGGCTGTGGGCTAAACAAAGAAGAGCTTTTTTTGTGCTTAGAGCGGCACGCGACCAGTAAAATCAACGCCGATAGCGACCTCGCTAGCATCTCGACTTTGGGTTTTAGAGGGGAAGCCTTACCATCTATTGGGGCGGTGGCCCGTCTGGCCATTGTTAGCTCACCGACTCCAGACGGGCCTGGGCACCGGATCCGCTTAGAAGGGGGACGCTTTTTAGGAGTCGAGCCAGTCCCCGCTAACCAAGGCTCGACCGTTGAGGTCAAAGACCTCTTCTTTAACGTCCCGGCCCGTCGCAAATTCTTAAAAACCGAGGCCACGGAAAGGGCTCACATTTTAGACGTGGCCCAAAGATACGCCTTAGCCCGCCCGGACCTCCGCCTAGTTTTAAAAGAAAACAATAAAACCATATTCTCGGTGGAAAAGCGCCAGGACCAAAAAGCCCGCGTGGCCGCGGTCATGGGTCAAAACGTGGCTTTAAGCTTAAGGCCCGTCGAATATAAGGTCGAGGACCTTCAGATCACCGGCTGGTTGGCCGATCCTAACGCGTCCTCCAAAACCGGGGCCCTTCTTTTTCTCTACGTCTTAGGGCGACCAGTTAAAGATCGCCTCTTAACTAAAGCTATAATTCAAGGCTATGGCCGAGCCCTACCCGCTGGTCGCTACCCAGCGGGGGTCATTAACGTCGACCTCGATCCTCGCCGGGTGGACGTCAACGTCCACCCGGCCAAAACCGAAGTCCGCTTCCGAGAGCCAGGCTTAATCTTCGCGGCCTTGGCCGAGGTCACGGCCAAAGTGGCCTTAGCCCCCGAAAACTCGGTCGCTTTTTTTGAAAGCTCAAAAGCCCCTCTCGCGCCTTTGGACGACTTAGGAGCGGAGCGGCCAAACGCCCAAGATCTGGACTCTAACTCCCTTAGTCCGCCCCCTAGGATTACTTATCCCGCTGGCGACCCTAGTCAACCCGACTATGGGTTTCCCAACCGCGGCGACCCCAAAGGCCAAAACAAGGGCTCCCGGGGACCGAATAGGTTACCCCCTTTCGTCCCCCAAGACTTACCCAAGGCCCAGCCCTTACATCCGCCGTGGATGGAGCCCGAGTTTGAGGTCAACGAGCCCTTACTTAACTTCGCTCCTAATCGGCCTAAGCCAAACGCGGAAGACGCGAATCCAGCCCCGGAGCCGCCTGAACTCGCCGCCGGAGTTTTCGAGCCGGAGCCAAAGACTAGCGCCTCGGCCAAAGAGCCCGAACCCGACCAAGACCTTGTCCACCCGGTAACCGCGCCCGAGCCCAGACTATGGGAGCCTTGGCGAGATAAGCTCATTGGCCAGCTAAATCAAAGTTATATCCTCGTTGAGTGCGCGGACGGCTTAAAAATTATTGACCAGCACGCGGCCCACGAGCGGATCCTCTTTAACCAACTCAAAGAGGTCTTAGCCGACCGGGGGTTACCTTGCCAGATGACCCTTTTTCCAGAGACCGTGGAGCTTTCGGCCCACCAAATCCTAGCCGTGGCCACCTTAAACCCTGGTCTAGCCCATTTAGGCTTTGAGTTAGAGCCCTTTGGTGGGCAAACTTACTTGATAAAAGGTTATCCGGAGATTTTAGACTCAAATTTAGCGAGAGAGACTTTATTAGAAATGCTAGCTAAAGCCCAAAGTCGGCTCAAATATTTGGAGGGAGCTGGCTTATCTGGCATTTTAGAGGAAATGAGCGACGCCTGGCTTGATAGCCTGGCTTGCCGGGCGGCCGTCAAAGCTGGGCAAAGGCTAACGCGAGTGGAAATGGAAAAGCTCATCCGCGACACCCGGAAAACCGCGGCCGGGGGTTATTGTCCGCACGGCCGACCGGCAGTTACCATTATACCTTATCGCGAGATCGCCACCCGTTTTAAACGAACCTAAATCTTTAACGTTTTTTAATAAAATTTTAACCTAAATAATACCTTTTTAGACTTTAAAAATGACTCTAAGACTAACAAAAAGTCGGTTTATTAGGGTTACTTTAGCCTTTGAGAGCTTTTTCCTAAACCTTTTCACTTGACCAAGGTTAAATAAGGCTAAATCATTTTTTTCCTAAACAACGCGTCTTTTTATTATTTTTAATAGCTACCTTTAAAGTTAACGGGCTTAGGCCTGTTTTTTTAATTTACCCTAATACTTTAAAAGTCGCCAAATTTTAGGCTTGACTAATTAGAGTTAAGACGCGAAAAGCCTAAAAAAGCGTCTTTGGGCGACAACAAAAAAAGTCTTAAGACGATCGCCAGAAAAACGTCTTAAGGCGATAAGCAAAAAGCCTTTTAGTCAAAGTTCTTCGCCTTTAGTCGCGATCTTTTTGAAGCGTAAAGTTTCGCCCGCGAGTTTAGCCCCAGTAAAAAAATTAAAAACCCCAAATTAACCTAAATCACCAATGACGATTGGATATTTAGGCGTTAAGCCCCGGCCAAAGAGCCTAAACGAGCGCGTTAAGTTTAAAACACCCGTTTTTTTTACGGCCAAAGGAGAGGCTTGTGGTTTTTAATTGAGCCACTTATAGGGCGTGGTCTCAACGGGTTTGGCCATGGTCGCCCCTAGCTCGGTTAACCGCTCTAAGATTTCCGCGAGCCCGGTTTTAGTGGAATAGGAAATTTCTTCCACCTCGGTCAGGATATAGCTTATTAAGTCCATGGCTTCTTCCATGGCTAAGCTTATGCGTCGCCGCTGCTCGTCTAAACGACGGTTAAACTCATGCCGGGCCGCGGCTAAGTAACCTAAAACTCGCCTGGCTACCTTGGCTTCGGCCACGGTCAGTAAAGATAGGCTCGGGCCTTCAAAATCAGAAGACCCGGCGATCCGAGCCACGATTTGGGCGTAACCAAAAAATTCTTCGTTTAAAAGGCCTAAGATCTTAGGGTCCCGAGTTCCGACTTCCACGGCCCGGTCAGCTAAGGAGTACATGCGGTCCAAGGTCGTGTCAAGTTGGCCAAAAGTCTCCGCGGCCGCCCGACAGTCGCCAATGACCTCGGGCATGACCTCCATCTCCTCAGATAAGGTCTCTAAGGTCTCCGCCACGTCCAAAGGCTCGGCGGCCAACTGGATCTGAGCCAGCTCGTTGGCCAAAATCTTGGCGACCAACTCAAAATGGTATAAATCCGAAAACTCGGCGGCGTCTACTAGGCTCATGGTAGCTTCTCCTGTCAGGTAGCGTTGGCCAATTCTTGACCCACAAAAGAAGAAAAGCAAAATCACGGCCAACTATTTAAGCTAATCCAAGGCCCTAAATAGGGTAAAAATCGCCGCCCTTAAAAAAACGCCCCCCCCTTTTAATAAACCGACCCCTAATCTTAACCAAACTACGAGATTTACTTATTCGCCTTCACCGCGCCCACGACTCGCCAACGCGGCCTCGACTTTGGCGTTTAAAGGTAAATCTTCGCGTAAGCTTTCGAATTTGACCGAAATGTCGCCAAATTTTACTTTAGGCGTTTTTTGGCCTTTTTGGCGCGTAAGTCTTTCCCTCGGCTGGCAAATTTTTCAAAAGTTTTAGAGAGGTTGGCGTAGGTCATGACGCGCTAAACTCTTGGGGAAAACGCGTAGACGTTCTGGGTTTTTTGGCGATTTTACGGCCTTAAAAGCCCCGCCCTTTTTAAAAACGTCGCTCTCCCCCGCTAAGGCCTCTTTTGGCTTAGCCAGTTTTAACCGGAAAACAAACAATTTTTCCGGTCTTAAGATCGGTGAGCGTCTCGCCGGCCGCTGGCCAAAGCGAAGATTATGGCCGGTCGAGCCAAAAAGCGGCTCGCGCGCTCGCGAGCCGCTTTTTGGGGTTACCTCTGGCGATTTTTCCTCTGAACTGAAAACCGCGCTTTGGGTCCAGGGCGATCTTTCCTCAGAACTCAAACCGCGCCTGTAAGGAGAAAGTCACCCCTTCCCTTTGACCCACATATCCTTGGGCCCCTCAATCAAAATATAAAGGCCATTCGACCGAAGGCCGAAAAGTTAAGCCTATCTCGCCAAGGCCCGTATTGCCCTTTATGGAGGGCGCGTCAAGGTCAACGCCATCGCTTTTCGCCCTAGCCTTACCGTCGAACTCCTTTGCAAAGGCCGCGCCAACGTAAGGGCTGACCCGGTCGCTCGCCTTATAAGCCAGACGACCGCCTAGACGGAAACGAGATGAGTCAGCGTCCATAAATTGAAGCCGCTCCCCGGTGGACAAGGCGACGTCGTCGCCTTTCCGCCGGGTCCAGAAGTATTTGCCGTAGAGGTCTAAGGACACGGCCTCCGTAACCCGCCAACCGTAACCCGCGCCTAAGTAAACCCGTAGTAAGCCGAGGAAGACTTATACCAAGCCCAGAAAATATTTTTAATTTTAGCTGTCACGAAGAAGGAAGCTTTTACGGTCTTTGACACAATGTATTTTACCATTTGCA
>JAIROO010000295.1 GCA_031257535.1 Deltaproteobacteria bacterium
CTTATCTAGCCGCTAGATTTTAGCCCCAATTATTTTTAGAGGCTAGGAAAAAGATAACGCTAAGGGTTAGTTAGCCCGCCAAAACTTCAAAAATCAATCAAGGCTCGCCGAAAAAACCAAAAAAACGCGTAGTCAAAACAGACTAAATAGTCTTAATAGAGTAAAAAAATAGCCATAATATAGCTATTTCATTTCTGAAGTTATGGCCTGGACGATCTCCATAATGGAAGAAGAGTTTTCCTGGATCTGGATAAACTTGGCCTGCACGTCTTTGGAGTTGGAGACGCCTTTTTTCACGTTCTGGAGGGTCACCTCGATCATTTTCCGGGTGTCCAAAACCGAGTTGGCGCTTTTGACCGCGAGGTTGCGCACCTCGTCGGCCACCACCGCGAACCCAGCCCCATACTCGCCGGCTCGGGCGGCTTCCACGGCCGCGTTTAAGGCCAAGATATTCGTTTGAAAGGAGATGTCCTCAATCGATTTGAGAATGCCGACGATCTTGTTGGTCAAGCCGTCGATCTCAACCATGGCGTCAGACATGCGGTGGATAGTTTCCTCGGCCTCGACCACGGACTGGTGGTTTAAGTGGGAAATCGAGTTGATCTTGTCCACGTGCTCCCGGCCCTGGCTTAAACGCTTAAGAAGATAGTGCTGGCAATTGTCCGGGGTATTGACGTGGAGATGAATGGCCGTAATCATCTTCTCGCAGGAGTTGTAACCACAGCCAGAGCAGTTAAAAAAGTCTCCATCCGAGTCTTTGCCTAAGCGGTGGATAATCTCCGTCCGCTCCAATGGGGAGACCTTGGAATCGCGAAAATTAGCCGAGTGATCCACGTAAGTTCGGTCATATAAACCCGGCGCCCAGTAGCTGGCCACGATATCGTTAATGCCCACGTTTTTGGGCTTGCGCTTAAAAAAGCTTTGTTTTTTCGTTTTCGACTGAAAATATCGCCTTAGCTTCTGATCCCTTTCTTTGACTTTAAACTCTAACTCGTCGAAAGTCCGCTCGTGAATGCCCGGGACCCCCGTGCCGCCCGCGCAACCGCACTCGCAGTTTAAGGCGTCAATCAATAAAGGCGCCACCCCAGCCTGGATCGACTGACCTAAGGTTTCTAGGTACTCGTAAACTAGGCCCGGCCCTTCGATTTTCCGGGTAAAACTGGTGGCGTTGGCGTTATAGCGCTCCAAGGTCTTCATTAAGCCCCCGGGAGTCGGGAAGAGAACGGCCCGCTCGGCCAACGCCCCTTCGTAATAAACCTTAGGGTAGGCCGAAAGATCGATACTATTGTCGCGAATATAATCCAAAAGGCTGTGAAAGGTGACGTTGTAATCCCCTAACCCGGTCTCGTCAAACTCCCTTTTTTTGGCGTAACAAGGGGACATGACCGCGATCTGGTGGGCCTGATACTTGGGGAAAAAACGCCGGATCATCTTAATGCTGTGGAGCATCGGGCTATCGCAAGGGGCTAAGTGCCGTAAAAGCTCGGGTTTATAGACCTCGCAGTAGGTGACGATAGCCGGACAAGGCTGGGCTAAAACGGTCACGGGCATTTCCCGTTTAATAAACTCGTAATAGCTTTTAATGGTTAACTCAGCCCCAAAACTAACGTCAAAAATGGCCTCAACCCCTAAAGAGCGCAGCCAACCGTTAAAATTTAAGTACTGGTCGGGAAAAGTCGAGGCCACGGCCGGGGCCACGATGGCGATCATCTTAACGTTATTGGCCAGATCTCTCTGAAAAAGGGCCATATCGTCGAGCCCAATCCGGGCGTTGTGCTGACAGGCGTAAACGCAATGGCCGCAGCCGATACATAAGTCGTCCACGACCTTGACGACCTTGCCGTCGGTGGCGTCGTTCGCGAACTTGACTGGACAAGCGGCGATACAACGGTGGCAATTAACGCATTTTTCCTCGACGGTCTTGATGACTGGTTTCAATCGGCCCATATTTTTTCCTGACAAGCGAGGCGAAAAACCAAAAAAAAGCCTTTTTTGGCTAGTCGGCGACGTTAAAAAGCTCGCGAACGTTTAAGTAGGCCTGGTCTCGCCCCCTAAGCTTTAAAGCCAGGGCGGGGAGTTTTTAGAAAAAAACGAATAAGTCGAAAAAAGCGAACAAGTTGAATAAAGCGAATGACGAAAAGCCAATGGCGAAAAACGCGAACAAGACGAAAAGCGAATTTGGCGAATAACGCGAACAAGACGAAAAGCGAATGGCGAAAAAAACGAACAAAACAAAAAGGAAAAAAACGCGAAACTAAGCTCAAAAATTATTTAAGGGCCTTGAACTCAATTTTATAAAATTAAACAACATTAATAGTGAACAAAATAATCAAATTAACAGATATAACTACGTTCAATATCGAGTAATTTCAGACATTATGGTTAAAATACAATGAACAAATTTAACTCGCAATAAAAAATATAAGTGGCTTATAATTAAAAATAACAGTCTTAACAACGGGTCAATAAAAATCCCTAAAAAACACTGAATATTTCAAGCGACAAATTTAAAGGACCAGATCTTTTCGACGGCCAATAAGTGAGTTTAAGGCAAAATATCCCCTATTTCCCTTTAAAAGTCAAGAGCGAAAGGTCAGGCGGCCAAGGGGCCAAGCGAACGTTTTGGCCGCGGCGGTGGGGTTCCTAAGAGCTTTTTTGATTCTTTTACTCGCGCTTTTGGCGCGAAAATTGGGAAATAATCTGACTTCCTTAGATGATAAAAGTAAAATGAATTAACTTATTAAGAATATTATTTTTTATTTTTCTATAACGATAGTATACAATTTTTATTTATTTATAATAAAAAATTTATAAATATACGTGAATAAATTTTTATCATAAATCTATTATTATATTATTGCCAATAAACAAAATAAATAAATATTTTTAATAAAAATATAGTTATATAAACATTAAACATAAATTTAGAACAAAAAATAATATAATATAAAATATAAACATTAAAACGTCTCAAAAAAACTTAAGTCAAACGACTTATATACTTGTTTTAAGCTATAAATTTGGACGTTAAATAATTATTCTGACTTAACCAAGACCAGATCATTATTAGTTAAGCCTAAAGAGGTACTTAAAGGACGCTCCATAAGGTTTAGGTTAAGAGGGCCATAGGCTTTAGGTCAATCGAAAAAAATAGAAAAATTCAGATTTCTCTTGAAATTTTTCTAAAAAGATTTATAATCTGCAGGTCCGCGTTTTTTCTAATTTTTTCTCTTCGGGTTTGAGCTTCATTTTAAGTTCTTAATAATATAGTTTTTCCCGTTGAAGGAGGCAGGCATGCTAAAACCCAAGGCCCACAGCCCGGTCACCCGCTCCTCTTTGACCTGGTTAAGCCTTTCGCTGGTTTGTTCTTTACTGCTCCTGCCCGTCTGTCTAACAGATGGCGCTTTTTCCGCCGCTTACGCGAAACCTATTAAAGCCACGGTCAAAAAAACGGCCACCAAAAAAACGGCCGCTAAAAAATCCGTGGCTAAAAAGGCCACGGCTAAAAAGACGACTAAGCTTAAGGCCACGGCCAAGAAAAGCCCTAGCGCCGCCTCCGCCCAAAAAGCTACAGCCACCCCTAAAAATACCTCGCGCGCCAATAAAGTCAACTTGACCGCCCCAGCCGCTAAATCCTTAAAAAAGGCCTTAAACGCCCAAACGTCTCCGGCCCCTAAAACCATAGCCGCGAGCGAAGCGACCTCGGCTGGGCTGGCCTCGCCGGATTTGGAGTCGATGGCTCTGGACTCGATGGAAGAATTGGCGGCCGAGCCGGAACTCATAAATTTTACCAAAGTCACCAAAGGCTTAACCGGAGATTTAACCACTGGCTTGGCGGGGGCCGACTTTTTGGCTAAGTATGGTCGCTTGCCCCAACGCTCGACTATAAACGTGACCGACCGATTCGCGGCCTTAGATTACGACCAAGCCCCCCGCTCGACCCGTTATCTAAGGATGAGCCAGGGCCTGACCAACCGTCTTTTAACCAAAGCCTACAGCCAGACCGGTCGACCTTACCGGACGGGCGGCCGGACTCCGACCTCGGGTTTTGACGACGCGGGCTTCGTCAACTGGCTCTTCGCCCAAGAAGGAATTAGGATTCCCACCGAGACCCAAGCCCTAGTCGGCGCTGGCCAAGCCGTGGCCCGCGACGAGTTACGGCCCGGGGACGTTTTGGTTTATCGGTCGCCCAAAGAGACGGGCTACACCGTGGGCGTCTACGCGGGCAACGGTAACTTTATTTTGGCCTCTAAAACCCATAACGGCGTAACCGAAGCCGCGGCCTTTGACCCGGAAAACGGGCCCTCCTTCGTGGGTGGCCGCCGCTTTATCGACGACCCCAAAGCCGCGCCCTTGTCCGAAGAGATCAAGACCGAAGCCACTAACGGGGCCGTCAAACAGGCCTTATCCGAACGAGGCGACAATCTCCCCAAACCCGCCAACATCTACGGCGGAACCAAAAAAATCAAATCCAAACATTACCGAAAATACCGAGCTAAAGGCAAAAGCAAAGCCCGAGTTAGTAGCCAAAAAGCGGCCAAAAGCGCTAAATCCCCGCTGAAAAAACCCGCCCGGGCCAAATCCAGTAGTCGTCGTTAGACGGATCAATT